>ONPI01000039.1 GCA_900319685.1 uncultured Bacteroidales bacterium
TTCATGTTGGACAGGCAGTATGAGAAACCATCCACCAGCGTCGAACCGGTTTCACTCGAAGACGCACCCATCGTGATGTCCTTGAAGTTCTCTTTCATGTTGACGTACTTCGGTGCATAGGTTTTCTTGGCCGAATAGAGCCCGTAAACCTTGGCCGTGTCCTCGATGCTAGTGTCGAACACCTTTCCGTCCAGCAGGCGGCCGGTGTAGTTGATGTAGAAAGTGGTGTCCTTCGGGAAAGTGGTCGTGTCCGACGGGGGATTGACCTGCTTGTAGTAATACCCGAACATGGTGGAATCCACTCCTTCCATGTTCTTGGCGACATATTTCTCGAGGGCATCCACCTGCCACTGCATTATGTCGTCAGTGATGTCGTCGATATGGATAGTGTAGATGCTGTTGTCTCCGGTGCAATTCTTCAGGTATTGTTCGGCGGTGTCATATTCCTTGGCGACGTTGAGCCATCCCGGGATGACAGCGGTCCTGGTGCCACCGACCCTCATGCCGCGCAGCATCTCGAGGATGCCGGCCTGGGTGTAGCTCTTGAGGTTGAAAACCCATGCGGGACCGTAATAGGTGTCTGCCGAGAACGTCCCGACCTGCCTTGCGATACTCTCGTATGTGGTTCCTGTGTAATTGCCGTCAAGGTCCATGGAAGAATACTCGCAGCGGATGTACAGCACATCGTCGTCTATCACCGCGCCGGTCCCGGGCTGGTCGTCGATGATGTACACTCCAAGTCCGGTCGGAGAGACGGACGGGTGGTTGACTTTCATCCACGCATCGAAATACGCCTTGTTGTCTGCGTTGAGTTCCGACGTACCTTCCTTGGCGCAAGAAGCGGCAAGCACCATTGCGGCGAGGATGGCGTAAACTACGGTTATTCTGTTGGATATATTCATTTGTTCCTTGTTTTCTAATTGTTGCTGACGCTCTTTATCCACAAATGGTAGGCCAACGCGGAGTTCCTCGGGATAGTTCCGACAATCCTGCTGCCGAAGCCAAGCTTCCCGCTGAAAAGCACATAGCACTCCTCGCCGCCCTTGACCCCGATAATCCCGTTCCTGAGACCTTCCACGAGGTCATCTTCGGAGAGATCGACGGTCTGTATGGCGAAGGTGGTCGAGTCAGATACGGCCCAGCCTATGGACTCCGCGAAAGTGTCGTAGTTGGTGGCGAACACGTTGCCGGGGCTCAGTGAGCCTGAACTGATGAAGTACCCGGCATAGTAGAACGACACTGCACCGCCTTCGCGCAATCCTTCACCTTCCCCCTCGGCAATGGTGACACGGACGGAACCTTCGTTGCGGGTCACGCTGACCGTATCGTCTTTGCTGAGGCTCTCCACGATCGACTCTATGTACTGTTCCTGCTTGCCGTAGGTGGTCTTCAGCGCTTCCTTCCCGCAGGAAGCGGCAAGGAGGCACACGGCCGCAGCGGCGGCGGATATGCAGAGCGACTTTCTCATTTCTTCAAAAACAATCCGGATACCTTCAATATGTATGCCTCCGCGTCCTCCGGAGAAGCCATTCCTGTTCCGTATGGCAGTTTGCCTCCGGCTGCCATCTCATGGCCTCCGCCGTTGAAGTATTCCATCGCGAACCTGTTGGCGGAGATACCTCTCTTGGAGCGCAGCGACACCCTGAACCTGTCTTCCTCGGCCGTGAGGAATATGCTCATGATGACATCCTTGATGGAAAGGGGTATATTCACGAACCCTTCGCTTTCGCCTTCCTGGAAATCGAATCTCTCCTGGGTTTCCTTGTCCAGGATCATGTAGGCGGCTCCCTGTGGCGTGATCTTCATCTTCTCTCCTACGAGGTGCGCCATCAGTCTCAGCCTGTTCTCGCGGTAGCTGTTGTAAAGGTTGCAGAGTATTGCGTCCCTGTCGACCCCGGCGGCAAGCAGTTCGGAAGCCATCTCAAGTGTTCCCGGCCAGACCGAATTCGCGAAATTGTTGGTGTCGGTGGTCATTCCGGCCATCAAGGCGTTCAGGCTGGTCAAAGGCAGGTTCTCCACCTTCCCTCCGATGTCCGGCATTCGCTTCAGGATCGTGTACAGCAGTTCGCAGGTTGAAGAAATCTCAGTCTCCGAGAACACCAGCGAGTACGACTCGGTCTCGGGATTGAGATGGTGGTCTATCAGAACCTTCTTCGCGGAGGAAGCACGCAGCAGCCCTTCCATTTCCGGAGTGGTCCTGGAATATGAGTTGCAGTCCAGGCAGAACAGCAGGTCGCTTTCACGGATCCTCCTGCAGGCCCCTTCCGGATCCAGTCCGTACTCCAGTATCCGTCCTTCCGGCACATTCTCGGTGATGAAGGCTATGGATTCGGGAACGATTCCGGGCACGACAAGCACGGCATCCTTCCCCCTGCATTCCGTGAGGTAGGACATCAGGGCGGTACCGCTCCCGATGGCATCTCCGTCAGGGTGGATATGGACGGTTATCGTGATGCTGGAAGAGTCTCCAGCCAGTCTGTCAAGGGCTTTGATGCTGTTCATTTGCAAGTGCAAAATTACAAATATTATATTGCATTTCATAAATCAATTTTCTAACTTTGTCCAGAATTGACGCGATGTGCGTTCACTTTAAAGCAAATCATAAAAAACCAGAATAATGAACAAAGCACTAAAAGCAATCCTTTGCATCCTGCTCGCGCTCTGCGCCTGCTTCATCGTTTACAAGATCATCGACGGCGTAATGCAGCCTGTCAGGTTCAACAAGGAAGTTGAGGCCAGGAAGAAAGTGGCGGTACAGCGTCTCAAGGACATCCGTGAACTCCAGGTCGCCTTCAAGGGCGTCAACGACAGGTTCACAGCTTCTTTCGACACCCTGAAGCAGTTCTACAAGGATGGCCAGATGGTAGTCCTCATGCAGGTAGGATCCAAGGATGACTCCCTCGCAGTCGCCCACACCAACGAGGTGAAGAGGGCCAACAAGGGCATCAACGACGCCGGCTTGTACAAGCTCTACCTCCAGGGAGACAAGAACCTCGTATTCCAGATCCAGAACAAGATCGCCGTGAAGGATACCCTCTTCAAGAGCAGGGATAACTTCAACGTCGACGATCTCGACAAGATTCCGTTCGCTCTGGAAGGCGAAGTTCCTGCTGAAGTGCAGAATATCGAGATGGATGCCATCGTGAAGAAGGTTTCAGGTGTGGATGTCCCTCTCTTCGAAGCCAAGATGCCTTGGAAGTCTATCCTGAACGGCCTTGACCACCAGCTCATCGTCAATATGGTATCCGAGCTCAAGGATCAGGGACGTTACGAAGGACTCCAGGTCGGTAGCATTACCGCACCTAACAACAATGCCGGAAACTGGGAGTAGCATAGCTCTGATTCCGGTTTCCTTCTTCGATCCCGCTTCCGCCCGCGAAGCGCTGGCGAGGACCGTCCGACTGAAGGAAGACGAAGAAGTCGAATACATCAGCATACCGGAGTATTCCGCTGTGCTGGTGTATTCCTTTTCTGCAGGCTCCGCTGAGGAAGAGAGGCTGCCTGAGATGTACCATCTCCTGAAAGCCCTTCCAGGGATCGGTGAATACAACAAGATAGCCGCATCCTACGATGGAACTTATCTCCATCTGGCTATCGCCCAGGGCGGGAACCTCCTGCTGTCCAATGTATTCCGTGCGGCTGACTTCACTACCGCGGAGTATTTCCTCTTCATGGCCGTGAAGAAACTCCAGATGAATCCCGAGGTCTCTTCGGTGTTCTTCCGGTCACCTCTGGCAGAAAGTGAGGAGATGTCCCTCTACAGATATTTCAAGGCTGTGGAGAAACTATGAGGATAATTGGAGGACGTCTGAAGGGGAAGAAAATCGACCCTCCTGCAGGATACAAGGCTCGCCCTACCACGGATTTTGCCAGGGAGGGCCTTTTCAATGTATTGGACAACGAATATGAGTTCGAGGACCTGAAGGTCCTGGACCTTTTCGGCGGCACAGGAGCCGTAGCCTTCGAATTCGCCTCCAGGGGAGCCTCCAGGGTATATTCAGTGGAGATGTCCCGCGAGAACGCTTCATTCATCAAGACGGAAGCGAAGCGCCTGGGGCTGGAGAATGTGACCATGGTCCGGGACAATGTCTTCGATTTCCTGGATATCTGCCACGAGAAGTTCGACATCATATTCGCAGACCCGCCTTATGCCCTGGAAGGACTTGAAACCCTTCCGGACAAGGTTTTCTCAAAGGATATCTTGCATCCTGGCTGCTATTTCATCCTCGAACACGGTGACGAGCATTCTTTCGTCTCCCATCCGAGGTTCAAAAAAGAGAAGCGGTACGGGCGCGTCCACTTCTCCTTCTTCGAATAAACTTTTTCAGAGTTTCGGACTGTTCCGATAACTTGCACTACAAGGGTGCATTTACCCGTACAGGGCTGCGAAGCAGCAAGCACCCGGTGGTGCAAGTTATTGGAACTCCAAAGCTATTTGCCTAAATTTCCGAGTATCGAACGGGTAATCGTCCTTGTCGCTGCACTGGCGGCATTCTTGAGGACTTTACCTGCAGTGTCCTTCGTGGAGGTCTTGGTCTTCTTGCCGGTAACCCTGCTGGACACCTCGTTTCCGACGGCCGTAGCCACTGTCGCAGTCACTGCTGTGACGACGGCCTTGGTGATCTTGCCGAACATGGAAGTGCTCTTTTTCTTGCTCCCACCGCTCTTCGAAGAGGTTTTCTTCTCCTTCTTCTCGACAATCTCCTCTTCGTCGGCCTTGCTCTCCTTCAGCTGGCGCTCTTTCTCCGCCATCAGGGTCTCGAAGGCACTTTCGCGGTCAACCAGTTTGTCGTATTTCCCGTAGGTCTTCGATTGCTTGATGATCTGGTCCCGCTGGCTCTCGCTGATCGCACCGATCTGGCTGAGAGGGAAGAGGATCTTTGCCCTCTGGACTATGCTAGGGGCACCCTTCTCGTCAAGGAAGGAAACCAGGGCCTCGCCGGTTTCCAGGCTGGTGATAGCCTCGTAGGTGTTGAACTCAGGGTTGGTCCGGAAAGTCTCGGCTGCCACCTGGACGGCCTTCTGGTCGCGAGGAGTGAAAGCGCGCAGCGCATGCTGTACGCGGTTTCCGAGCTGGCCCAGGATGTTGTAAGGGATATCGGTCGGACTCTGGGTTACGAAATACACGCCTACACCCTTGCTCCTGACCAGGCGGATGACCTGCTCGATCTTGTCCGTGAGGGCCTTCGATGTGTCGTCGAACAGCATGTGGGCCTCGTCGAAGAAGAATACGAGCTTAGGAAGGTCCATGTCACCGACTTCAGGAAGCGTTACGTAAAGCTCCGAGAGCAGCCAGAGGAGGAAGGTGGAATAGAGCTTCGGCTTGAGCATCAGCTTGTCTGCTGCAAGTACGCTCATCACTCCCTTGCCGCCTTCGGTGGCCAGCAGGTCGTAGATGTCGAATGAAGGCTGACCGAAGAATTTGTCGGCTCCTTCGTTCTCGAGTGTAAGGAGAGCCCTCTGGATGCCGCCTACGGACACCGTGGCGATGTTTCCGTACATCTGGGAGTACTCGGCAGCATGCTCGGAGATATAGTTCAGGCAGGAGCGCATGTCCTTGATGTCGTCGAGGAGCAGGCCTCTCTCGTCCGCAATCCTGAACATGATGTTGAGAACGCCTTCCTGGGCCTCGGTCAGTCCGAGGATACGGGTGAGGAGCTGTGGTCCCATCTGGGAGATGGTGCAGCGCATAGGATGTCCCTGCTCGCCGAATACGTCGTAGAAACGTACAGGGCAGCTTTGGAACTGAGGATTCTCGATTCCGAATTCCGGCATTCTCTTCTCTATGAAGCCGCTGGTCCTTCCGGCCTGGGATATTCCTGAAAGGTCTCCCTTCATGTCGGCCATGAAACATGGGACCCCGGCCTGGCAGAAGCTCTCGGCCATCACCTGCAGGGTGACGGTCTTTCCGGTTCCTGTGGCTCCGGCTACAAGTCCGTGCCTGTTGGCCATCTTCCCTACGATGGAGAGAGGCCCTTTTTCGCAGTGGGCTATCCAGAGCCCGTTATTGGAGTCGTACATATATCATTAATTATTAGTTGTTTCCGCTTTATGCTTCTTCCAGTAGTTTTTCCAGATAGCGAAGAGTATGCCGGCGATGATGAAAGTACAGATCCCGATCCACGGGGCAGCTGCCGTATTGACCCTGAAGCCGACCTTGTCAACCAGGATGAAAGTGACGCTGACCGCAGTCATGAAGCAGGCCGGCAATAGGCTGATGAGATACCAGCACCCTTTCTTCGTAGTGGTCAGATAGACCGTGATGGCCCAGAGCGTCAATACCGCCAGGGTCTGGTTGGCCCAGCCGAAGTATCTCCAGATGGTGTTGAAGCCATTTTCGTTGGTGATGTTGAACCACAGCATCAGGCCGGTCAGCACGAAAAGAGGGATACTGATCCTGAGTCTGTTCCGGATCGGCTGCTGGTCCAGCTTGAGCCAGTCCGCAACGATCAGGCGTGCACCTCTCAAGGCTGTGTCGCCGCTGGTGATAGGTGCCGCAACGACTCCGAGGATTGCCAGGATACCGCCCAGCAGGCCGAGCCATTTCTTGGAAACCGCTGTGACCACTGCCGGGGCTGAGGCGGTGATGTCGGAACCGCATTCGGCCGCGCCTCCGTCGAAGAAGAAGTATGAAGCCACAGCCGCCCAGATCAGGGCTACCAGGCCTTCTGTGATCATCGATCCGTAGAATATCGGCCTTCCGAGCTTCTCGTTCTTCAGGCAGCGTGCCATGAGCGGGCTCTGTGTGGCGTGGAAGCCGCTGACTGCACCGCAGGCTATGGTTATGAACAGGCAAGGGAATATCGGTTGCCCTGTCAATCCAACTTCAGGCCCCTTGTTGGCCAGCCCGTCCCAGAATTCCGGAATGGAAGGCCATTTCACGAACAAGCCCACCATGAGGGCTATGGCCATGAAAATGAGCGCCACTGCGAACAGAGGGTAGATCTTGCCGATGATCTTGTCGATAGGAAGCATCGTGGCGATCACATAATAGAAGAATATCAGGACCACCCACGAGAGGATGGCAAGGGATCCTCCGCTCCCGAATATGCTGCCGAGGATGATTGCCGGGCTGTACACGAAAACGGCGCCGACGAGGACCAGGAGCAGGAGGGAGAACACGAGCATGATGTTCTTCGTGACATTGCCGAGGTAGCGTCCGATCAGGACAGGCAGTCCGCATCCGTCATTCCGGAGAGACAGCATTCCGGAAAGGTAGTCGTGGACGGCACCGGCGAAGATGCACCCGAAAACGATCCACAGGTAAGCCGAAGGGCCGAACTTGGCTCCCATGATGGCCCCGAAGATCGGACCCGTACCCGCGATGTTGAGGAACTGGATCATGAATACTCTCCAGGTAGGCATAGGGACGTAATCGACTCCGTCAGGATGGGCGACCGCAGGGGTGGGGCGGTTCTTGTCCGGCCCGAAAACTCTTTCAACGACTTTTCCGTAGAAGAAGTACCCTGCCAGAAGGGCCAGAAGGCTGATGATAAAGGAAACCATTTTCTTTCGATTAGTTCAAATCACACAAATTTAAGCAAATAATTGCGTATCTTTGTGTATATACACGCATATAATCTTTCAAAAAATAATCAGGATGAAATTCAATCTTATCACATTATGCTCGGCGGTGCTTTTGCTTGCCGGTCATGTATCGGCGCAGGAATGGGCTCCGGCCGGCGACAAGATCAGGACCAGGTGGGCGGAAGAAGTGTCTCCTGCCAACGTGCACAAGGAGTATCCCCGTCCGCAGATGGTGCGTCCGGAATGGAAATCCCTCAACGGCTTGTGGGAATACTCGATAACCGGTAAGGCGGATCCGAAGCCCGAGGCCTTCGAGGGCCGGATCCTTGTTCCGTTCCCGGTGGAATCATCCCTTTCCGGCGTCGGCCGGAAGCTCAAGGCGGATGATGCGTTGTGGTACAGGACTACGTTCAAGGTGCCGGGGGGCTGGAAAGGAAAGCGTCTGATGCTGAATTTCGAAGCCGTCGATTGGCGGGCGGATGTGTTCGTGAACGACATCCTGGTGGGAACCCACACCGGTGGCTACACTCATTTCTCGTTTGATGTGACTCCGTATGTCAACGGGGGTACCAACACCCTTGTACTGAAGGTTCTGGATGCTACGGACAATGACCTGCAGCCTCGCGGGAAGCAGGTTTCAAATCCGAAGGGAATCTGGTACACGGCCGTCTCGGGAATATGGCAGAGCGTGTGGATGGAGCCTGTCTCCAAGAGCCATATCACCGACTATGATGTGGTATCGAACATAAAGGACGGTACCGTTGACGTGACTGTCAGCACGGAGGGTGTCCAGGAAGGAGACGTCGTAAAGGTTTTCCTCAAGGACGGCGGCATAGGCTACTCTACGGAGAGTGCCCAGGCTGCAGCTGTCGCCAAGGATGGCCTGTATGCAGTGCTTGCCTCGGGAATGACCGTGCCCGGCGGCACGGTTACCTTGAACGTAAGGGATCCGAAGCTCTGGTCTCCGGACCGGCCGTATCTCTATGGCCTTGACATCCAGATACTCCGTGGCGGCAAGATAATCGACAGGGTGGCTGCCTACACGGCCATCCGCGAAGTCGGAGCATATATCAAGAACAAGAACACCAAGTTGCTGGGCCTCAACGGGAAAGCAATCTTCCAGTTCGGCCCTCTCGACCAGGGATGGTGGCCTGACGGCCTGTACACCGCTCCGACGGACGAGGCTCTGGAGTTCGATGTCAGGAAGACCAAGGATTTCGGGTACAACATGATACGCAAGCACGTGAAGGTCGAGCCGTCCAGATGGTACTATCACTGCGACCGCCTCGGAATGATCGTATGGCAGGATATGCCTTCATTCTCCGGCAACAGCAAGAACGTTTGGGGGATGTACTATTACGGAGAAGGGACCGATTTCCCTGCCACTCTCGAGGCCAAGGCCAACTATTACAAGGAATGGGGCGAGATCATCGGTCAGCTCAAAAAGTTCCAGTGCATAGCTGTCTGGGTGCCTTTCAACGAGGCCTGGAGCCAGTTCGACACCAAGGACGTGGTCGCCTTCACATATTCCTGCGACCCGACGAGGCTCGTCAACCAGTCATCCGGCGGCAACTGGGAAGTCGGGGTGGGGGATATCCTCGACAACCATCATTATCCTTGGCCGGCGATGCGGATGTGGGACAAGGAAATGATCAACGTGCTCGGAGAGTACGGAGGTATAGGCTTCCCTGTCGCGGGCCATCTGTGGCAGGCGGACAGGAACTGGGGATATGTCCAGTACAAGAGCGGGGAAGATGTCCTGAAAGAATATGAAGGATTCGCTGATAACCTGATGCTCATCATCAGGCAGGGGTGCAGTGCTGCGGTATATACCCAGACCACCGATGTCGAGGGTGAAGTCAACGGCCTGATGACTTACGACCGGGAAATCATCAAGATGGACGAGGCCCGGCTGCGCGAGGTCAACCTCAAGGTGATAGCCTCGATGCCGATCGAATAGAGGAAAAATACAAACGTTTGCCAAAACGGTTTTTTTTGCTATATTTGCAGTGTTGTGACAGTAAGGTTTGAACAAATTCTACAAGAGATGGATATTACTTTGAGACAAAACTGCAAATATGCGCTTCTCGTGCCTACGAGCATGGGGTTGCGCGTCACTCCGGAGAACGGACAGCCGGTACAGTCATCCGATGTCCTGCACCTGCAGGCTACAAGCGCCGAGACCAACGTGGCGAGCATTTCTTCATACCTGGGACTGCCGGTCAAGGTGCTGACCACCTTCGTCCAGGGCAGCCCGTTCGCCGCATTCATCAAGTCCAACCTCCGTTCCAGGGGGATGGATTTCGAGGGCCCGGACGTGCCTCAGGGCGGTCCTTGGGGTTACCGTCACCAGATCAACATCGCAGACAGCGGTTACGGTTCGAGGGGCCCGAGGGTCTGGAACGACCGTGCAGGCGAAGTGGGCAGGACCCTGAACGTGAAGGATTTCGACCTTGACAGGATATTCGGTGAAGAGGGCGTACAGATCGTGCATCTGTCAGGTCTGATCGCTGCCCTGAGCCCTGACACAGGCAAGTTCTGTCTCGAAATCGCCCGTGCTGCGAAGAAATACGGCACCGTCATATCCTTCGACCTCAACTTCCGCGCTTCTTTCTGGATTGGCAGGGAAAAGGAACTGCACGACATATTCAGTGAGATATGTTCAGTCGCCGACATCCTGATCGGCAACGAGGAGGATTTCCAGTTGTGTCTCGGCATCCAGGGGCCTGAGGCTGGCGGCAAGGACATCGCTGCCAAGATCGACGGGTTCAAGGAGATGATAACCAGGGTGAAGGCCGGCTATCCGGGAGCACGGGTGTTCGCTACCACCCTGCGTCAGGTGAACGATACCAACTCGCATAACTGGGGAGCGATCATGCTTGCCGGAGATGAGTGGCAGGTGGTCATGCCTAGGGAAATCCACGTCCTTGACAGGATCGGAGGAGGAGACGGATTCGTGGGAGGCTTGCTCTATGCCATCCTCAAGGGATGGGAGCCGGAGAAATGGATCCAGTTCGGATGGGCTAGCGGTGCGCTGGCTACGACGTTCCAGACAGATTATGCCCAGCCTGCCGACGAGGAGCAGGTCTGGAGTGTATGGCAGGGCAATGCAAGGGTAAAGAGGTAGGGATATGCTTTACTTCGCCCGCGGTTCCAGTACCGGAGACATAAGTCCGGAAGAGATTCGGACGATACTCGGGGAGGTTTTCGACAGGATGGGTCCAAAGCATCGTGTCCTGGCGATTCCTCCGGATTTCACGCGCCTGAATTCCTTCGCAGGCCCGATAACCGAAATGTGCAATGACTATTTCGGGGACACCCTGACTGACGTCATGCCGGCTCTAGGGACCCATTCCCCTATGACTGACGCGCAGATATCCTCGATGTTCGGGAGTATTCCGAAAGAAAAGTTCCGGGTCCACGACTGGCGCAACGATGTCGTGACGGTAGGAGAAGTCCCGGCTTCCTATGTGGAAGAGGTTTCGGAGGGGAGGGTCAGCTACAGCTGGCCTGTCCAGGTCAACAAACTGCTGCTCGATCCGTCTTTCGACCTGATCCTTTCCATAGGTCAGGTCGTTCCTCACGAGGTCATAGGTATGGCTAACCATGCCAAGAACATATTCGTGGGAGTGGGAGGCTCCGAGGGAATCAACAAGAGCCATTTCCTGGGGGCGTCCTACGGTATGGAGCGCATAATGGGACGTGCCCGGACCCCTGTCCGCGATGTCCTCGAATATGGCCGCACCCATTTCATCAAGGATCTTCCGATCGTGTATATCCTCACCGTCCGCGCCAAGGACGATGAAAGCGGGAAGATGGTGACCAGAGGCCTGTTCATAGGCGATGATTTCGAATGTTTCGAGAAGGCTTCGGAGCTTTCACTCGAGACGAATTTCATCATGGTGGACCATGAGATCCGCAAGTGCATAGTGTATCTTGACCCGGAAGAGTTCAAGAGTACATGGCTCGGCAACAAGGCAGTTTACAGGACCAGGATGGCCCTTGCGGACGATGCCGAGCTGGTTATCCTCGCTCCTGCCCTGAAAGAGTTCGGAGAGGACAGGACCATTGACGGATTGATACGCAAATATGGTTACAAGGGTACTCCTCATACCCTCGAGGCGACTCGCGCGAATGCTGACCTCCAGGACAACCTGGGTGCTTCTGCCCATCTCATACACGGATCGTCCGAAGGTCGGTTCAAGATTACTTACTGCCCTGGTCCGGGGATGAGCAGGGAGGAGATAGAGAGCGTCGGGTTCGCTTACGGGGACCTTGAGGAAATGCTCCGCCGCTATCCTGCCGACAGCCTGAAGGACGGTTGGAACATCATGCCGGACGGCGAGGAGATATACTACATTTCCAATCCTGCTCTCGGCCTATGGGCATACAGGGACAGATTCAATGATTGATAATTGATTAATACCAACAGATAATGACACCAGTATCAGACATCGGACTCGTGGGTCTCGCCGTAATGGGCGAGAACCTTGCTCTGAACATGGAAAGCAAGGGCTTCCATGTGAGCGTATTCAACAGGACGGTTGAAAAAGTCGACCGTTTCATGGCAGGCCGCGGGAAGGGCAGGAACTTCTACGGCGCCCATTCCCTCGAAGACTTCATCCAATCCCTCAAGGCACCCCGCAAGGTATTCCTGATGGTCAAGGCCGGCAAGCCTGTGGATGATTTCATCGAGAGCCTGATCCCGCTCCTTGACAAGGGAGACATCATCATCGACGGCGGCAACACCCATTTCCCGGATACCGCCCGTCGTACGGCATATGTCGAGAGCAAGGGACTCCTCTACATCGGAACTGGTGTGTCCGGAGGTGAGGAAGGTGCTCTCAAGGGCCCTTCAATGATGCCTGGCGGCTCTCCTGCGGCATGGCCTTTCGTCAAGCCGATATTCCAGGGCATCAGCGCCAAGGTGGCCGACGGCACTCCATGCTGCGACTGGGTCGGACAGGGTGGAGCCGGTCACTTCGTGAAGATGGTCCACAACGGAATCGAATACGGTGACATCCAACTCATCTGCGAATGCTACCAGATAATGAAGGATGTCCTGGGCATGACCAACGAGGAAATGCATGAGACTTTCGCGGAGTGGAACAAGGGTGACCTGGACAGCTATCTCATCGAGATTACCAGGGATATCCTGGCGAAGAAGGACGAAGACGGCAACTACGTGCTCGACTATATCCTCGACACCGCCGGCCAGAAGGGTACAGGCAAATGGACAGCCATCTCAGCATTGGACGAGGGAGTTCCGCTCACCCTCATCAGCGAATCGGTGTATGCCCGCTGCCTTTCCGCCCAGAAGGACGAGAGGGTGGTGGCTTCCGGAATACTCGAGGGGCCTAAGCCTTTGAAGTATTGCGGAGACCGTGCCGACTTCCTGGAGGACCTGAGGAAGGCTCTCTTCGCCGCCAAGGTGGTTTCATATGCCCAGGGATTCACGCTCATGCGTGCCGCGGCAAAGGCCAACGGCTGGGATCTGAATTACGGCGGCATAGCTCTCCTCTGGAGAGGCGGATGCATCATCAGGAGCGTATTCCTGGGCAAGATCAAGGAGGCTTTCGACAAAGACCCTGAGCTTGCGAACATCCTCCTGGATCCATACTTCAAGGAGAAACTTGCCCAGGCACAGCAGGGCTGGAGGAATGTCGTCTGCAAGGCCATTGCCAACGGCGTCCCTGCACCTACCCTCACCGCCGCCCTCGAGTATTACGACGGTTACCGTACATCCAGGCTTCCTGCTAACCTGCTTCAGGCCCAGAGGGACTATTTCGGAGCCCATACCTACGAGCGCACCGACCGTCCGAGGGGAGAGTTCTTCCACACGAACTGGACCGGCCACGGAGGTGATACTGTTTCCGGTACATACATCGCATAATCAATAACACTGCTATATGAAAATAGGTAAATATTCATTCGGAGTCGGCGACCGCTTCTCCCACGAAGGCGTCGCCCAGCTGAGAGCGCTCCTCAAGGCGGAAGAAGAATTCGGAGTGAGCTTCGTTCCGGTGTGGAACAAGTCCAACCGTGAGCATCAGATCGTGAATACGGTCCCGATGGAGACCCGCAGGGAAGCTGACGCGGCCGTCAAGGCTCTCGGATACACAGGCCAGTATTTCGTGGATGCCGACCACATCAATCTCAACAACGTTGACAGGTTCATCGAAGCCTCCGACTTCTTCACGATCGACGTGGCGGACTATATCGGCAAGCCGGCCGATCCGAAGGATGTCGATGCCTTCGTGGAGGCTAACCGCCGTTTCATCGGCGAGGTGCGGATCCCTGGCATCGCCGAGCCTTTCGAGGTGACGGAAGAGAAGGTACGCGAAATAGCCGGACACTTCCTCTTCGCAGTCCGTGAAGCCGGACGCATCTACCGTCACATAGCCGAGGTCAAGGGTGCGGACAATTTCGTCACCGAGGTGTCGATGGATGAAGTCAACGATGCCCAGACCCCTCTGGAGATGCTGTTTATCCTGGCTGCACTGGCAGACGAGAAAGTCCCTGCGCAGACGATCGCTCCAAAATTCACGGGCCGTTTCAACAAGGGTGTAGATTACCGTGGTGACATCGCCAGGTTCGAGAAGGAATTCGAGGAAGACCTCCTGGTGATTGATTTCGCCGTCAAGGAGTTCGGAATGTGCGACAATCTCAAGCTTTCCATCCACTCCGGTTCCGACAAGTTCTCCATCTATCCTATCATGGGTCGCCTG
>ONPI01000076.1 GCA_900319685.1 uncultured Bacteroidales bacterium
CTCAACAAGTTCTTCTCCTTGAACCTCACCACGAACCTCATCTACGACGACACCGTGCTCATAGTTGACGAGGCTCACGCTGACGGCCACAGGGCCGTGCAGCTTGCAGAAGCCCTCCAGTTCGGCTTCACTTACACTTTCGCTAGCAAGAAGAAATAGCTCCGGGCCATGCAGGAGCGATTCGACAAGTGTCTGGCCGGGCTGCTTCCCGATAGGGGAGCGGTGCTTCTCGCCGTGAGCGGCGGGCTCGATTCCATGGTTATGGCCGACCTGTTCCTGCATTCATCCCTCAGGCTTGACCTGGCGGTCGCCCACTGCAATTTCCATCTCCGTGGAGAGGAAAGCGATTCCGACGAGATCTTCGTGCGGGAATGGGCTGAAGCCAACAACCTGACTTTCTTCAAGAAGGATTTTGACACAAAGGGTTATTCGGAAGCCGGGGGAATCAGTATCGAGATGGCTGCCCGCGAGCTCCGGTATTCGTGGTTTGCAGACCTTTGCTCCACCGGAGGATACGCTGCCGTTGCGGTAGCACACAATGCCAATGACAATGCTGAGACATTGATTCTCAATCTTTTACGCGGTACGGGACTGAAAGGGGCCTGTGGTATCAGCAATAACTCCTCCCTTCCGGGGAGCGAGGCTTCCCTTATCCGCCCTCTGCTGGGATTCACGCGGGAGGAGATCCGGGCATATGCCCTTTCAAGGAATATCCGCTGGCATGAGGACAGTACGAATGCCGATCCGGCGTACAAGCGCAACCGCATCCGGAACGAAGTATTCCCCTCATTCCGCAAGATCAATCCGGCCTTTATCCAGACCTTGAATTCGGACATTGTCCGTTTCGCACAAGTCCGGAAAGTTGCGGATGATTTCTTCGCCTCGAATGCTCCGGTTGTTTCATGCAAGGATGCTGAGGGTATCCGCATTTCGATTCCGAAGCTCCAGGCAGCTCCTCACAGGGAGTATCTCCTTTACCGCCTTATCGAGCCGTACGGCTTCCCGTCATCGGTCATGGAGGACATCACTAAGCTTATCACCGAAGGCGCTACCATCAGTGGGAAACGATTCTTTACCAATGGATTCGAGGCATATACCACCAGTGATTCGCTTGTGGTCGTGCCCCGCCCGAGCGTATCCGGGGAGGGTCCGGAAGAAGTGGTGGTAGGCGCTGAAGGGGAGTATTCATTGTGCGGGGTGGCTTTCACCGTGGACCGCATCATTCCGGATGACCCACGTCAGCCCGAGGGAACCTTGGTCGTGAATCTGGAGTTTCCATTCGTCGTCCGCAAGTGGCGTCAGGGGGACTGGATGCGCCCTATGGGAATGACCGGCAAGAAGAAACTGAGCGACATGTTCGTGGACCTGAAAATGTCCATTGCTGACAAGGAAAAAGCCCTCGTCATCGCTGGCGAAGGCTCCCATGTCCTTGCTCTCCTTTGCAGGCGGATCGACGGTTCCGTCAGGATCGGCGGCGGATCGCCGGGGCCGGAGGGCTATGTCCGTATTCGGATTATCTGACCTCAATTTCAAAAGGCATCCTGGCAAATACCAGGTCTCCATTGCCCTTCGTCCAGGTTTTCTGCCAGTCGAGAAGGGTCTTGGCGACGTATTCGAGAGGCGTTCCTGCGAATGCATTCACCATAACCTCTTCCTTGTTGCCCTTGCCGAGCTGCTGCTTCAACTGCTCCATGAAACTCATCGGCTTAGGGTATGCTACTACGTTCCAATTGTCCAGATCGCTGTCGCCGGCCACGGATGCGGTGTAGCGGAGGGCGTCTTCAAGGGTGCCGATCTCATCGACGAGACCGATCTTGAGAGCGTCTTTTCCGGTCCATACACGGCCCTGGGCTATGCTGTCCACTGATTCGTATGTCTTGCCTCTGCCTTCAGCCACAAGGTTCACGAAGCTGGTATAGATGTCATCGACATAATCCTGCATCCACTGTGTCTCTTCGGCGTCGAAAGGCCTGGTCAGAGACAGCATGTCGGAATGCTTGTGGGATTTGACAGGAGTTATGTTGACATGTGCGATATCCTTGAGGGTCTTGCCGAATTCAGGAATGGCCGAGAAGCATCCGATGGATCCGGTGAGCGTGGTGGCGTCGGAGAATATGTGGTCGCAGTTGCTTGAGATCCAGTATCCGCCCGATGCTGCATAGTTGCCGTAGGAAGCGATGACAGGCTTCACGGCCTTGGTAAGGTCGATCTGCTCCTTGATCTTGTTGGCAGAGAGTACGGTTCCGCCAGGGGAGTTGACCCTGAATACGACAGCCTTGACCGATGAGTCGGCGCGTACCTTGGCGATGACGCTTGAGAACCTGTTACCGCTGATATTGTTAGGGTCGTCCTGCTCCACGATGTTGCCGTCTGCATATATGATCGCAATCTTCTTCTTGGCGCCCGGGTTGGCCTTGACCTTGGCAGTCACATAGTCCTTGAACGGTATGAACTTGACGTCCTTGTATTTCTCCTTAGAGGCAAGCGAAGCGAGCTTGTCCTTGAGTTCCTCCATGGAGAGGAGACCGTCTGCCAGGTTGTGCTTCACCATGTCTTCAGGGTAAGAAATCGTGAGGTTCTCGATGAAGAAGTTGAGTGAATCCACGCTGATGTCCCTGCTGCTTGCGGTCTCTTCCTCGATTGTTTCCCACATCGAGTCGATCATTGCCTGGTTCTGCTCCATATTTTCCGGACTAGGAGCGTTCTTCGCATACATCTCACCGGCACTCTTGTATTTGCCGTGGCGGATCAGCTGGTAGTTTACCCCGAGTTTGTCGAGCAGGTCCTTGAGGAATATCATCCTGCCGCTGATGCCGAGGAAGAAATCGTTTCCTCCGTGGTGGCTGGTAGTGTAGATCTTGTCGGCAACGGATGCAAGGTAATAGCTGCCGGATGTGAAAGCTTCACCATAGACGACCACCGGCTTGCCGCTCTTGCGGAAATCGGTGAGTGTCTTGCGGAGTTCCTCCAGGTAGGTCAAACTGCTGGCGGCGTTGTCGGTCTTGAGGTAGATGTATTTGACACCAGGGTCTTCGGCAGCCTTGTGGATGGCATTGACAGCATCCAGGAGGCCAATGCTGGCGACCGCCGATCCGTCCTGAAGGGAAGGAATAGAGCCGAAAGGATTGTCTTCCCTGGTCTGCTCCGCGAGAGCGAAGGTGGACATATCCATTACCAGGACCCCTTCTTTCGGCAGGATTGGAGCTGAGGAACCAGTAGCCGAGGATGCGCTGGATGCGATGGAGCCGATCATCATGATGAACATTATGAACTTGACGATGCCCCAGATAAGCAGTCCGCAGAGAACGGCCAGCACCCATTTGAAGAATTCTTTTGTATCCATTGTCTGTAGTGTTTGTTTCGTTTCCGATATAAGCGCAAAGGTAAGCATTTTCCGTAAAATCACTATCTTTGCGATATGAACGTCCAGAAACCTTCAATCCCTAAGGGAACACGTGATTTCGGCCAGCAGGATATGGCTGAACGCAATTATATATTCGAAACCATCAAGAGCGTCTTCAGGACGTTCGGATATTCCCAGATTGAAACTCCCGCAATGGAGAACCTATCCACCCTGCTCGGCAAATATGGCGAGGAGGGTGACAAGCTTCTGTTCAGGGTCCTGAATTCCGGCGATGCCTTCGGCAAGGTCGACCTGGACAGCTTCAAGGATGCCCAGGGGCAGGTCAACTCCGTGGCATTGTCGAAGGAGGTCTGTGAGAAAGGCCTCAGATATGACCTGACCGTGCCTTTCGCCCGCTTCGTGGTCCAGCACCAGAATGACATATCGTTCCCTTTCAAGAGATTCCAGATACAGCCCGTGTGGAGGGCCGATCGTCCGCAGAAGGGCCGCTACCGTGAATTCTACCAGTGCGACGTGGATGTGATCGGGAGCAAGTCCCAGGTCAACGAGCTGGAACTCGTGCAGATAGTCGACAAGGTCTTTTCCCTCCTGGACGTGAACGTGCTGGTAAAGGTCAACAACCGCAAGGTCCTTACCGGCTTTGCTGAGATATCGGGATTCCCGGACAAGGTTGTCGATATCACGGTTGCGATCGACAAGCTGGACAAGATCGGCTTGGACAACGTGGAGGCCGAGATGCGCGAAAAGGGTCTGGATGACAGGGCCGTGGCCGTCATCAGGCAGATACTCGCCCTTTCCGGTTCCACCGAAGAGAAGATAGCTTCGATGAGGGCTTTGATGAGCGGCGGATCGGCTTCCGGACTCACTTCTGAAGCCGGCATGAAAGGACTTGATGAACTAGAGGAGCTTTTCGGGCTCATCGATGCTGCCGGGGTTTCCTGCCCGGTGGAGATAGACCTGTCCCTCGCTCGTGGCCTGAATTACTACACGGGCGCGATATTCGAAGTAAAGGCGCTTGATTTTCCTATTGGAAGTATTTGTGGCGGAGGACGTTACGATAACCTTACAGGAATATTCGGACTTCCGGACATGTCCGGCGTCGGCATCAGTTTCGGTGCCGACAGGATCTATGATGTCCTGAAGGGCCTGGACAAATTCCCGAAGGACCTTAAGACTTCGACCACCCTGCTTTTCGCGAATATGGGCACGGCCGAGATGAAATATATCCTTCCTGTAGCCAAGGCTCTCCGCGACAAGGGGATAGCTGTCGAGGTATATCCGGATGCTGCGAAGCTCAAGAAGCAGTTCGATTATGCTGACCGCAAGGCTATCCCGTTCCTCTCCATCACAGGAGGGAACGAGATGGAAGCCCTGATGGTCAATGTGAAGAACCTGGTAACTGGCGCCCAGGAGTCATTCGCGAAGGATGACTTGGACGGTATATCCGGATTCCTCAGTCTTTAGGATCCATTACCTTTCCGAACAGATAGAATTTGTGGTCTCCGTACCAGAGGATGCCCTCTCCGTCGAGGGCGGTGTAGCTGGTATAGAATGAATTGCCGGTGTCCCTCGGGGAGAAGACTTCGGGTTCTCCGAACCATACCGGCTGATGCGCTCCGGGTACGAATTCCCCGTCCCTCTTGAATAACGGTCCACGGTTCTGATATGAAATCACCCCGTTGAAGTCGAAGGTGTCGTGTACCATCAGGAAATACCTTCCGCTTCTGGCTTCCGGGCCGGCATAGTCATATATAGGGCAAGGGGAGCGCGGCTGCAGGATAGGTGTTCCGCCATCCTTAGTCCTTAGGATTTCCGGACGGCTCCAGTGCTTTCCGTCATCGGAACTGACGGACCAGATAGGGTGCCCGATGGACGTGCGCATGACTGAGAACAGCCTCCCGTCCGGCAGACCGACGATGCAGGCCTCTTCCACGCTCAATCCGTCCTTAGGGATATATTCGTGATCATTCTTTACGTACTTCGCGTCGAAAGCTTCCTTCCCTGTGTTGAAGAATGAAATCCTGATGTCCCTGACCTCCGGATCCTCGTCGATGTTCTCATATTGCCAGAATTCCACCCTCGGGATGTCGTTACGGTCGTAACGGGAGCATCCGGCCATGAACTTGCCTTCGCTGCCGAAGCGGAGCGGACGCTGCCACAGGCACCATAGAGGTGGAACGGAAGGGTCGGCGGGGTCTTCTTCGAACCGTATCGGGAACGGCACCGTTTCCGGTTCTGACCAGGTCTGCCCGGCATCGTCCGAATACATCCCGCGCATGATTCCGCACAGGTTTTTCTTTACGGTGGTCTCCTGGACCCACAGGCAGTAGAGGCGGCCGCTGCGGCTCAGCATAGGCTGCTGGTATGTCGCGACAGGTTTCGGATCCGCCATGGAAGGGGAGCCGGCCAGCATCACCGGTTCCGCCCAGGTACGTCCCGCATCGGAACTCTTCGTGAATACGATGTGGACGTCGTTCCCCGCCTCGTGCGAGCCTTGCGTCCAGAATGCGTACAGAAGACCTCTTTCAGGGTCGTCCAGGACGTGGAAATGGTCGTTGTAGGTGTCACCTCTGGCTGTAAGGTCCCTCTCCGATTCGACTGACGGCTGTTTCGGGACATACACGGTGAAATCGTGCGGGACTACATCTATGTCCATCTCTGGGTGGAGATAGTGCCAATAGAAGTGGTTCGGCCACTTCTCCTCGAAATTCCCTGTGTCGCTGAAATGCTTCTCCATGGCTTCGTCGGCCGTAGCATAGCGATGGCAGCAGTCCGGCGACTTCGTGCCTATGGTCCATTGGCTCTGGCTGGCCGCATCCTGTCCCGGGAGCCCGACCCATATCGTGGTTCCGTTCTTCGAGGCGAAGTTCGGATTCATCGTGAATACGGTTGTGAGGACGGTCGTTTTCTGCCGTATCGGTTCTTCGGTAAGGAGCTGTGACAAGGTCTTGCGGTGGAATTTCCTCATCGGCTTCCTGGAGAACGGTGTCTCATCACCGAGGATGGCATCACCGAAGAAAGTCATCTGGGCGAGCTCGTGCCTGTCACGGTTGTTCTTGCTGTTCAAGGTGGCAGGATCGGAATAGGCAAGGCGGAAATTGAACTCCCCGTCCCTGCGGGGCCTGTACCAGCCCCGTTTCTTTGCATAACGGACTATGTCCTTGCTGCCCAGGAAGTTGACTGTGTCCTTGAGATTGATTTTTCCGATTGTGTAGTAGTTCGGTATGGTGGCGATTTCATCATCCGGTACCCTCTGGGCGACCCAATGCTTCCCCTTGACCACGGCGCAGACCCAGGCCTCGTGCCGGTCGGCTATCAGGTAAGACCTTCCGGAGTCCCCGTAGCCGTATTTCTCGACAAGGGCGCCGATGATGTGGACGGCTTCCCTGGAACTGCGGGCTTTCTGCGCAACGGTGGTCCGTACCTCGTATATAACGGTTCCGGTGGCTTTGTCTTCCCTGGATTTGCACTTGTCGGAAGTAATCCCGACACCATATTCGTTGACGAAACTGTCCCCGGCCTTCTGGCCCGGGAATTCGAACCATAGGTATGAGCAGCGCCAGTCATTCGCGGGCACGTTGTATATGTTCAGCATCGCAGGGGAACCCTGGTCCTCGTTATGACCGAGATACACATATCCGTCGGTGGTGGCGTTCCTGCCGGCGAGGATGCCGAAACAGAGCGAAAAGAAAAGGAGGAACTTCATGTCGGGCGCGGTTATAAGTGATATGGTAAATATAATAATTATCTTGCATTTGTGTATATTTGCTTGTGAATATGGACACGTCTCTGCTGGAATACATCGAGCGGGAAATCATCCCACGCTATTCTTCCTTCGACAAGGCTCACAGGGAGGATCACGCCCGCACCGTAATCGCACGTGCCATGGAAATGGGGCGGAACTACGACATTGACGAGGATATTCTGCTCGCTGCCGCCGCCTTCCATGACCTCGGGCTTGCCGTTGACCGCAAGACACACCATCTAGAAAGCGGCCGCATCATCAGGGAAGACGCAAGGCTCAGGGAATGGTTCTCTCCGGACCAGATCGAGACTATCGCCCAGGCGGCCGAAGACCACAGGGCATCCGCCAAGACCGCCCCGAGAAGCATCTACGGCAGGCTGGTTGCCGAAGCGGACCGCCTGATAGTCCCGGAGACCATTATCCGCAGGACCATACAATACGGGATGTCCCATTATCCGGAACTGGACAAGGAAGGTCATTGGCAGAGGACTCTTGCGCATCTGCATGAGAAATATGCCCGTGGCGGCTACCTGCATCTGCTCATCCCTGGGTCTCCGAACGAGGAGCCTCTCGAGAGGCTGCGGGACATGATCGAGGATGAAGGTTTGCTCAGGCAGGTCTTCGACAGGATGTTCGAAGAGGAGCGGGCTGATTCTGCCGTCATCCGCCTAGCCGGGCCAGGGGATCTGGAAGCGGTGAACAGACTGCTGGAACAGGTGCTGAAGATTCATCATGATGGGCGGCCTGACCTGTTCCGTCCGGAAGGGAAGAAGTATTCTGACGCGGAGCTTCTGGATATCTTCGCCAATCCTGAGACCCCCGTTTTCGTCTATGACAAGGGAGGTTCCGTACTTGGATATGTATTCTGCGCCTTGCAGCGAGCCGACGCCGGGAGCTTGAACCCGATTTCTACCCTTTACGTTGATGATCTCTGCGTGGATGAGGCCTCCAGGGGTCGCCATATCGGCAAGGCTCTCTTCGGAAAGGTGAAGGAATATGCAACATCCAAGGGCTGTCACAACATTACATTGCATGTGTGGGAATGCAACCCCGCGGCTAGAGCTTTCTACGAGTCGATGGGGATGTCCGTCCAGTTCACATCTATGGAATTGCTCTGTAAGTAAACTCTACAAAAACTCTACAATGCACACTATACAGATGCCTGCAGCAGCACTGCAGGCGTTTTATTATCTCTACATCCCTTTGAAATAAACTCTATTTGTGTTATCTTTACAACTGATAACACGAGACTATTCCAATCATGGGATTCAT
>ONPI01000055.1 GCA_900319685.1 uncultured Bacteroidales bacterium
TGGCTCGGCCATATTCCCAGGGTCTGGATGAACCAGTCGTACAACGGCCTGTGCACGTCGAATTCCAGGGTACAGATGGAGTGGGTGATGTGCTCTATGGAGTCGCACTGACCGTGGGTGAAATCATACATCGGATAGATGCACCACTTGTCGCCTGTACGGTGATGGGAAGCGTGCTTGATCCTGTATAGCAGCGGATCGCGGAACATCATGTTCGGAGATGCCATGTCGATCTTCGCACGGAGGACCTTCTCCCCGTCGGCATATTTGCCGGCCTTCATGTCCCTGAGAAGCTGCAGGTTCTCTTCCACGCTGCGGTTCCTGTACGGACTTTCCTTGCCCGGAGTGTCCACTGTACCGCGTCCCTTGCTGATTTCTTCCTGGGTCTGGTCATCGACATAGGCGAGCCCTCTTTTCACGAGGTCCTCGGCCCATTCGTAGAGCTGGTCGAAATAGTCGGAAGCGTAGAGCTCCTTGTCCCAGTGGAATCCCATCCAGCTGATGTCTTCCTTGATGGCGTCGACGTATTCGGTGTCCTCCTTGGTCGGATTGGTATCGTCGTAGCGGAGATTGGTCTTGCCGCCGTACTTCTCAGCCAGTCCGAAATTGATGCACAGGCTCTTGGCATGTCCGAGGTGGAGATATCCGTTAGGCTCAGGAGGGAAGCGCGTCATCACGCTGTCAACCTTTCCCGACCTGAGGTCTTCTTCGATGATTTCTTCAAGGAAATTCAGTTTTTTCGTCTCTTCCATCATTCTTGATTGATTATAACTTACAAAAGTACAAAAAAGCGGACAATCTTACAATCTGGCCAGCATTTCCAGGCACATTCTCCCGTTGTGGTACGGGCATTTCCAGAATCCTGCGCGGTCGTCGGCAAGATTGAGGGAGCCATCTTCCCTGACGCTCCAGTACCATTCCCCATCCGGGGATATCAGGTTCTCCCTGATGAATTTCCATTCCATGCCGGCCCTTTCCAGCCAGATCCTGTTGCCCGTCAGCCCGAACTGGTCCACGCAGCCGACCACAGTCTCAGCCTGGACCCACCAGTGCCTGTCGGCGTCCCTGTGACCGGACTTGGGGTCATATTCATACACCATCCCTCCTTCGGGGGACCAGCCTTCCATCGAAGCCTCTGCTATCTTGCTGCTGGCTGAGTTCACTTCTTCCATGACCAGAGGGTCTCCGAGGACCTCCGCGGCTTCCCTCAGCAGCCATGATGCTTCGATGTCGTGGCCGTAGGAGACCATAGTGGAGTGGGGCTCCCAGTTGTCCCCGAAAAAGAGCCCGAGATGACCGTCATCCTGCATTATCCGTCCTGTGAATATCCCGATAAGGTTCTTGAGCCTGTCTTTCAGACCTTCGTCTTTCCATACCCTGTATAAGTTGGTATATCCTTCCAGGATGTGCAGGTGGGTGTTCATGGTCTTGGAATCATTCTGGTCCTTGTCGGACAGGCGCACATCCCCGATCGGGCTCCAGTCCCTGCCGCAGGCTTCCGAATATCCGTTGTGCATGGCGTCGAAACTGTGCTCTTCGATGCACCGGTAGAATGACTTTGCGAGTTCCAGGGCTTCCTCCTCTCCCGTCACGCGGTAATATTCCGAGAGCACCCGTAGGTTGAAGGCCTTGTGGGATCAAGCCCGTGGACGAATCCGTTCATCCTCCTGGCTATCTCCAGGCCCTTCGCACTGCCTTCCACGGCCCATTCTTCGTTCCCGATGCTCCACAGGAAGACACAAGGGTGGTTCCTGTCGCGGTCTATCATGTTCTTCAGCTGGGACCATTGCTCGCGGTTGACTCCGATCTCACGGTTCTCGTCTATGACGAGCATTCCGAGTTCGTCGCAGAGGTCCAGCATCGCCGGCGAGGCTGGGTTATGGGAGCTCCGGATGGCGTTGAAACCATATTCCTTGAGTTTGAGGATCCTGTAGCGCCATAGTTCATCCGGCACCCCGACGCCCACTCCGGCATGGTCCAGATGCATGTTCGCACCCTTGACCTTGAATGGCTTGCCGTTAATGCTGAGTCCTTCCGAAGAGCTGAATACGATGTCACGGACACCGTATCTGCAGGAATATTCATAAGAGAGCATGCCGTCGTAGAGCAGTTCCAGCCGCACGGTGTAAAGATATGGGTCCCAAGGGCTCCACTTGCGGTCCAGGCTCTTGACTTCATTCCCTTCCGCGTCGAAGAAACGGATCCTGGAACTCACCTTGGCTGGATCCAGCGACTCGTTTGCCAGGATACAGCGGAACTCCGGGGCATTCACCGGGTCCTCGCAGTTGAGGTTCAGGGAATATGGCTCCAGCATCACCGGGCCGGCCTTGTGCAGCCATACGTTGCGGTATATTCCGGCACCTTCGTAGTACCAGCCTTCCTCCGTGGAGGCATTGCACCTCACTGTGATCACGTTGTCCCCACCGTAGTCGATGTACGGGGTCAGGTCGTAGAAGAAGGAAGAATATCCACTCCTTTCGTGACCCAGATAGAACCCGTTGCAGAATACCTCGCTATCCCTGAATATACCTTCGAATTCGATCCAGACCTGCTTCCCCTTGTCCTCCGCCGGGACCGTCAGATGCTTCCGGTACCATCCGACGGAGTTCCCGGGATATTTCCAACCGATGCATTTGTACCCGTGGGAGTGGCTGGCTACTGCGCTGTAAGGCAGGTCCACCACCCAGTCGTGCGGGAGGCTTACTCTCTGCCAGGAGGAATCGTCGAAGGCGGGATCGGTCGGAGACTTGCTGTGTCTGGAAGTGGCAGCCTTGGCGAAGTGGGTGAAATACTCTGTGCCGTGGCTGAAATCTCCCATCATGGACGAAGCGTCACCGAGGGAGAATGTCCAATGGTTGTTTATAAGTTCTTTGGAGCCCTGGGCACGCAGAGTTGCGGCGGAGAGCAATATCGTGGTTATGATAATCAGTTTTCTCATATCTTTCCAAAGATAGCAAAACTATGACTATATTTGTATGGTAACGAATCGAAAGATGATAAAGTCAATGACCGGATACGGCAAGGCTGAGGCCGTCCTGGAGACAGGGAAACTCACCATCGAGATAAAGACACTCAACGGCAAGAACTCCGATGCCAACATAAAGACACCCTTGATCCCCAAGGACAAGGAGCTGTTGGTCCGCCAGAAGATATCGGAAGCCCTCTGCAGGGGTACTATCGACTTCTTCATGACCTACGAGCCGAAGGCCGGAGGCGAAGCCAAGAAGATAAACACCGAACTGGTCAAAGAGTATTTCGACCAGATTTCCTCCGTCCGCAACAACATCACCAGCTACCGTGCCGCGAATTTCGGAGACCAGGCCAGGATGGACAACATGGTCATCACTTCTATCCTCCGTTTCCCGGACGTGATGGACAATTCCCGGCAGGAGGTCATCAACGATGACAACTGGCCTGTGGTGGCTAGGGCGATAGACGAGGCCCTCGCTGCCGTCAACGAGTACAGGTCGAAGGAAGGAGAGGCGCTTTATGCCGACGTAACCTCCAGGGTGAGGAAGATCATGGAACTGGAAGACAAGGTGGAGGGGTTCGAGAAGGAGAGGCTTGACTCTGTCCGGGAGAGACTTCAGAAGAACCTTGCCGAACTCGGCCAGAAAGTCGATCCTTCCCGCTTCGAGCAGGAGATGATATTCTACCTCGAGAAACTTGATATCAACGAAGAGAAGGTGCGCTTGCGTCAGCACTGCAAGTATTTCCTGGATACCATCGACGGCGAGGAATATCCCGGACGCAAACTTGGATTCATCATCCAGGAGATGGGTCGTGAGATCAACACCACCGGTTCCAAGGCCAACCATGCAGGCATCCAGAAGACCGTGGTCCTGATGAAGGACGAACTTGAGAAGATCCGGGAACAATCCATGAACATCCTCTGATATGGACAGCGAACTTGCACTTTATATAGCCGCCGCGGTGGCTCTGGTCTCGGTCGTTGCCCTGATCGTCGTCCTTGTCAGGACTTCCAGGGAGCGCCAGAGGCTGATGAAGGAATATGAAGACGCGGAGGACGAACTCCAGGAGCGGCTCCTTAAGATGTCTTCGGAAAAGGCGGCGGTGGAGAGCAAGCTGGCCGCGAGCGAAGAATATGAGGCCAGGATGCGGGAAGTGCAGGACAACGCCCTCAAGATGCAGAAGGAACAGCACGAAAAGGACCTGGAGAACATGAGGGACGCATTCAAGGCCTTGTCAGCCGAAAACAGTGCCGTATTCAAGAAGCAGAGCGCCGAGTCGATCGGGGAACTGCTCAAGCCTATCCGCGAGAAGTTCACAGAGTTCGGAGACGCCGTACGAGAATCGCGCAAGGAAGCCCTCCAGCAGAATGCAGAGCTCAAGGAGCACATCAGGGGAGTGATGGACCGTTCCAATGCGGTCGGGGAGGAAGCCAGGAACCTGGCGAATGCCCTCACCGGATATTCGAAAGTCCAGGGCGACTTCGGAGAAATGCTGCTTACTGACGTGCTCAAGAACTCAGGGTTACAGGAAGGGGTGCATTTCTTCACCCAGGGCGTGATGACGGACAGTTCCGGCCATGAGATCAAGAGCGAAAGCGGCAGGACGATGATTCCTGACGTCATGGTCTTCTATCCCGACGATACCACAGTGATAATCGATTCGAAGGTCAGCCTCAATGCTTACAAGGACTGGATGAACGCGGAGAAGGTGGAGGACAGGAAACGTCTGGCCAAGGCCCACGTGGAAAGTGTCAGGAAGCATGTGGACGAGCTCAAGACCAAGGATTATGCTTCCTATATACCTGCTGACAGGAGGAAGGTCAACTACAACCTGATGTTCATCCCGGTTGAGGGTGCTTTCCGCCTCATGCTCGAGGAAGACCCTATGCTATGGCAGGTTGCGAAGGATAACAATGTGCTGATAGTAAGCCAGATGACTCTCATTATCGTGCTTAATATGATTCAGATGGCCTGGAAGCAGGCGAACCAGGAGAAGAACATTGCCGAAGTGTACAAGACGGCCGAGGAACTGATGAGCCAGCTGAACGGTTGGATGGCCAACTATGTCAAGATAGGGGAGTCGCTAGAGAAGGCGATGTCATCTTTCGAAGAATCGACTTCAAAGCTGAAGGATTCTAACCAGAGCGTGATGAAGAAGATCCAGAAGCTGGAGAAGCTGGGCCTCTCTCCTAAGAGATCCCAGGCGCGGATCAAGACTTCGGGGAGGACCCAGGGCCCGGAATCCATCATCCCTCAATCCCTTACTCCGGCAGGAGATGACCTTGAAGCTTAATGAAAGAATGAATATGCGTAGCTTGTTTCCGGCGGCACTGCTTGCGGTAGTGCTTTCTGCTTCCTGTTCCCGCAACAAGATCGATGCTGATGCTTTCTGCATCCCCTTTTCCCCTGCAGAGCCGCAGACGGAGGACTTGCTTGATGCTGTTGTCTGGGGAGCCATTGCTCCTGTGGAAGTATTCCATGCCCCGTGGGATGATATGGATGACAGCACCAGTTTCCGTTGCTTTGCGACCGACAGCCTCTTCTTCTTCCGGTTCGATGTCATGGAAAACACCCTTACCTTGGAAGAAGGATTCAAGGATGAACGTGATGTCGAATATGAGGACAGGGTGGAGATATTCTTCTCTCCTGCAGGGAAACTCAAGACTTATGTGGGAGCGGAGATCGACCCGATGGGCCGGGTAATGGACTATAAATGTACCTATTACAGAGATTTCGATTACGGTTGGAACTTCGAGACCATGGAGTGTTCCCGCCGGATGACCCCGTCAGGGTATTCAATAGCTGGACATGTTTCGTGGTCTGAGCTGGAAGACCTGGGAATAGACAACCGGAAAGGTTTCCTCATGGGGGCATTCAGGGCTGACTTCAGGCCGGACAGGTCCGTGAACTGGTATTCATTGAAACTTACTTCGGATGAAGAGGCGGATTTCCACCAGCGCAACGTATTCTTCGAGGCGAAGGTGGTCAAGGAGGAGCATGGATCCATGAGGGGAGCGGTCCTTTCCGTCGAAGACCTCGCCTCATACGACTGGCCTGCGATTGCTTTCAAAAGCGGGATCAACACCATAGGCACCCATATCAGGCCTTCCCAGGTCCTGGAATTCATGAAGTCGGATGAAGGAAAGGCTTTCCTGGATGGCTGTTCGAAGTACGGACTGGATGTGGAGCACCAGCTCCACGCGATGGGCGAGCTGCTGCCGAGGGAACTGTTCTCCGAGGATTCCACGATGTTCAGGATGGATGAATATGGCAGGAGGACTCCTGACCGCAACTGCTGCGCCCACTCAGAGAAGGCCTTGGAAATCATTGCTTCCAAGGCGGCATGGTATGCCAGGGAGCTCCCTGCGACCAACCACCGTTACTATTTCTGGCTCGATGACAATTCTCCGGTCTGTTCATGCCCTCTGTGCAAGGAATATACAGCTTCGGAGCAGGCTTTGATGATAGAGAACAGGATGATCGAGGCCATCAGGGAAGTGGATCCCCAGGCGAAGTTGGCGCATCTGGCTTATGAAGGGACGATGGAGCCGCCTCGAAAGGTGGAACCGGCAGACGGGATATTCCTGGAATTCGCTCCGATAGACAGGCAGTGGGACAGACCGCTTGCGGATCTTTCCGCTCCGGGATCCAGGAAGCATCCCATGCGGCACGAAGAAGTCCTGAGGCTCCTGGACGCCAACCTGGAGGTTTTCCCGGCTGAGGATGCCGTGGTGCTTGAGTACTGGTTGGATGTTTCCCTGGCGAGCGGGTGGAAGAAACCGGCGGTGAACCTCCCTTGGAATGGGGATGTATTCGTCTCTGACATAGCCACCTACGCTTCCCGTGGCATCCGCAGCTTCACTTCGTTCGCTGTCTATATGGATTCAACGTATTTCAGGGAATATCCTTTCCAGCCTGCCCTTGCGGATTATGGCAGCGTTTTATATATTTGTAATTTGAACCGGAATGATTGATCGTCTATGAGACTGTCGGAAAAGGTAAAGGAAAGGAAGCTCTCGATGAGGGCGAAGCTGACGCTAAGCCTGAGCGCCATTGCCGTCACTCTGCTCATTTCGAGCATCATATCCATCCTGGAATACACCAGGATGAGCGACTATGTCTCCGATCTCATAGCCGACAACATCCGCAGCATCAACGTCGCCCAGAAACTCTCGGAAGTCAGCAACCAGTACAACCTGGAACTGCTTTCCGTCATCGGAGACGAGTCTGTGAGCACCTTGCCTGATTTCCGTCAGTCCGAGTTCATGAGCCATTGTGACTCGCTCAGGGAGTCTCTCATATCGGCCAAGATGATGCCTCTCACGGATTCGGTGGTGTACGCATACTCGGCATATATGCTCACTTCCCTGGAGTTGAACGACGTCCTTCTTTCAGACTTCATCGACACCAGGACCTGGTATTTCGACCGCCTTCAGCCTCAGTTCAACAGGCTGAACTCTTACATCGATGTCCTGAACGAAGCTATCTATGATGACCTGAAGAAGAATTCCGAGACGTTCCAGAGAGGATTCTACCGGAGCATCATCCCGGGGGCAGTAGCCGTCATGGTGGGCCTCCTGCTTATCCTGATGCTGCTGTTCTTCATCCTTGCGTATTACGTTAATCCTATCTACAAGATGCTTTCGGGACTGAACAACTACAGGTCCTTCAACAAGAAATACACTTATACCTTCGAGGGTGACGACCAGCTTGCTGAGTTGAACGAAGGAATCACCGAGCTTACGAACGAGAACCAGCAGCTGAGAAAGAGGATATCGGACATTCGCAGCAAGAACTCCAACTGAGAGGGAATATGAACGTAAAGACCATATCTCGGAATGTCGGCTACGCACTGCTCGTGAGTGCGCTGTTCATGTTCCTGTCGATATTGGTTTCGGTGGCGAACGGCAATGACAGTGCACTTGCCGCCCTGCTGATCAGTTTCACGATCACATTCACGGTCGGTATCTTCCCGTTCATATTCGTGCGCAAGTCACCAGAGATCTCTCTCCGCGACGGATACATGATCATCGTCCTGTCGTGGCTTCTGTCGTTCATATTCGGGATGCTTCCATATGCCCTCTGGGGCGGCCCCTTTACAATTGTAAACGCTTGGTTTGAAAGTGTTTCCGGTTTTACGACAACGGGAGCTTCAATCCTTGACGACATAGAGGCCCTCCCTGACAGCCTGCTGTTCTGGAGGTCTTCGACGCATTTTATCGGGGGCTTGGGAGTCGTGGTATTCCTCCTGCTGATCATACCGACTTCCTCCCAGATGCGGCTCCGCCTCACCAGCCTTGAGCTTTCTTCCCTTTCCAAGAGGGAATACAGGTCCGGAGCGAACAAGACGGTCTTCATATTCACCAACGTCTATCTCGGAATGCTGATGGCGTCCTTCGTCTGTTACCTGATTGCGGGGATGAGTCCTTTCGATGCGATCAACCATGCGATGAGCGTGACTGCTACGGGAGGTTTCAGTACGAAGAACCTTTCCATCGGAGCGTTCGATTCGGTGCCGATCGACATCATCACGATGGTGTTCATGCTGCTTTCTTCGATCCATTTCGGGATGACCTATATTGCAATCGCGACGAGGTCCCTGAAGCCTTTCAGGAACGAGATATTCAAGCTCTACCTAGGTATCCTGGTCATTGTCAGTGCGGTAGCAACTGTCTCGCTCAAGGCGAACGGCATCGAGGGCAGCTGGGGCTCCGCCGCGCTGTCGGGTTCATTCCATGTCTTGAGCTATGCATCCACTTCCGGTTTCGGAATAGCGGACACCGGAGCCTGGCCGGTCGTACCGTCAGCATTGCTGGTCTTCGTCGGTATAGTCTGCGGAATGGCTGGGTCCACCACCGGAGGAATCAAGTCGGACAGGGCATTGCTTCTTATGAGGCAGATCAAGAACCAGCTGAGGCGGGTTCTCCATCCGGCCTCGGTCAATGAGGTCAGGGTCAACGGACGCATCATCCGCCAGGAAGACCTTTCTCCGCACATCCTCTACATCGCGATGTATTCGGTCCTGGTCATCTTGTCTATATTGGTATGCCTCCTGTTCAGAGCCGACAGCATGCATGCGATCGTGGCCACCTTCACATCCCTGGGTAACGTAGGCCCTGCAGTGGGAGACCTCGGAACGGCGAGCAGCTTCGTCGCAGAACCAGCCGGCGCCAAACTGATGTACACCCTGGACATGTTCCTCGGCCGTGTGGAAATCTATCCTGTCCTTGCCGTGGTCATGATGGTATTCAATCGGAAGAACAAGTAAATCCGGCCTGAGGAAATGGACAGAAGCGAGTGGTTCTACAGACTGTTCAACAGGCATTTCCCATATGAAAAAACGTCCGATCAGGACAACCTTTTCCGGGAGATAGCGGACTTCGTTGTCTCTGACGATTCCGACATCCTGGTGGTGAACGGCTATGCCGGTACCGGCAAGACGACGGCCATCGCCGCAGTCATAACTTCCCTTGATGAATTAAGACCGGCCACGGACGATGGTGGAGAGGAAGAGATATGCTACCTGCTTGCTCCGACAGGACGTGCCGCGAAAGTGCTCTCGCTTTATGCAGGGAAGCCTGCCAGGACGATCCACAAATGCATTTACCGCCAGAAATCAGTCGGCGCAGATGGCTTCGGCCAGTTTTCCCTGGCTCCCAACAAGCTGTCCCACAAACTCTTCATAGTGGATGAGGTCTCTCTGATAGGGATCGATGACCCGGCACGGCAGAGTACCGCCCAATTCGGAACTGGAGATTTGCTCAGGGATCTCGTGGACTTTGTCCGTGCAGGGAACGACTGCCGGCTGATAATGATCGGAGACGACGCCCAGCTGCCTCCGGTCGGCCTGGATGCATCCCCGGCTCTTTCGAGGGAATATATGGACTCCTTCGGCGGGGTGCGGTATTGTTCCCTTACCGAAGTGGTACGCCAGCAGAAGGAATCGGGCATTCTGAGGAATGCGACCCGCCTCAGGCAGATGATATCGTCCGGGGAAGAGTTTTTTACTGCTGACCAGCTGGGTCTGGAGACCGCGGGTTTCGACGATGTGGTCCGTATCACAGGCGGAGAACTCCTGGAGACCCTGAACCAGGCATATTTCTCTGAATATTCCAAGGATGATGCAGTCGTGTTGTGCAGGTCCAACAAGCGCGCGAACCGCTACAACGCCGGCATCCGGGCTCAGGTGTTCTATGACGAGGAACCTCTTGTCAGGGGAGAGAAACTGATGATAGTGAAGAACTGCTATCAATTCATCGAGGGAATCAAGGGGATGGATTACATCGCTAACGGGGATATAGCTAAACTCATTTCTATCAGGAACCACGAAGAGCGTTACGGGCTCCGTTTCGCCGATGCCAGGCTCACTTTCCCTGATTATGACGATGCGGAGATCGTGGCCAAGGTTTGCCTCGATACTCTCGAATCGGAGTCTGCTTCCCTTACATATGAGCAGCAGAATATGCTTTACAACGGTGTCAACGAGGATTATTCGGACATCAAGACCAAGAAGAAGCGCTGGGCGGCCGTGCGGGAGGACCAGTATTTCAACGCCCTGCAGCTGAAATATGCCAATGCCATCACCTGCCACAAGAGTCAGGGCGGGCAATGGAGCTGTGTTTTCATAGACAATCCTTTCTGGCAGGATGAATTGACGGTCGATGACCTGAAATGGCTGTACGGGGGTTGCACAGGATTCCCCTGGCCGGCCCGGGGGCACGAAACCGGTCCTTTTCAGGGGCAGGGTGTCCAAGCGTTACCTGACAACGTCCATTATCGGTACTCCGATGTGGGACACGACGGGATTCCGGAAAGGAAGCGTGGTGTACAACGGCAGGCTGTACCGGGATGTACTTGTGGACATAGACGCCTTCGCCGGGGAGATCAATGTCAAGCCTTCCGAGCAGTTCTCGCCGGTTACTCCTGACAGGGAACAGATCCCTTGGTTTACCAAGGAGGACGGGAGGTTCGTCAATCTGAAGTATCTGGGAGTGCCGGATGCCAAGGATGGTTTCTACCAGGTCCTATATGATGGGAAACGGGCACTTCTCAAAAGGGTGAGAAAGACAAAGGAAAGCGGGCAGGGAAACCACAACAACGTGATGTCGATCGGATATGTCGATGGCAGGGGCGAGGATTTTCGCGAGTTGCAGCCAGGAGAAACGAAAAAACTGACTGTCCGCACCCCGGGCTATCCGGGCTTTTTCAAGGTCACGGCCGAAGGTCTATCTGCCTCTGGAATGCCTGTCCGCTCGGAAACAGGTTTCGAGGTGAGGCAGGGTCCGGAAGCTTTGTAGAAACAATGAAAATAGATTACATTTGTTATTGGTTTAACAGATTGTTATGAAGAGGCTTTTAACTATTGCAGTCTGCCTGGCATGCTGGGCGTCCGCGTCTGCGCAGGTATTCAACGACATTCCTTTCGATTGGAAGTGGGTAGGGAAGAGCGAGGTGGCTCTGTCGTACGACGGCTCTTTCGCAGGAGAGAAGGACTATTCGATAGATGCGGCTACGCACAAGGTTACAAAGGGAATCAAGTATCCGGACAAGTTCGTTTCCTTCCCGATCAGTCCTGAAGGCGCGGTCAACCTGACGTATTCGCCGGATTCGGCCAAGCTTGCCTTCACGAGGGACAACGACCTGTGGGTGGTGGACATAGCCTCCGGTAAGGAGACAAGGCTGACCTTCGACGGCAGCGAAGTGATACTGAATGGATATGCCTCGTGGGTGTATTACGAAGAAATATTCGGCAGGGCATCCAGGTACAGGGCTTTCTGGTGGTCTCCTGATTCCAGGAGGATCGGATTCTACCGCTTCGACAATTCCGAAGTTCCGGTGTTCCCTATCTATTCTCCGTTTGCGGAAGATTATGACAGGTCAGGGATGCGCCTTTCGTATTCCCAGAGGGCAGGGGGAGCCGTCGCTCTTGAGGATATGTCTCCAACGGGAGGCTCGGTGAGGATGACCCGCTATCCGAAATGCGGAGATCCGAATCCGAAGGTCCGCATCGGTATCGTCGACATTTCTGCCGGTAATACCGTCTGGGCCGATTTCAATGAAGATGACGACCAGTATTTCGGGACTCCTTTCTGGGGCGCCGACGGCAAGGCGTTCTTCATCCAGAGGGAGCCGAGGGAGCAGAACGAACTCGACCTGTACGCAGTGTCGCCTGAGGACGGGTCCCGGAAGCATATCTATCACGAGTCATACAAGACCTGGCTGGACTGGATCGACGGGATGCTGTTCGGGCGCTCGGGCTTGTATATGGTACGCTCCTTCGAGACAGGCTGGCAGCAGATATACTACCTCTCTTATGACGGCTCAGTCCTGAAACGCCTGACGGATGGAGAGAACTGGAGGATGAGCCTGCTGGACGTGGCTGAAGGCAAGGACTCCAGGAAGTTCGACGGAAGCACTTCCACGGTCATATTCCAGGCCGAGAGAGACTCACGTATCCGCACGAGCCTGTATTCAGTGAGGAAAGGTAAGGTGACCGCAGTTTCGGACCCCGCCTTCAGCGTGATGTCCACTTCCGTCTCTCCGGACAAGGGATATGTAATCACTTCCCTCAGCAATTCTTCAACTCCTTACCAGGTCTGGCTATATGACCTTGCGAAGCCGTCCCGTTCCTACAAGGTCGCCGACTGGGCCGGTCCTGACTACAAGGCCTCGGACTTCGCCACTCCGGAAGTTATCACGATGACCACCAGCGACGGTTTCGAACTGCCGGCATTCATCGTTTATCCCGTAGGTTTCGACCCGGCGAAGAAGTATCCGGTACACATGGACATTTACGGAGGGCCTGACACACCGGAAGTCGTGGACCGCTATGCCGGACCTGCCCGCTATATGTGGTACGCTGCGAACGGCATCATAGAAGTAGTCGCCGACTGCCGTGATTCCGGTCATAACGGAAGGGCCGGCCTGGACCAGGTTTATGGCCATCTGTCAGATCTTGAGGTCAGGGACTTCGTCGAGTGGGCCGAGTATCTCAAGAAGCTGCCGTATGTCAAGGGAGACAAGATCGGAGTCGAGGGTTTCTCATTCGGAGGCACGATGACGGCATTGCTGGTGATGAACCATCCGGATGCCTTCCATTACGGTATCGCAGGCGGTGGGGTATATGAATGGGCCCTTTACGACACCCACTATACTGAGAGGTTCATGAACACTCCGCAGAACAATCCGGAGGGATATGAGAAGACAAGGGTAACCGCTTCTGCGGCGAACTATCCAGTCACCGAGAAGAACTACGACGGTTCCGTTATGCTCAAGATCACCCATGGAACCGGAGACGACAATGTCCATTTCCAGAATACCCTGAAACTTGTCGATGCCCTCCAGAAGGCCGGCAAGAAATTCGAGTTCATGGTCTATCCAGACGGAATGCACGGCTACCGCGGCTACCAGGGAAAGCACTTCAATGAGGCTAACCAAGCGTTCTGGCTTAAGTATTTGAAAGGAGAATGATGCGTAAATTCCTGAATATCATTTTATTATCTGCTTTGTTGCTGGCGGCTCTGCCAGCTGCGGCCCAGCAGGTTACGCGGAGCGAACAGGTCCCTGGCCTCAGGCCTTACAAGGTTGACCTTCCTTTGATGACAAGCGCCGAGAAGGATTCCGTGAGGATGGTAGCTGACCTCTGGAAAAGGTACGTGGCCTCCTTTACCACCGCTTCGGTCTCCAAGGAAGAAAGGAGGTCCATGTGGATGGACGGTGCCCAGGATTATCTTCTGGAATTCGACGACGGGAACCTGCTATATGCCTCTTTCCGCGAGGACAGGATACTGGATATCCGCAAGATCGGGCAGGGAACCTACGAGATTGTCGCGATGACGAAGAGCAGGCTGCCCGGCGAGGAATATGCGGATTGGGTGGAGAGTGTGTTCCGTGTCTGTGCCATGGCTGTAGCACACCCTGCGACAGGCAGTCTGGAGAACCCTTTCCGCCTTTGTAACTGGCTGGATGCCTGCATCCCTACGCTTGCGCAGGTAACCACTGGAAAGATAGAGTATTACTGTGATTTCGGCTGCTATCCGGACAAGAAGGCCGTGCAGGCTGAAACCGAAAGGTTCCTGGAAGAGTATTCGATCGACTTCCCGGATCCGGTCCGCTATGTCGTTGCCCCGGATCCCGACCGTTGCGAAAGGCTATCGGGCTTCTTGTTCAATGCATATTCGAACTCTCTTATGGCTACGGTGAACGCCAAGGTTACAGCCCCTGGCTTCTATGGCCGGGCTTTCGGCTCCAATACCGTGATGTCCAATTATTTCGACGATCGCCACAGCGTCGGCCTGCTGCTGATGCGTGCAGGCTATCCATCCGCACTCCCGATGATCCAGGAAGGCGTGGCTTCATACCACGGAGGTTACATGACCTGTTCCTACAAGGACTTGAAGGCAAGCCTGCAGAGGTTCCTGAATGACAATCCGGGACTGGATATGGCAGATGAAGACGGTTTCTATGACACGATCATCCCGCTGCAGAAGGGAGGCCAGCCGAATCTGGCCGTTGCTCCCCTGGAGGGCATTCTCGGCGCACTCCTGGTGGAACACGCCCTTGAACTTGAAGGGCCTCCGATGGTCCGCCGGCTGCTCGAGTGTAAAAAATATCCTGACCTCTTTGCCGTTTTCGGCGTCGAGGCCAGGAATATTAACCAATACGTCAGGATGCTCCTTTAGCTTAGGAGATGAACTGGTCCTTGAACCGGGCGAGCTTCTCGTCGGCATCGTCTCCCTTGGCTCCGAAATAGAATTTGATCTTCGGTTCCGTTCCTGAAGGGCGAACGGTTACGACATCTCCGTCCTTGTCGAAGTACTGCAGGACGTTGCTCTTTGGAAGTCCGGTTTCCTCCGGCTTGTTGTAATCCACGACCTTAACCACAGGTGATCCTGCGAGGTCTTCCGCAGGATTGCTGCGCATCTTGTCCATTATGGCCTGGATCTCTTCTGCGCCGGACTTGCCGGTGCGCACCAGATATACCATGCTCTCCTTGCGGTAGCCGTATTCCTTGTAGATCCTCTGCATCAGCTGGTAGAGGGTAAGGCCTTGGTCTGCAGCCCATGCAGCGCATTCGGCGACCATCATGCAAGCGATAGGTGCGTCCTTGTCACGCACGAACTCTCCGATGTTGAATCCGTAGCTTTCCTCGCCGCCGCAGATGAATTCGCCCTTGCCCTCGTTGTTCTTCACGATCTCACCGATCCACTTGAAACCGGTCAGGACATCGTAGCAC
>ONPI01000196.1 GCA_900319685.1 uncultured Bacteroidales bacterium
GCAATCCATCTTTTTCTTCTTGGAGGCAGTCTGGACAGCCCAGTCAAAATCGGCCTGGGTGATGAAGTCCGGGAGGCGGATGACAGAAATCCAGCAGAATGACGATTTGTCACTGCAATCGACACTGTCAATGCCTTCCTGCCACCAGAATCCTTCAAGTGGCGGAACTACATAGTCGTAAAATCCTTTGATACGATGGTCCGTCTTATAACTCATTTTCAAGGTATAGGCGACAGCATACAGGATGCCGATGGCCTGCTGATAAGCACCACCCTCATCGTTGGGATCGCCCTTGCCGCGTACAGCGATATAATGCGCCTCCGGGACAGTCACAATAACCGGTTTGGCCGGCGGGAGATAAAACTCCTTGTATTCTTTCTTATAATCAAATGCCATCGGTCCTAGATATTATCCCACTCACAAATATACACCTCCGCCGTCATTTTCGCAAGGGAGCGGAAAAGTGCCTTGTCCTGATTAAATGTCCCTCCTGCACGGCGGCAAACGTGGCTATAGACGCCACGATGGCGATGGGGATAACAGACCAGAACACTGCCGGGGCGGCCAGAAAAAGAAGGAATCCGGTCAGTTTATTGGCCAATGTGTGAGGAAAACAGAATCGTTTGCTAACGACCAGGGCTGATACCTGGTTCACAATCTTGACGAATACAATCACCCCGGCCCATATCCACAGCCAAACAGGTATCTCCACCACCGGCAGCAGCCGGGCTGCGCAGCATACCACGAATATGATGTCGGCCACACTATCCAGGACGGCTCCTGTCTTGCTTTCCAATTGGAATTTCCTGGCCATCCATCCATCTAACATATCGCTGAGCCCGCATAGCGTATAGAGTGTCCAGAACGGCCAGCCCTTCACATCGCAAAACAGCAGGCTGACGGAGCCTGCCATCCTCAGAATGGATATGACATTAGGCAAGTGTTTCATACCTCCAGATCGTCGGCCATAACGGTTATATACTCGTTCAGCATATTCAGTTTAATCCAAACAAATGTACGGATTATCCTCGAGACTCAGGATTAATACAAATCATTAACTTTGCATTATCATGTCGATCAAGCGAAAACAAGAAGAAGTACGCCGCCCGGTAGTCAGGGACCAGGAAGGTATGCTGCGCCTTATCAAAGAGTACCGGCTCATACCTTTTTTCACCAATCATATCCCCGGATATTCAATCGAAGAGCATACGCCCAGCGACCTTTGGTTCACGGAAGAAAACCTGGGCCCATGGGACTGGAAGATCGAGTGCATCCAAAGCGGGGAAATCGCATACGGGAAGTTCCTTTGCGGCGGCAAAGCAGCATTCGCCACAGTTGACGTTTACCGGGAAATCATAAACTGGCGACGTGCGCAGACAAAGTACCAGCCCTCTTCCGAGCAGATGAAGGTGCTGGAATATCTGGATGAGCACGAAACAGTTTCAGTCTCGGAGGTTCGTAGACTTCTTGGCTTGAAGAAATCCGGCGCAGATGCATTGCTGGCCAAGTTGCAGATGCAGGCCCGCCTCATTACCGGTGACATATCAAGGGTTTACCGTGGAGCAGACCTAAAGTACAGCGGATGGCAAAGGAGCAGTTTCTGCACCCCGGAGGCATTGTTCGAGGAAATGGATTTCCCTTTCCCCGGCTACAAGCCCCGGACGCTGAAATCGTCACTGACACCTGCCGAGTCGCTGGAATACCTGAAGGAAACCATAACGAAGGTATGCGGTGATGTGCCTGATAAGGTGCTCATGAGGCTCCTTGGCTGATGCGATGAAAATAACCGGATTGGACAGCTACACGCTTTCCCCAAGACCGAATGCCTCTTCCAGCTTGGCGCTGCCGGATATTTCTCGTGGATCGTTGACACCGCCACAGAAGAGATGGCCCTTGAGCTCTGCTTTCTCAAAGCAGTCGATCCAGCCTTGCAAGCCGCTCTCTGCCCGCTTCGGCGTATGCTCTTCATCCTCGGCAGCAGTGGTCAGCAAATAAACTTCGCGGAAGCGGTAATCCTTGGGGTACATGGCATTCATCCGGTCGATAAGCGTCTTCATTTGGCCGGACATCTCATAATAGTAGATAGGCGTCGCCCAACAGACGACATCGGCATCCAGCACCTTGTCCATAATGGCGGGAACGTCATCCTTGAACACACACGCGCCGGTATTCTGGCATGACATGCAGCCGATACAGAACTTGATTTCCTTGCCTCGGAGCGAAATGAATTCCACCTCGTTGCCGGCAGTCTTAGCTCCTTCGGCGAATTGCTCCGCCAGGGCATTGCTGTTGGACCCCGGTCGGAGGCTGGTTGATATGACTACTACTTTTTTCATTGCTATTGTGATTTTTTGAGGAACTCAGCTGTGACCAGCTGTAATCGACATAGCCATCAAAGTG
>ONPI01000019.1 GCA_900319685.1 uncultured Bacteroidales bacterium
AAGTTCCATTATTGCGACATCGTGTCCCTCTGCAGCAGGTTCTCCTTGGCAGGAGGCAGCGTTTACGGTACCTTCCTCGATGGAGACGACATTTATTCCAAGGAGCTTAACCTGGGTGATGTCTCCCCTTCCGCGATAGTCGTTGGAAATGAGGCCAACGGCATCTCGGGCGATGTCGCACAAGCCGTTACCGCAAGATTGTTCATTCCTCCTTATCCACGTGACTGCCGTGGTTCGGAGTCTCTCAATGTCGCTGTCGCCACAGCCGTAGCGGTAGCTGAATTCAGACGTACAGCCATATGAACGAGGAATCATTGATGTTGAACAGGATCCGGAAGATCCTGATGATATGCAGCAACTACGACGCCTTCACCCTCGAGGAGGACGGCCGGATCGAGATCCAGGTGACCGAGGAGTACCGTGAACTCAACCTCAGCAACCCGCCAAAGTTCATATGGGCGAATTCCTCGGCCGAGGCCAGGAAGATCCTCGATTCCGACAAGGAAGTGGATATGATAATGTGCATGTACAACGAGAGGGACAAGGCCGTCTTCTCGTTTGCCTCCGAGATCCGCTCCGCAGGCAGCACGATACCGTTCATCATGCTCATCCACTATTCCCGGGCAGTCCGGCAGCGGATCTTCGAATATGACCAGTCCGGGATCGATTTCGTGTTCAGCTGGCATGGCAATGCTGACCTTATCCTGGCGATCGTCAAACTGCTCGAGGATGCGGCCAACGCCGAATACGATGTTTTCGAGGTCGGTGTCAAAGGAATATTGCTGGTAGAGGACTCGGTAAGGTATTATTCGACGTATCTGCCTGAGCTTTACAAACTTGTCCTTACGCAGAGCAGCGAGTTCCTTACGGAGTCGCTGAATGAGGACCAGAAGAAGAACCGCAAGCGTTCCAGACCGAAGATATTCCTCGCTACCTGCTATGAGGAGGCGTTGGGGTATTTCGAGAAATACAAGGATAACCTGCTGGGGGTCATTTCCGACGTGGGGATGATAATACACAAGGGCGACAATCCCAAGACGGAAAAGCTGGATGCCGGGATCGACCTCGTGAAGAAGGTGAAGGATTTCGATCCGTTGATGCCTGTGCTGCTCCAGTCTTCCCAGGCCAGTGTCGCCAGTATCGCGAAAGAACTCGGCGTGGGCTTCCTGAAGAAGTATTCGAGGACCCTGTTCATGCAGCTCGGAGATTATATGAAAGAAGAGTTCGGGTTCGGGGATTTCGTGTTCAGGGATTCGAACGGAACCGAATGCGGAAGGGCCTCAAGCCTGGCTCAGCTCAAGAATATCATCGATGACATTCCGGACGATGTCCTGAACAGCAACACATCCCGGAACATGTTCTCCAAATGGTTGTATGCCAGGGGGTTGTTCAATCTGGCCGAAACATTCAGGGCGGAGCACCACACGGATGCCGGCGAGTTCAGGGAATTCCTGCTATACCAGATCAAGCGTTACCACAATTCGATCGGGCAAGGCATCATCGCCGAGTTCCGCAAGGATTCCTATGAGGATTATTACTGGTTCACCAGGGTCGGTGACGGCTCCCTCGGGGGCAAGGCAAGGGGGCTGGCGTTCCTTAACCATCTGGTCCAGAAGCATTCCCTCTCCGACAAATACGAAGGCTTGCACATTTCGATCCCTAGGACCATCGTGCTTACAACCGACTGGTTCGACAGGTTCATCCTGGACAACGGACTCCAGTACGTCATTGATTCGGAACTCTCTGACGATGAGATCCTGTCCGAATTCGTGGCATCCGACCTCCCGGCGGAACTCACTGAAAACCTGAAAGTTTTCATAGATACGGTCCGTCATCCGCTTGCAGTCCGCTCCAGTTCCAAGCTGGAAGACAGCAATTACCAGCCGTTCGCGGGAGTCTATGCCACATATATGTGTCCCCTGGTCGAGAACAGGGACCGGATGCTCCGCGAATTGTGCAAGGCGATAAAGAGCGTCTATGCTTCTACATATTTCGCAGGCAGCCGCAATTATATCCAGGCCAGCGGCAACCTGTTGGGAGAAGAGAAGATGGCTATCATCATCCAGACCATCTGCGGAACGGATCACGGTGGCAGCTACTATCCGATGATGTCCGGAGTCGCAAGGTCCTTGAACGCTTATCCTCTTGGCTATGAGAAGCCGGAGGACGGGGTGCTGAACGTAGCTTTCGGCCTCGGAAAGACAGTGGTTGACGGAGGCAGGACCCTGCGCCTGGATCCTCTCCAGTCCCATAAGATACTGCAGCTTTCTTCCCCGAAGCTTGCCCTAAGGGACACCCAGAATGAGATGTATGTGCTCGATACCAATCCTGCCGCCTTCAAGATATCCAGGAATGACAGCGTCAATCTCAAGAGCGTGCCTGTCGCCGACGAGATATCCCGTTATGAATTCCCGGAGCTGGTAGCTTCCACCTATGTACCTCAGGATGACATGCTTGTCCCGGGGATACATATGCGCGGGCAGAGGATTGTATCCTTCGACGGGGTGTTCCAGTATGACCGTTTCCCTCTGGTGCAGGCAATGTCGGATATCATGTCCATCTGCCGGGAAGAACTGATGGGTGAAGTCGAGATTGAGTTCGCTTTCGATCCTATCCTCAGCAAGGGTGGCAGGGAGGCTGTCCTGAAGCTTCTCCAGGTCCGCCCTGTTTTCTCGGGGACCGAATCCCAGGTTGCGACATATGAAGAGGCTGCCGGTGGGATCAAAGAGAAGCTTGTACTGGCTGACAATGCCCTCGGAAACGGTTTCTTCTCGGAGTCATCATACCTAGTGGCCATCCTTCCAGAATCCTTCGACAAGATGAAAACCGCTCGTATGGCCGAAGAAGTCTCCGAAATCAATTCATGGATGAATGCATCCGGAGAGTCATACTTCCTTATCGGTCCCGGGAGATGGGGATCCTCCATCCCAACCCTCGGAGTCCCTGTCGGCTGGACCGACATCTCCGCTGCCAGGATGGTGGTTGAATATGGGATGGAAAACTTCCGCATCGAGCCGAGCCAGGGCACTCATTTCTTCCAGAATATCACCTCTCTCGGCGTCGGATACCTTTCCGTCGATGAATATGCCGGTTCCGGCAAGGTGGATTTCGATGCGATATCCGCACTGCAGTTGGTCAGGGAAGGTGAATTCGTGAAAGTGTTCAAGGTACCTGGACTGACCGGCTTCATCGACCGCAGCACCGGCAAGTCCCTAATCGGTTTCTAGGATGGGAAAGATGATCGTGTACCAGATGCTCCCGAGGCTGTGGGGAAACGCTTGCGACCATCCTGTCCCAGGAGGATCCCTGAGCGAGAACGGGTGCGGAAAGTTCTCGGCTGTGGATGACGTGACACTAGGGTATCTGCGGGATGACCTCAAGGTCACCCACGTGTGGTACACGGGTGTGGTCAGGCATGCCACCACAGAATCCTTCGAGGGGTGCCCGTCCGTTAATCCCCAGATTGTGAAAGGTCGTGCAGGGTCCCCGTATGCCATCGTAGATTATTATGATGTCAATCCGTATCTTGCTGATAATCCTTTAAAAAGGATGGATGAATTCGAGTCTTTATTGAAGAGGACTCACGATGCTGGGATGAAAGTACTGATCGACTTTGTTCCCAATCATGTTTCACGTGCGTACGGCAAGTCGGGATTATGCAGTGATGTGCCTCCGCTCGGAGCTTCGGATGACTGCACCATGCATTGGCGACCGGATAATGATTTCTTCTATTACCCCGGCCAGGCACTTTCCCTGCCTGTTCCCGGCAACTATTATGAGAATCCTGCCAAGGCCTCCGGCAACTGCTTCTCCCCTGCTCCGGGAGTTGATGACTGGTACGAGACTATCCGCCTGAATTACTGTGATTTCCATACGCCGACGTGGGACAGGATGCTGGACATCGTCCGGTATTGGTGCGGAAAGGGTGTGGATGGTTTCCGCTGCGACATGGTCGAGATGGTGCCATGGCAGTTCTTCAAGTGGTTGACAGCCAGGATAAAGGCTGAATTCCCCGGCACGTGTTTCATCGGAGAGGTATATGAGAAGGAGAACTATCCTTTGTACCTGAATGAGGCAGGCTTCGACTATCTGTATGACAAGTCCGGCTTGTACGACAGCCTGAGGGCGATCGTGGAAAACCGGGGCTCATCCAGGTGTATAACATGGAACTGGCAGTCCCTCGGGGACATGCAGCCTCGGATGCTGAATTTCCTCGAGAACCATGATGAGCAGCGTTTCGCTTCGGACTATTTCGGAGGGGATGCTTCCAGGACTTTCGCGGCGCTTGCCGTGAGCCTGTATTTCAACGAAGCTCCGTTCATGATATACTGCGGAGAAGAAGTCGGAGAGCGTGCGATGGATGCGGAAGGATTCAGCGGGCGGGACGGCAGGACGACGATTTTCGACTGGTGGAGCGTCCCTTCCCTGCGCAGACTGTACGACTATGTCCATTCGGGAAAGGGATTGTCCGGGAATGAGGCGGACATCCTTTCGGAGTTCCGCAGGACTCTGCACCTGGCCGACTCGCATCGGGCACTTGTCGGGGGCAAGACCTTCGATCTGTGCTATTGCAATATGGCCTCCCCTGGTTTCGATCCGGACAGGCATTTCGCATTCCTGAGGGGAGACGGGAGCGAGACCGTGCTCTTTGTCTGCAATTTCTCCCCGGATCCAGCAAATGTCAGGATAAGTGTTCCGGACGAGGCAATCTCATGCCTGCACATAAAAAAGACGGAGCCGTTCAGCCTGAACGTCTCCGTACCTTCTGATTCTTTCACAGCAGTCGTCCTACCAGTTTAGGATCTTCTTGAAATCATATTCCTCAGGATCCTTCACATAGGCCTTGGCAGCTTCGTAGTCTGCCGGAGTGATGTAGTGGCAGATGTGGGAATAGTAGTTCTTCGCTGTACCTCCTACGATGTTGACCCTGCGTGGAGGGATCTTTCCTTCCGCATTCTGGAGATCCTTCAGATAGAGAGGATGGGCCTCACCGTTGGCATCGACATAGACCATGCATCCGGTCTCTCCCTTGGAGAAAAGCTCATATACTCCCATCGCAAGTTCGGTGCAATAGGTCAGGTCGTATCCGATCGGATCCTGGCAGCGGACATCGTAGCCGATTTCCACCGGGCGCGTCTTGACCTTCATTCCGATCTTCTTGAACTCCTTGTCGAGGATGTCGTTGAAAAGGACAGCCTTGGATATCTTGCCGAGTTCCGGATGCCCGTGCTCGTCGTATGTCATATTCACGCCGGTGCCTTTGATGTCCTCAGGATCCATGTCGTGGAATACTCCTTCCGCGACGACTACGGTTCCGTAAGGGATGCCGAGGATCTTCCTCTTGATGATTGCGGAAAGGGTCAGCTTGATGATCTTGTCGATGGAGATGGAAGTCTTGTTGAACATCTCCGGGATTATGGTCATCGGGCAGTGGGTCGCCTCACCGATTCCGAGGGCGAGGTGGCCAGCGGAGCGTCCCATTGCGGAAACGAGCAGCCAGTTGCCGGAAGTGCGGGCGTCCTCATAGATCGTACGTGCGATGTGCGCGCCTTCATCCTTGGCTGAGTTGAAACCGAAAGTCGGAGCATTCTCAGGAAGAGGAAGGTCGTTGTCGATGGTCTTCGGAACGTGGATGTTGTGGATCGGGTAGCTCTTTGCTTCGAGGAACTTGGCGATCCTGTTTGCAGTCGATGCGGTGTCGTCGCCACCGACAGTAACCAGGAGCTTGACGTTGTTGTCCTGGAAGAGAGGAAGATTGAAATTCTTCTCGAAATCCTCGTCGGTAGGCTTGAAACGGCTCATCTGGAGATATGAACCACCTCTGTTGAAGTAAGCGTCAGCCTTGAAGAAGTCGATGTCCTCAGTGCGTGGAGTCTTGCTGAACAAACCTGAATAGCCGCCGTGGAGGCCGATCACACGGAATCCGTTGGATAGAAATGTCTTGGCGACCGAACACACTACGGTGTTCATTCCAGGGGCAGGACCACCCCCGCAAAGGATGATGATTGAATCTTTCATATCGGAGTAGTTAAAATATGTTCGTTTTTTCGCAATCGCAAATTTAATCCATTTTCACAAATTTGTCGTCAATTTTCGTTAATTTTGTAATCTTAAAGACATTTATCATAAATGGACCGTAAACAGGCTGAGATACGTGCGGCGGAACTTCGCAGGATCCTTTGGGAGAACAGCGAAAAGTACTATGTCGAAAACGCTCCGACCATGAGCGATTTCGACTATGACCACCTCATGCACGAGCTGGAGGACATAGAGAAGCAGTATCCAGACTTGCAGACTCCTGACTCCCCTACCCAGAAAGTCGGAAGCGACCTCGGACCTGCTGGTGGCAGCCTCAGTTCAGACCGGTTCGCCCAGTACCCCCACAAGTATCCGATGCTGTCCCTCAGCAATACGTACAACATCGGTGAGATCGAGGACTTCGTCCGCCGTGCCGAAAAGGATCTCGGGGACGTCAAGTTCACGTATTCCTGTGAGTTGAAGTTCGACGGGACCGCCATCTGCCTGACGTACAGGAACGGACGGCTTTTCAGGGCACTTACCAGGGGCGACGGCGTCGTCGGTGATGATGTCATAGCCAATGTGCTCCAGATAGCCAATGTGCCCCGGCAGCTGAAGGGGTCTGGCTGGCCTGAAGAATTTGAGATCAGAGGCGAGATTCTGATGCCTTACGAGTCTTTCGACAGGCTCAACAAGGAGCGTGAAGACAACGAAGAACCTCCGTTCGCGAATCCGAGGAACGCCGCATCTGGCTCCCTGAAGCTCACCGATCCGGCCGAAGTCGGGCGCCGCGGCTTGATGTGCACCCTCTATCATATTCCTGCCCAGAGCGTTTCTTTCGAGACTCACTCGGCGGCCCTGGATGCAGCAGAATCATGGGGACTTCCTGTCTCCGGTGAGCGCAGGATAGTGGACGGGATAGACGGTATAGAAGAATATATCCGCCATTGGGACATAGCTAGGAAGTATCTCCCTTACGCCACCGACGGAATCGTCATAAAGATCAACGAGCTTGCGTACCAGAATGCCCTTGGATATACCGCCAAGTCCCCCAGGTGGGCCGTGGCCTTCAAGTTCCAGGCAGAGGAAGCGCTTACGGAGCTGGTTTCCATCGACTATCAGGTAGGGCGCACCGGTGCGGTGACTCCGGTTGCCAACCTGAAGCCGGTACAGCTCGCCGGTACGGTGGTCAAGCGGGCCACGCTCAACAACGAGGATTTCATGCGTCAGATGGATGTCCGTGTCGGAGATTACGTGAAAGTCATCAAAGGCGGCGAAATCATACCGAAGATCATAGATGTGGACCGGGACATGAGGCCTGCGGGAGCGACAAGACCGGTCTTCCCTACCGTCTGCCCGGATTGCGGAACCCCACTGGTAAAGGCTGAAGACGAGGCCAAGTGGTTTTGCCCCAACATTGACGGGTGTCCTACCCAGATCAAGGGCAAACTTCTCCATTTCGTCGGGAGGAAGGCCATGAACGTGCTGGCGGGAGAGGCGACCATAGACCAGATGTACAATCTGGGCCTGGTCAGGACTCCTGCCGATTTTTATTCCCTTTCCGCTTCCCGGCTGATGATGCTCGACGGATGGAAGGAGCGTTCTGCACAACGGTTCCTCGAGAGTCTCCATGCCTCCGTCAACGTACCTTTCGACAGGGTCCTCTTCGCTCTGGGAATACGTTTTGTCGGAGAGACTACGGCCAAGGCTGTCGCCATGGGTTTCGGGAATATCGATGCTATAGCGCAGGCCTCACTGGAACAGCTCCAGGCTGTCCCGGATGTGGGAGATGTGATCGCCGAAAGCATATTCAATTATTTCAGGGACCCGAAGCATCTGTCTGTCATTGAGAGGCTGAAGGCTGCCGGGCTGCAGTTTTCCATCGAGGCTGCCGAGGCTTCGTCGGACATCCTTGCCGGCAAGACCATCGTCATATCCGGAAACTTCAGTATATCAAGGGATGAGATGAAGCGCACCATAGAGGCGAACGGCGGCAGGAACAGTTCTTCGGTAAGCGGAAAGACTTCATTCCTGCTCGCCGGAAGCAAGCCTGGTCCGGAAAAGGTGAAGAAGGCGCAGGACCTCGGGGTCCGGATCATCTCCGAAGAAGAGTTCTTCGAAATGCTCCCTGCCGGGGAACATGTGGTTGAAGATAATGCCGAGCCAACATTGTTTTAGCTATGGGATGGTTCAGTAATGTCATATTCAAGATAAAGACTTACATCCGGTGGGCCGACAAGTTCATCAGGGAGGACCTCTGGAGGATCAACCTTGACGAACTGTCCAAGGCCAGGGCCAGGCTGCTCAGGGATGTCCGGGTGGTGATAGACGCCCTCCGGAACTTCGCGGACGAGAAAATCGGTTTCCAGTCCGTGGCGCTGAGTTATTTCTGCACCATGGCTGCCGTTCCGCTGGTCGCGGTCGCCTTTGCGGTGACGAGCGGATTCGGGCTTGAAAAACTTCTCCAGGAGGCTCTTTATTCCGCTGATATCAACCAGACCCTTATCGATACACTGATGGACGGGGCCGACAACATCATCAAGGCTGCAAGGTCCGGAGTGTTCGGAATGATAACCGCCTTGTCATTCGTCTGGCTCATCATCTGGATGATGAACCGCGTGGAGAAAGTCTTCAACAATGTCTGGCACGTACGCAAGCCTCGCCGCAAAGCACTCAAGAGCTACGGGATCGACATCATCATAATGATCCTCATCCCTTTCATCATCATCATCTTCTTCGCAGGTACCGTGGTATATTCCCATGTCCTGGACCTCATCCCCCATGGTATGGGGATTACGGATACCATCAAGTCTTTCCTTAGCTGGTGTATATTCGGAGGAGTAGCGGTGATGACACTGTCGGCGATGTACAAGTTCATCCCGGCGACTTACGTGAATTACCGTTATGCCTTGAAGGCGGCCATTTGGGCTGGAATTGCGTTCACGTTGCTGCAGTACCTTTATCTTGAAACTCAGGTCATGGTGGTCAAGTTGAATGCCGTTTACGGAGCAGTGGCGGCGATCCCGCTCTTCATGATATGGCTCAGGCTAGGGTGGCTGATCATACTTTACGGCGCCCAGTTCTCATATTCATTCCAGAAAGTTGCCGAAAGCGATAAAGAAATAGTTGAAGTATGAGTTTCTCAAAATTCACAGAACAGGATTACGAACTGATCAACCGGAGTTACGGTGAGCTTAAAGCCGCAGCCGAGAAGCGATGTGCCAACAGCGAGGAACTGGATGTAGTCCAGAAAGCTTTCGACTTCGCCAACGAAGCCCACAAGAACGTGCGCAGGCACTCCGGCGATCCATATATCCTCCATCCGATAGAAGTAGCGAAGATCGTCGTAAGCGACATAGGCCTCGGATACAAATCCATCTCGGCCGCACTCCTGCATGATGTCGTCGAGGATACTGACTACACAGTAGATGACCTTCGCAACCTTTTCGGGGACAAGATTGCCAGCCTGGTGGACGGTCTTACCAAGATCAAGACCGTCCTTGACAACGAAGACCGTTCGAAGAAGCTTTCCGACAGCAGCCAGGAGAGTATCCAAGCTGAGAATTTCAAGCGGATACTGCTCACGCTCAACGATGATGTCAGGGTCGTCCTGATAAAGCTTGCCGACCGCCTTCACAACTGCAGGACCATCGAGTTCATGCCGGAATACAAGAGGGATAAGATCCTGGGTGAAACGATGTTTATATTCATTCCTCTGGCGCACAGGCTCGGTTTGTACGAGATCAAGTCGGAGATGGAGAATATCTGCCTGAAATACAAGGAACCGGACGCGTTCAACGAGATCACTGCCCTCGTCAACCAGAACGTTGCGGGGCAGGAAAAGCAGATTGATGATTTCATCGCTCCGATCGATGAGGCACTGAGGAATGCAGGTTTCAACTTCATCATCCGCAAGAGGGTGAAGACTCCATATTCGATCTGGCACAAGATGCAGACGAAGAACATCACCTTCGAGCAGGTTTACGACCTGTTCGCCCTCAGGATCGTCTTCACTCCGGACCAGAATTCCAAGGAAAGCGAGCGTGACCAGTGCTACCACATCTTTTCCATAATAACCGGACTGTACCGTTACAAGCCGGACCGCGTCCGGGACTGGGTGAAGCATCCCAAGAGCAACGGTTATGAGGCTCTGCACTGTACGCTGATGAGCGAGAAGGGCATATGGATCGAGGTGCAGATCCGTTCAAAGAGGATGGATGACATCGCCGAGAAAGGAATCGCCGCACACTGGACATACAAGCAGGAAGGTTATATCAGCGAGAATGACAGTGAAATGGACAAGTGGCTCGCGAAGGTGAAGGAAATCCTCGTGAGTCCTGACGTGAACGCGCTGGAGCTTCTTGACATAATCCATAATGACCTTACCAGCAGCGAGATTACGGTATTCACGCCGAAAGGTGAACAGAAGACCATAGGCAAAGGGGCTACGGCGCTTGATTTCGCATATCTGATACACACCGAGATAGGCAACAAGGCGATTGCGGCAAAGGTCAACATGAGGCTTGTCCCGCTTTCCCACGTCCTCAAGACGGGTGATCAGATCGAGATAATCACTGCAGAAAACGGCAGTCCGAAGCGAGAGTGGCTGCAGTTCCTCCAGACCAGGCACGCTCGCAACATAGTCATAGACTTCTACAAGGGGCGCAAGAAGGAAGTCAGTGAAATCGGACGCAAGATTCTGAAAGAGAGCATGGAATCCAGGGGCTACAGGATATCCGACGACTCTATCTCCCTGCTGGTCGACCATTTCAAGATCCCTGCGAGAAGTGCTGAAGAGCTATACTTCCGAATAGGACTTGGACTCGTGAAACTGGATGACCTGTCCGAGCTGCTGGTAGAAGGCAAGGTGGACAAGAACCACAGTTCGTGGTCGTCCTTCCTCAGGTTCGGAAAGAGGAAGGATACAAGTTCCGCTGCGCGGAAGCAGGATAAGGACGATTATGTTATCGCTTCATGCTGCCGCCCTATACCGGGAGATTCCGTAATCGGCATCAAGTCTCCGGACGGAATCGTCACTGTCCACAAGAAGTCTTGTCCCGTCGCCGACAGCATCGCTTCCAAGCACGGAGACTGGGTCGTGGTCCCGCAGTGGGGCGGATCAGCTGAGGATGCGGCATTCCCAGTCAGACTGTCCGTAAAGGGCATCGACAGGATGGGCTTGCTGAATGAGATTTCACGCTACATATCCCTGGTTATGGGTGTGAATATGAAGAAAGTGTATCTCAGCACCGAAGAGGGCATATTCGACGGCTACATCGACCTGCTGGTACACGACAAGGCAGCCTTGGAGCGGATGATCCGGAAGCTGGGTTCCATCGATGGAATCCAATCCGTCGCCCGAACGGATATGTAAGCCTGATTTTTGCATGATATTGTATCCACGATGAAAAAGTTCATTTCAAGATATTTCCCTCTGATTCCCGTGGCAGTCCTGGTGGTCCTGTCTGTGCTTTCACCATCCTGTGCCAACACGACCCAGGCCCCTACCGGAGGATTGAGGGATTCCATACCACCTGTCATGAAGAAGGTCTCCCCTGTCCCGGGATCCACGAACGTGGCCGTTCATGGCACGCAGGTGGTGTTCACTTTCAATGAATATGTTACAGTAAAGGACAGCAAGGGTATCTACCTCTCCCCTCCTCTTGCAAAGTCTCCGCGGTACAAGATAAAGGGTAAAAGCGTAGTCGTGTACTTCGAGGAGGACCTTCTCCCTAACACTACATATACCCTCGACCTTACCAACGCCATAGCGGATAACAACGAGGGCAACATGTATCCGGGCTTCACCACATGGTTTTCGACCGGCGAAACCATCGACTCCCTGTTCATGACGGGCACGGTATATAACTGCAACGACCTCAAGCCGATCAAGGGTGCCACGGTCATGCTGTACAAGGACCACAGCGATTCCGCCGTCTTCCTTACGCGGCCTGCGGCTTCAGCCAAGACTGACGACTGGGGCTATTTCTCCGTCCGCAACATTCAGGACACCGTGTACCGGGTGTATGCGGTCGTGGACGGTAACGGCAACAACATGTACGACCCGGACGAGGACAGGATCGCTTTCCTCGATACCCTTTTCCATCCTACGGCGGTCGTCAGGGATTCCTTGCCGGAACTTATGAAGTACGACATGAAGGACACCCTGTCCTGCCTGGCCAGGCGTTCGGATGTTGAACTCAACGTGTTCCGTGAGCGTCCTTCGAAACAGATGCTGATGAACAAGGTCAGGCTTTCGGACAGAGCCTCATATATAACATTCATGGCTCCGGATACCCAGATAGACTCCCTGTGGTTCAGGGGTTTCCCGGCTGACAGGGTAATCACCGAGTTCAATCCGCGCAAAGACAGCCTCCTTCTCTGGCTCAACGTCCAGCGCCCTATGCCGGAAGTGAGCCTGGTCGATGAGAACAAGCCGAAATCCAGGTCCGCCAGGAAGAAGATCAGCCATGCCGACACGATCTGTGCCCTGACCCTGAAAGCCAGTCCGGAGACATTCGAACAATACGGCTATTCAATCGAATTCAAGGATCCGCCGATCCTCGCCTTCTTCGATTCGCTTCAGTTCAAGTCCGTCAATCCGAGGCAGAAGGAGCAGGTGGAGCAATTCCGGATCGAGCGGGACTCGACCAACCTGCGCAAGTATGACATCACTCCGCTGTGCAAGATCCAGCAGGGATGGGATTATATATTCAGGATTCCGGAAAGGACATTCAAGGACATCAACGGGCACTGGAACGACAGTACCAATGTGAAGATCACGCTTCCGAATGACGAGGACCTGAGTTCTCTCACCCTGAACATCAAGGGTGTCGACAACAAATACATCGTTGATTTCCAGAATGAGAGCAAGTCGGAGATAAAGCGGACATACATAATCGACTCCGACTGCCAGCTGCTCTTCCCGTACCTCGCCAAGGGGAAATACGCCATCAGGATCACCGAAGACGTGAACCGCAACGGTATCGTGGATACCGGCAACCTTCTCAAGCACATACAGCCGGAGAAGGTACGGTATTTCAAGATTGATGACGAAGACCTTATCGAAATCCCGGAACGGAGCGAAATAATCCAGGACCTGGACCTGCGGACGATGTTCAAATAGTACGGCCATGAGAAAGTTCATCAGGACAATAATCTGCACATGCCTCTTCCTGTATCCGCTTTCCGGCGCTGCCCAGGAGCTGGCTGATTCTGCCAAAGTGAAGGCCGATACCTTGGGGAGGTTGGAATTCACGGACGAATACCTGGATACGGTCAAACTTGACAAGAAATTCAAGCTAAATGACTATTCGATGATCGGGGTGGAGTATGGAGGAACCGCGAACAGGATGATGTTCAATCCGACAAAGACACAGACCACTCTGTATCTCCTGGATACATACGGCATCTATTACATCAGATGCTACAAGCTGTTCGACGGCAGTCCCGTGATTGGTTCCAAGATCGGACTCAGGTACAGCCATGAGGGATATAAGTTCAAGGAGAACAAGGAGACCGGGGTGACTCCGAACATCGAAGGAGCGACGCAAGCCGCCATCGATGTGGTGGAATTGCCATATATGCTGCATCTTCATGCGGACGGTCCGAATTACATGGTCGCAGCTGACGCTGGAATCTATGGCGCATACCGGCTCAATATCGAGCGTACAGGGGAATGGGTAAAGGATGAGGTTGCACACAGCTTCCTGGAGACCGACCGCCGGTTCGACTATGGTCTCAACGCCGGCATCGGATTCGGAATCGTCGTGGATCCGTTCGAGTTCCACATCAATGCGAATGTAAGGTGGAGCTGGAACTCGATTTACGATCCTGATACTTACAGCAAGGATTATTACAGGTTCGCTTATCCGTTCGATATAGTGCTGACAGCAGGCCTGTATTACCATCTAAGCAGGCGTACTGGAAGGAACAGGGCCCAGCTCCGCCATGAAGCATACGAACAAGTCTATCACCCGGTAACAAATGAAGATTCTGTCGGCCAGGGCAGGTGATGTCCTGATTGGTGGCGGCAACCCGATTGTCGTCCAGACGATGTGCAATACCCATACGAGCGACGTGGAGGCCACGGTCGCCCAGTGTGTGCGGTTGAGCGCGGCCGGAGCGCAGATGATCCGCCTGACTGTTCCCGCGCCATCCGATGTGGAATGTGTCAAAGCCATCAAGTCCCGGCTCGCCGGACTTGGAGTAACCGTTCCGATCGTTGCTGATATCCACTTCTCTTCGCAGACTGCCATACTGGTGGCACCGCATGTCGAGAAGGTCAGGATCAATCCTGGCAACTTCCACAGGGACCACGCCAAGGCACGCGAACAATTCGCCAGGCTGATCGAAGTTTGCAGGGAGCATGGTACGGCTATCCGCATTGGGATCAATCACGGATCCCTCGGGGAATACATCACCAACCTGTACGGGAATTCCCCTGAAGCCATGGCGAAGGCAGCCATGGAATGGCTCGGGATGTGCATTGAGGCCAGGTTCTTCAATGTGGTAGTTTCCCTGAAGTCCAGCAACACCATAGTGATGGTGGATGCCTACCGCAAACTGGCGGAAATGATGGAAGGATGTGGATATGTGTTCCCTCTTCACTTGGGCGTGACCGAAGCCGGCAACGGAGACAGCGGACGTATAAAGTCCTGTGTAGGGATATCTTCGCTCCTATCGGAAGGGATAGGAGATACGGTTCGAGTTTCCCTTACCGAGGATCCTGAAGCGGAAATTCCTGTAGCAGAGTATCTTGCTGCCCGATATGACCGTAAGATCGTGTCTTCCATGACATCTGTTTCTGTGTCGGGCAGGAGGGCCGTCGCGCGCTACGACTCCCCTTCCTATGAAACCTTGCTCATGGACGTGTCCTGTGACTTCGGAAAGAGGCTCCTTGACAAGGACCTGGACGAAATCGCCATCGAAGGCACCTTCCTGGATAAGGATGGTATCGAGGTGGACATCGCGGCATCCGGTGTCGGGAAGTATCTCTCGGATGAACTTATGCAAGCCGCAAGAAGGAGATTCTACAAGCCTGAATACATCGCATGCCCAGGATGCGGCAGGACGATGTATGACCTCCAGGCTGCATTCGAAGAAGTCAAGGCAAAGACTTCCCATCTCAAAGGCACCGTGATAGCAGTCATGGGATGTATCGTGAACGGACCTGGCGAGATGGCAGATGCCGATTGGGGCTATGTCGGCGAAGGCAACCACAAAGTCACCATATACAAAGGCAAAACTCCGGTCCTGAGGCACGTCCTGGACACGGAAGCGGTGGAAAAACTGGTTGATCTTATTTCAGCCTCGCAATCGGAGTGATGCAGGCCTTGGTGAACTCCCCTTCACTGACAAGTATTTCCGCATCCAGAGGAAGGAATATGTCGATCCTTGAGCCGAATTTGATGATTCCGCACTGCTTTCCCCTCTCGACCTGGTTTCCTTCCTTCGAATAGCAGACTATCCTCCTTGCGAATGTCCCGGCAATCTGCTTGAAGAATATCTCGCCATGCTGGTTGGCGATTGCCGTCGAGGAGTGCTCGTTCTTTTCGGAAGCCTTCGGAAGGAATGCAAGCAGGTATCTGCCTGGATGGTACTTGTAATAGGAGATACGGCCGCTCATCGGCCAGAAGTTGGTGTGTACATCCCAGAAATCCATGTACACGGACACCTGGATGCAGTCGGACTTGAAATACTCTTTCTCGTAAACCCGCTCCACGATGACCACCTTGCCGTCAGCAACTGAAGTAACAAGCCTCCCGTCCCCTTCCGTAATATCCCTGTCCGGAACCCTGTGGAACCAGAATACGAAGAAAGCCAGGGCAAGGAGCAGCAGCAAGACAGGGATCCTGATCCATAGGCACCCGATGAAGAGGCAGGCTAGGGCGGCAAGGACTGCCAGGAACAGCCAAAGGCCGATAATCGTCCCCTTTGAATCCTTGTCTATGATTATCCTCCTAAGCCTCATATACTTACAGTAAATCGAACAATGCCAGATAGATGGCGCCGAATGGCATGGCCATCAAAGTGCTGTCGAACCTGTCCAGCAGACCACCGTGTCCCGGAATGATATTCCCGGAATCCTTCACGCCGTAAACGCGCTTCCACTGGGATTCGAACAGGTCTCCGTAAACCGCCGAAACCGCCATCACCATGGCCAGGATCAGGCAGTGGACAAGCGGGAATTTCAGTATCTTGACTTCATACAGGACAAATGCTGCCAGCACTGCGCTTATGAATCCTCCGATGAAGCCTACCCATGTCTTTTTCGGTGAAACGGATGGGAAAAGCTTTTTCGGGAAACGCTTTCCGAGGGACAATCCGAAAGTGAAGGCGCCTACGTCCGCGCACCATATGATTATGAAGAAGCATAGCAGCAGGTCTCCGCTGAAATTGCCGGCCTTGTCGAAGGCGATCAAGTTGCCAAGGGCTATCGGTACCGCGATGTACAGAAGCCCCGTATAGATGTTGGAGAACTTGCCGTATTCCTCCTTGTCTTTGACATAGAGAGAGTTGATCATTACGATGAACACCGGAACCATAGCAAGTGCGACATATCTCATCGGTATCCTGTACGCTGAAGCGGCGAACATTATCGCAAACAGGAAGATGGCCGCTATGATTGCGAGTACCTTCGAGAAGGTATAGCTGTTGCCCATCGTGATCTTGTAGAACTCGAGCAGCATCACGGACATGATGAATATCATCAGTCCCGCAAACAAGAACTTGTTGAACATCAGGCAGGCCAGCATCACGAGGATGAAGACCACACCCGATATTGCCCTGACGGTTACGTTATTCATCCTTGTCTTCTTTAACAGCCTCTCTTTCAACTGCCTCATTCTCGGCAGCCTTGACCTTCGGACCGAACACAGCCTCCAGGTCCTCAGCAAATATGACTTCCTTCTCCAGCAGCAGTTCCGCTATCTTGGTGAAGCCTTCCCTGTTGTCCAGCAGGAGTTTCATGGTCCGGTCGTGTACGTCCTGCACGAGATCCTTGACCTCCTGGTCCATCACTTCAGCCGTCTTCTCGCTGTATGGTTTGGTGAGGTCGTAGCCCCTTGCACCGGTAGAGTCGTAGAACGAAAGGTTGCCTACCTTCTCGCTCATTCCATAGTACTGGACCATGCCGTAGGCTATGTTCGTGAGCCTTTCAAGGTCGTTCAGTGCTCCGGTTGCCGGCTCACCGTTGATGATCTCTTCGGCGACCCTTCCGCCCATGAGGCAGCACATCTGCTGGATCATGTAGGTCTTCGGGAGCATCTTCCTTTCGTCCGGGAGGTACCAGGTGATACCAAGGGCGTCCCCTCTCGGTATTATGCTGACTTTGAACACATCCTGTCCGTATGGCAGCAACCAGCCCACGACAGCGTGTCCTGCCTCGTGATATGCCGTAGTCCTTTTTTCCACTGGAGTCATGATGGTGGAGTTCTTCCTCTCCAGCCCGCCCACGATCCTGTCGACGGCATCGAGGAAGTCCTGCCTGTCTATTTCGGCCTTGTTCTTCCTCGCTGCTGTTAGCGCAGCTTCGTTGCAGACATTGGCTATGTCGGCACCTGAGAAGCCAGGGGTGTGCTTCGCCATGAAGGTAACGTCGAAATCCTTAGCGATCTTTAAACCTTTCATGTGGACTTGGAATATCTCCTCCCTCTCCTTGAGTTCAGGAAGCTCTACATGGATCTGACGGTCGAAACGGCCGGCGCGCATCAAGGCCTTGTCCAGGATATCGGCCCTGTTGGTCGCAGCGAGTATGATAACTCCGGAATTGGTATCGAAGCCATCCATCTCGGTAAGAAGCTGATTCAGAGTGTTCTCACGCTCGTCATTGGAAGAAAATCCCACGTTCTTGCCCCTCGCGCGGCCAACTGCGTCGATCTCGTCGATGAACACGATGCACGGTGCCTTTTCCTTTGCCTGGCGGAAGAGGTCACGCACGCGGGATGCACCCACACCGACGAACATCTCCACGAAATCGGAGCCGGAAATGGAGAAGAACGGAACGTTGGCTTCTCCTGCGACTGCCTTGGCCAGCAAGGTCTTTCCTGTACCCGGAGGCCCCACAAGCAGGGCTCCCTTAGGAATCTTTCCACCCAGTGACGTGTATTTCTGAGGATTCTTCAGGAAATCTACGATCTCCATAACCTCTTCCTTGGCCCCGTAGAGTCCGGCCACATCCTTGAAAGTGACGTTAACCTTGGTCTTGTCCGCCAGTTTTCCGGTAGATTTTCCGACATTGAAAATGCCTCCGCCTCCGGCGCCGGCTCCACCGCCGCCACCCATGCCTTTGTTGAATCCACGGAACATCCACACCCACATCAGGATGAGAAGGACCGGGAAAATGATCCATTCTATGATGTCAACCCACATCTTGGAGTCATTTTCCATCAACACCTTGAACTGGCTGTCGGCCGGGAGTTCAGAATTGAGTGCTCCGAATTCCTTCTCGGCGTCGAACTTGTCGGACACGAGGAAGATGAAATGCGGAGAACTTGAAGGTACCTTTCCTCCGAACTTGTCAGCATACTTGTTCAGGCGGTCGGGACGGATAGTGATGTCTCCCTTGAAGTCATTCCTGACATATCGGATCTCCTTTACATCACCGTCCCTGATCATCGACTGGACTTCCGCCCACTCGACTTTCTGCGGGTTGGCTCCCGTGTTGTTGAAGAGCAGCCAGCCTATCAGCAGGATAAACACTATGTAGAGCCAGGAAAAATTGAATTTCACCGGCTTCCGGGTATTCTCAGCCATCTTTCTGCGTCTTTTTTGATTTAGGACGGTCCTTGTATTCCTTGCGAGGAGCGTCGGCCCAGAGATCTTCCAGCCTGTAGAACTGCCGGTATTCGGTGAGGAATATATGGGCGACTATATCACCGTAGTCGATGATGATCCAGAAGTTGTTTTCCATTCCCTGGGTGCGGAGTGGCCTTCGGCCAAGCTCCTTCATCTTCTCGATAACATTGTCGGCGATTGCGTTGACGTTGGTGGTAGAGTCTCCGTTGCAGATCATGAAATAGTCGGCAATTGCGGTCCCTAGAGGTCTCAGGTCGATTCCTGTGACGCACTGAGCTTTCTTGTCCAGCATAGCATCGGCCATTACCCTAAGATCGTGTGTAATCATATCGATATTCTTTTATATTTTTGCACATTGATTCAATCAACAAATATAATAATTTAGAGGCAATTTCCGAACCAATGGACAATCTGGTTTCAATTCAGTGGCTCGAAGAGACGGAATCCACTCAGGACGTGCTCAGGAACGGTATTCCTTCATATGACAATCTGTCAGTGGTTGCGGCCAGGTTGCAGACAGCAGGACGCGGACAGCGCGGAAACCGGTGGTTCTCAGGAAAAGGAGAGAATCTTACCTTCTCCATCCTCCTTAAGTTCGGTAACAGCGGAGGTTTCCCTTCCCTGCCGGTATCCGGCCAGTTCTCAATCTCTGAAGCCATATCATGCGGCATTTGCGACTACCTTGCGTCAAAAGGGATAGATTCCCACATAAAGTGGCCGAATGACATCTACGTACGCAACCGGAAGATCTGCGGGATGCTCATCGAGAACTCGCTCGCAGGAAGCAACATCTCATCAAGCGTCGTCGGCATAGGGTTGAATGTCAACCAGAGGGTTTTTCCTCCCCAGCTGGTCAATCCGACGTCGATGTCCCTCCTGACAGGAAATGAATATCTCCTCGAAGAGGAACTCATCATCCTGACCGGATTCCTTTTCCCTGGAGGTATACTGCCGGACCGCAGGGATGACTACCTCAGCCGGCTGTACCGTATCGGAGAGTTCCATGAATACACTGACTGTTCGGACGGAAGTGTTTTCGAGGGGAAGATTACAGGTGTGACAAAGGACGGACTGCTTCAGGTAGAAAACAGAAAAGGCGAACTTAAAGAGTTCGCCTTCAAAGAGATAAATTATATTATCTAAATTCTTAATTGGGCTATCGCAGCCGCCGGGTCTTCTGCCTTGAAGACAGAACTGCCGGCAACGAGCATAGTAGCTCCCGCATCGATCAGCGCACGTGAATTTGCCGCGGAGACTCCCCCGTCGACCTCTATGTCCTTGGATATTCCCCGTGAAGTCATCTCATTCCTGAGAGCAGATATCCTGTCAAGGGAGCCTTCGATGAACTGCTGTCCTCCGAAGCCGGCGAAGACGGACATTATCAGGAAGAAATCCGCATCCTCGATGTATGGGAAGAGGCTCTCGACAGGGATGTCCGGATTGATCGCCAATCCCGCCTGGCAACCGCAGTCCTTGACCATGGCAAGGATATCGGAAGGGTTCTTGCCTTCCCGCAGTGCGGCTTCGAGATGGAAACTGATAAGGCCGGCACCCGCCTTGGCGAACCTCTCCACGTACTTGTCCGGATTGATGATCATGAGATGGACATCCATTGGGACGGTGACCACCTTGGCCATTGCCTCCACCAGCGGGAATCCGAATGAGATGTTGGGCACGAAGGTGCCGTCCATGACGTCCACGTGGAGCAGGTCGGCATTTTCGTTTACAATATCCAGATCTTTCCTGAGGTTCAGGAAATCACCGGCGAGTATGGAAGGAGCAATCTTCAGCATGGTCTATTCAAAACTGGTCACGACATCGGCAAGATGCTTGGTAAACTTGTCCAGGGAAGCCAGCTCGAGTTTCTCTCCTGGAGCGTGGACGCCACGCAGGGTCGGCCCGAAGGAAATCATGTCGAGGTCTCCGAACTTCTCTCCGAAGAGTCCGCATTCCAGACCAGCGTGTATTGCCTTGACCTCAGGGTCGCATCCGAAGAGTTTCCTGTATGAATCTACGCATACCTTGAGGATGTTGGAATTGAGGTTAGGTTTCCATCCAGGATACTCGGAGGCGTGTACGACCTCTGCACCGGCAAGGAGGAAACAGGCTTCAACCTTGTCCGCCATCATCTTCCGCTGCGAAGTGATGGAGCTTCTCTGGCTCGTGACCACTTCGATCAAGCCGCGCTTCTGCATCCTGACAGCAGCCAGGTTGCTGGAAGTCTCCACCAGTCCATCGATGTCCTGGCTCATGGTTTCCACGCCGTGAGGGCATGCCAGAAGGGCGCTGATGAGCCTGCGTGCCACGTCATTGTCCATTGGTTTCTCAGTGCAGCGGAACTTTCCTGCAGTGAACAGAACGTCCGGATCCGAAACGAAATATTCCTTGCGGACCGAATCGCCGAAATCCTTGAAGCGGGCTACAGTTGCAGACGGGTCGGGGACGGCCACGATGGCTTCGCATTCACGGGCTATCGCATTCGGTTTGTTCCCACCCTTGAACATGACCAGCTGCATGCCGGATTGCTTCTCTGAATACAGGAAACGGGCCATCAGCTGAATCGTGTTGACACGTCCCTTGTTGATATCGTCGCCGCTATGTCCGCCGATGGCATTGCCGATGTCCAGTTTCACAGGTTTGAAACCGGGATGGAAGTCTTCCTGGGTATATTTGAAACAAGCACGGGTGTCTATTCCTCCGGCGCATCCTATGAACATCTGGCCTTCGTCCTCAGAATCCAGGTTGATCAATGTCCTGCCAGTGAAAAAGCCGCTTTCCATCCCGAAGGCTCCGTCCATTCCGGTCTCTTCCGAGATCGTGAATACGCATTCTATCCTTCCCATCGGGAGGTCGCTTTCAAGCAAAGCCAGCATCGCGGCGATACCGATACCATCATCCGCACCGAGAGTGGTATCCTTGGCGATCATCCAGCCGTCTTCCACGCAATACTCGATCGGATCCTTCAGGAAATCGTGGCTGGTACCGCTTCTCTTTTCGCATACCATGTCCTGGTGCCCCTGGAGTACAAGCGTTGGAACGCTCTCCTTCCCGGCCGAAGCTTCCTTTACAATGCAGACGTTGCCGATCTTGTCGGTCCTGCATTCCAGATTCCTGTCCTTGGCGAATTGCTGCAGATACGCAGTCATCGGTTCCTCGTGACCCGATTCCCTCGGGATACGGGTGATCTCCTTGAAGATTTCAAGTACTTTTTCAGAATTCATATGATACCTGTCTTTCCAGTATTATCTGGCTACAGGCACAAGCATCTTTTCAATATCAGTGACGTATTGCCTGAACAACTTGTCAGTAGCCATCAGGTCAGACACTGTCGTGCATGCGTGCAGCACTGTAGCGTGGTCTTTTCCTCCAAGTTCCATACCAATCGTGGACAGCGAACATCCGCCTATCAGGTTGCGGCTCATGTACATGGCTATCTGCCTAGCCTGGACGATCTGCCTCTTCCTGGACTTGGACAGAAGGGTCTCGCGGGTGATGTTGAAATACTCGCAAACAACATCCTGGACCTTGTCGATGGTCACTTCGTTCTGTTCTTCGCTGACGATGTTGCCGGTGACGTGCTCGGCGAGTTCGCGTGTGATCTCCTCGTGGCAAAGGGTGGCATTGGCTATCAAGGATATGAGAGCGCCCTCCAGTTCGCGGAAATTGGAACGTATCTTAGTGGCGAGGAGGTCGAGGACATCTTCACTGACCGTAACTCCCTCTCGTTCGCACCTGGACTTGAGCATGGCGAGCCTGGTCTCGTGGTCGGGTTTCCTCAACTCGACAGAGAGACCCCATTTGAACCTGGAAAGAAGCCTTTCTTCGAAGTTCATCAGGTCTACCGGAGCCCTGTCAGATGTGAACACCAGTTGTTTGCCGGACTGATGGAGATGATTGAATATGTTGAAGAAAGCGTTCTGCGAAGCGGGACCGATCAGTTCCTGGATATCGTCCACGATGAGGACATCGATCCGCATGTAGAACGCCATGAAGTCGGTCAGCTTGTTCTGGACGTTCACCGCATTCACGTATTGTGTGCGGAATTCATTGCCGGTGACATAGAGTACCACCAGGTCGGGATAGGCATCGTGAATAGCGATTCCTATGGCCTGTGCGAGATGGGTTTTCCCCAGACCGGGTCCACCGAAGATGAACAATGGATTGAAAGGAGTCTTCCCCGGAGCGTCGGAAATGCTTACGCCGGCGTGGAACCCCATCTTGTTGCACTCCCCCTTGACGAGGTTGTCGAAGCAATACGCTGGATTGAGCCTAGGATTGATCTTCACCTTCTGGATGCCCGGGAATACGAACGGTCCTGGATTGCCCGATGGCTGGAAGGTATTGATCATCACAGGTTTGTTCTCAGGAATGTTGCTGTGTGACGCGGTGAATACCATCGCAGCTTCCTTCTTGACCGGATGTACTCTGTAAAGAAGCTTGGCGTCCGGGCCGATAACTCTCCGGAGTGTCATCTTGATGATCGGAAGGTACGCTTCCTCAAGATAGCTCCTGAAAAAATCGGTCGGTACTTCAACAGTCAGGGTGGAGCCCTCGAGAGATACCGGAACGATGGTCTTGAACCATACGTTGAACTGCTTCGGATCTACGTTTTGCTCGAAGATACGAAGACATTCGTCCCATACTGAAATATGTCTTTCCAGTTCTGTCATTCCGGTCTTTGAAAGTGAAGTTGCAGGGAGATGGTGTCCCCTCGCTTTAGCTAATGCAAAATTGGGGGAAAATTAATTCATAAAAAAACTTTTTTAGTATTGTTTTTGATTTTTATTTTCTTTATATAAAAGTTCAAAGCCAGGATTGTTCTTATTTTTTAACTTATTATATTACAATTACTTACAGTGATGTATATCCATAAGTATCGTAGAAGCCAACAGTTACAATTTATAATAATTCCAAATTAGGATATAAACGATTTATCCCCTGTACAACATGCTGCAAAAGGGGAAAATCCAATTATTTGATTCTTGAAAATTCGCCGTTTTCTATCTTTACGAGGAAAGAATCCGGGAAGGATTTCTTGAGCTTTTCAAAAGCTGTGGAAGCGGTGGATAGATCGTCGGAAAATCCTATCACATATTTATAATATTTACCGGCCGGATATTTCTTGAAAGGATTGCCTTTGAAGAATGGATCGGAGGATGGCAGGACCTTGGATGTCACAAGCACCTGGGTACCGTATGTGATGGAATTCCCGGATTCGGGAACGGTCTCCTCGGCGGGAACATCTTCTTCCTCTACCGGAGTCTTGGCTTCAGTGGCTGAAGCGGTGCCTCCGTCATAATCTTTCTTGTACCTCTTGAAAGCATCGAACAGGTCGGAGGCGATCTTGTCCCTCCCCTGTTCCGTGATCAGTGCTTCCCTGTCCCCGTCGTTGGACATGAAACCGCATTCCACCAGCACCGCGGGCATAGCAGTGCGCCAGAGGACATAGAAAGGATCCTGGGATATCCCCCGGCTCCTGCGTATCGCTCCCCCCTTCATCTCCTGGTCCACGTATTGTGCGAACTTGAAACTCTGCTCCAGATGCGCGTTCTGCATCAGGTTCATGAATATGTACGATTCGGGGTCGTTCGGATCGAAGCCCTCGTATTTCGTGGTGTAGTCGTCCTCCAGCTTTATTACGGAGTTCTCCCTTCGTACGACGTCCATGTTTCCTGCGTAGAGGTCCCTGTTCCTGCTGGTATATTGGCCGAGGATGTGGACGGAATACCCGTTCGGACCGCCTTTCTTACCTTCCACCGAATTTACATGGATGGAAATGAACAGGTTGGCCTTGTTCCGGTTGGCGATGTCCGCCCTTCCCTGCAGTTCAACGAACTTGTCCGTGCTCCTGGTCATGATGACCTTGACTTCCGGATAACTGGAGCGGATCTTTTCGGCAAGCCTTTTGGATATGTCTAGGACGACGGTCTTTTCCATCGTCTTGCCGCTCGGACTGATGCACCCTGCATCCTTTCCTCCGTGACCCGGGTCGATCACCACGGTGGACAGCTTCAGCGCAGTGCCGGAATTCTGCCCGAAGCAGGCAAAACCCGTCGCTGAAAGCGCACAAAGCGCGAGTACGGCAAGAAAATTGCGAAGGTTAACCAAAATAGTAGTATATTTGTTGCTTGCAAATTTAGAAAAAAATTGCATTTAAGAAAGCACACCAGCAGCATTATCCTGGCAGCGGCAATCGTCAGCATCGGAGGCTTCTCGATGTTCGCCCAGGATTCGATCAGGGACAGAAGGCTCGGAAGGCCCTCGGTCGTTGATCGTGCGGTTGCTTCCGTTAAAGGCCAATTGCCTGACACGCAGGTTGTTTCTTCCCCTGCGGCAAGTGAAAGGACGATCCTCCAGCTACCCGATACGACACGCGTCGGTGCCGACACATCGACCGTCCGTGATTCCGCGACCATGGCCAGGGATTCCATCAGGCTGGCGGATTCCACGGCAAGGGCGGACTCGCTCGAGATGCTGAGGAAAAGCTCCGTGTCCAGGCCTGCTTTCTCCGGGGCGAAGGATTCGGTCCGCCAGGACTTCTCAAACGGCCAGCGCAAGATGTACTACTGGGGAGACGTTCAGGTCTCGTACGAGAACCTGCAGCTGACGGCCGATTACATGGAATACGACATGGCGACAGGTATCGTATTCGCAAGGGGCACGTATGACTCCCTGAACCATACATGGAAAGGCCAGCCGGTAATGACCCAGGGCAGCCAGACCTTCAACATGGAAGAGGTCCGTTACAACTTCAACACCCGCAAGGCCAGGATCACCAACATGATCACCCGCGAGGACGAAGGAATCCTCCATGGCCGGAACATCAAGATGATGCCGGACAAGTCCATCAACATAACCCAGGGTAAATATACCGTATGCGACTTGGAGCATCCCCACTACTACATGAAACTCTCTTCTGCCAAGGTTGTGACCAAGCCTTCCCGGAAGACAGTGTTCGGACCTGCCCATCTGGTCGTGGAGGATGTGGACCTTCCGTTCATAGGCATTCCGTTCGGATTCATTCCGGAACGACCTGAGCGGGCGACCGGTTTCCTGATGCCTTCATTCGGAGAAGAAACCGCGCGAGGATTCTATTTCAGGGACGCTGGAATGTATTTCGTCATCGGCGATTATTTCGACTTGTCCCTGACCGGTGACTATTATACCCTCGGTTCCTGGGCCGCAGACCTGAATTCCAGGTATATGGTCAAGTACAGGTTCTCCGGAAACCTTTCCCTCAATTATTCGGTCGACCAGACCGGTGAGCGCGGAAGTACCGATTTCTTCCAGACAAAGAACTTCGGTGTCAGGTGGTCCCATCAGCAGGACCCCAAGGCCCATCCGGGGACTTCGTTCTCTGCATCGGTCAACTTCTCCAGCCCTTCGAACAGCAGGTACAACTCCAGGAGCGTCTCCGAGGCACTGCAGAACCAGATATCGTCTTCTGTTTCATATTCGAAGAACTGGAACGGAAAGTTCAACCTCTCCGTCAATGCCCTGCACAGCCAGAATTCGCGCGACAGTTCATATTCCTTCACCCTTCCTAACATCACCTTCTCGGTGTCCAGGTTCTATCCTTTCAAACTCAAGAACCGCATCGGAAAGGAGAGGTTCTATGAGAAGTTCTCCCTGGCGTACAACACTTCCATCCAGAACAAGATCAATTTCAAGGCATCCGAGTTCGGAGAGCCAGGCTTCTTCGACAAGTTCCAGAACGGAATGGCCCACAATTTCACGATAGGCCTGCCTGATTTCACCTTGTTGAAGTATTTCAACGTGACGCCGTCCGTGAACTACGGAATGAACTGGTTCTTCAGGCAGAACAACGTTTATTTCGACCCTGAGACGAACAGCGTGGTTACGGAGCAGGGCAAGCAGTTCGCGGCATTCGGTGCAACCCACAATTACTCCGGGTCGGTCTCCATGAGTACGCGAGTGTACGGAATGTACAACTTCGGCAAATACCACAGACTGCAGGCGATAAGGCACGTTATCTCACCTAGCATGAGCCTGAACCTCAGCCCTGACAAGGGCAAGGCCTTCAATGGCTGGCGTACGCTCAATTACGTAGATACGCTCGGAAACGAGAAATCCTACGACTACAACATCTATGCGGGCCAGCTGGGTTCGGTACCCGGCAAGGGTAAGTCGGCTACGATGTCCCTGTCCCTGGGTAACAACCTCGAAGCGAAGGTCAGGGATATGAATGATACCACCGGGAACGGAACCAAGAAGATCAAGTTGCTCGACCAGATGAACATTTCCACCGGATACAACTTCCTGGCGGACTCGCTTAAGATGAACAACGTCAGTGTGTCGATGTCTACCTCTATATTCGGCAAGCTCGGAATCAACGGTAACCTGAACTTCGACCCTTACGCCATCGATGAACGCGGAAGGAAGATCAACAAATACAACATCGTCCAGACCGGCCACCCGCTGAGGCTTACGAACTTCAGTGCGTCCATGTCCTATACTTTGTCAGGCAAGGGTACTGTCAAGGGCAATGATGGTTCCAAGAAATCCGGAGGCGGTGATTCGGGTTCCAGCCCTGCAGATTACTACCGCAGGATATACAACCATCCGATCACTAACGAGTACATCCCTGGCGGATGGTTGTACTACACCAATCCGAATGTTCCATGGAGCATCAACCTGAACTATTCCCTGTCGATGTCGCGGTCGTACAACTGGACGAACAACCAGAGGGTCCGCAAGGATAATTACACACAGACGCTGGGTGTTTCAGGCAACTTGCAGCTGACACCGAAGATGTCGTTGCAGGCACAGTCAGGATGGGATTTCGTGGCAATGAAGATGACGACGTCCCAGGTATCTTTCCGATACGACCTCCACTGTTTCAACATCCAGGTTTCCTGGGTCCCTACCGGAATGTACCAGTCATATTCCTTCCTGATTTCGGCAAACGCTGCGGCTCTCGCGGACCTGCTCCGGTTCAAGAAGAGCACCAGCTACTGGGACAATTAGTTTTTGCAGATACCATATTTATTCCTATATTTGCACGTCTTCCGCAATACCTCACATTTTCGGGAAGGCATTCAGCATTATGACATACAGTTTATTCGAACTCACCAAGATGAGCAGAGAGCAGCTTGAAGGCATTGCTCAGGAACATCAGATCAAGAACATCAAGAAGCTTAACGACGAGGATCTCTCTTTCGCAATACTTGACGCCCAGGCTATGGCGGAATCTCTCAAACCTATCGAAAGGCCTAAGGCCAAGCGCGGAAGACCGCGCAAGACCGAACAGCCTGCCCAGAAGAAGGAAACCAAACCAGAAGAGCCTGTAAAGGAAAAGCAGGAGGAGAAGGAACCTGCCTCCAAGACTCCGGCCAAGCGGACGACAAAGACAAAGAAACAGGATGCCAAGGCTGAAGAGGCATCCAAGACCGAACAAGCCCAGGCGGAAGAACCTGTAAAGAAACCGGCTGCCAAGAGGGGCCGCAAACCGAAGTCCGCGGCTACGGCGGAAGAGAAGCCTGCCGCTGCGGCAGAAGCTGCCGTTACCAAGGCGGAGCCGGAACAGGTACAGGCACAGCCGCTCCAGCAGGAAAAACCTCAGGACAATCCTGCGGAGAAGCCAGTCAGCGGGAAGGAATTCATACACCAGCTCTTCGATGACTTGAAGGACGACCCTGCTGCACAGGCTGACAATGGCCAGAGGAACGGCAAGAAGCAGAAAAACAAGTTCAACGGCCAGAATCCTAACCAGCAGAAGCAGAATTTCCAGAACGGGAACCAGAGACCGAAGGCTCCGGAGATTGAATTCGAGGGTACTGTCGAAGCGACCGGAGTACTTGAGATCATGCCTGACGGCTATGGCTTCCTCCGCTCTTCAGACTACAACTACCTGAACTCCCCTGACGACATCTACGTCAGCCAGGGACAGATAAAGAACAATGCACTCAAGTCGGGTGACACCGTGACCGGAGAAATCCGGCCTCCTAAGGAGGGAGACAAGTACTTCCCTCTCGTCAGGATCAAGTATATCAACGGGCGTACGCCGGACTACATCCGCGACAGGGTACCGTTCGATTTCCTGACTCCCCTCTTCCCTGATGAGAAATTCAACCTTCTCGGCCATGGTCACCAGAACGATGTATCCTGCAGGATAGTAGATATGTTCACTCCAATCGGAAAGGGTCAGCGCGGCCTTATCGTGTCCCAGCCAAAGACGGGTAAGACCATGCTCCTCAAGTCCATCGCCAATGCGATCGCCGACAACCATCCGGAAGTCTATGAGATTGTACTCCTGATCGACGAACGTCCGGAAGAGGTCACCGATATGAGCCGCAGCGTGAAAGCCGAAGTCGTTGCATCCACATTCGACGAGCCTGCGGAAAGGCATGTGAAAGTCGCCAACATGGTCCTTGAGAAGGCCAGGAGACTTGTGGAATGCGGACATGACGTGGTGATACTCCTTGATTCAATAACAAGGCTCGCGCGTGCGTACAACACTGTTCAGCCGGCATCGGGAAAGGTTCTGACAGGAGGAGTTGATGCCAATGCGCTCCAGAAGCCTAAGAGGTTCTTCGGAGCTGCCAGGAATATCGAAGGCGGTGGTTCGCTTACCATACTTGCGACTGCACTGACCGAGACCGGTTCCAAGATGGATGACGTGATTTTCGAGGAATTCAAGGGTACCGGCAACATGGAACTCCAACTGGACCGCACCCTCGCCAACAGACGTATCTTCCCTGCAGTAAACGTCGTATTGTCAAGTACAAGACGCGACGACCTGCTCTACAGCCGCGATGTGGCCAACAGGATCTGGATCTTGCGCAAGCTCCTTGCCGATATGAATCCTACCGAAGCCATGAACTTCATGCTTCAGCTGATGGATGAATACAAGACCAATACGGACTTGCTGGACAATATGAACAAGGTCTCCCCTCGCGAAGCGAAGTATTACGACACCTTCTAGTACTGGTCCCAGGACTTTATCTGGATATCATCCAGGTCCATTGCGCAGAAGGCGCGGATAAACGCTGTAGCCAGCCTTGAATTGGTGAACAGCGGAACATTGAAATCAATGGCTGCACGACGTATCTTGTAGCCATTTTTCATTTCCAGCAGGCTGAAGTCCTTCGGCACGTTGACGACCATGTCGACTTCCTTGTTCTGGATCATTTCCACTGCAGGCCTGAAACGTCCCTTGAAGTTCGGGTTCTCGCATTCGCTCGGCCAAAGAACCTTGGTCGAAGGGATGCTGTTCTCTACCAGATACTTGTAGGTACCGGCGGTCGCGAACAACTCATATCCCCTGTCGACGAGGAGCTTGCAGGCATTGAGCATATCCGCCTTGGTGCGGGGATCGCCCGTGGAGAGAAGGACACGCTTCGCAGGAATCCTCTGGCCGACCGAAAGTACTGACTTGAGCAGAGCCTCGTTAAGGTCGTCGCCAAGGCATCCGACTTCGCCGGTCGAACTCATATCCACGCCCAGCATAGGGTCGGCTTCCTCCAATCGTGCGAATGAGAACTGCGATGATTTGACTCCGACATAGTCCAGGTCGAAGGCACTCTTCTGAGGGGCTGACGGATGCAGTCCCAGCATAACCTTGGTGGCAAGTTCGATGAAATCTATCTTCAGGACTTTAGACACGAACGGGAAACTTCTGGAAGCACGCAGGTTGCACTCGATGACCTTGATGGCGTTCTCCTTGGCAAGGAACTGAATATTGAATGGTCCCGAGATCCTCAGCGCCCCCGCTATGGCCCTGGCTATCTTCTTGATACGCCTGACGGTTTCGACATAAAGCTTCTGCGGCGGGAACTGGATCGTGGCATCACCGGAATGGACTCCCGCATATTCGATGTGTTCGGAAATGGCGTATGCTATGATCTCGCCTTCATCTGCGACAGCGTCGAATTCGATTTCCTTTGCCCTCTGGTAGAATTTGCTGATGACCACCGGATGTTCCTGTGAGACTTCTGAAGCCAGGGAAAGGAAATGGCGGAGCTTTTCATCATCGTAGCAGACATTCATGGCAGCTCCCGAAAGGACATATGACGGACGGACAAGCACCGGGAAGCCAACCTTTTCGATGAACTTGTCGACATCCTCAATCGTGGAAAGCTCGCTCCATTCCGGCTGGTCGACACCGAGAGCATCGACGATGCTGGAGAATTTGTGGCGGTCTTCGGCCTTGTCGATACTTTCCGCACTCGTCCCGAGGATCGGCACCCCGTGGGTATGCAGCCTCAGCGCCAGATTGTTCGGAATCTGGCCGCCCACGGAGACCACGACGCCGTGCGGATGCTCGATCTCGAATATGTCCAACACCCTTTCAAAGGTCAGCTCATCGAAATACAGGCGGTCGCACATGTCATAATCCGTGGAGACCGTCTCTGGATTGTAATTGATCAGGACGCCCCTGTACCCATGTTTCTGGATCGTCTTGAGGCACGTTACCGAACACCAGTCGAATTCCACTGACGAGCCGATGCGATATGCTCCGGAACCCAGCACGATGACTGATTTTCCGTCATCTGAATACTCTATGTCGCTCTTGGTGCCGTTGTATGTCAGATACAGATAGTTCGTCTTGGCCGGGAACTCCGCGGCGAGGGTGTCGATCTGCTTGACGACCGGGACTATTCCCTTTGACTTGCGGAATTCGCGCACCTTGTCCATATTCTCGCCCTGGTTGCCTGAATCCTTCCAGACAGCACGCTGGATCTGGAAGTCGGAGAAACCCTCTTTCTTTGCGAGCAGGAGCAGTTCTGCAGGCATTTCGGCTATATCGTCATACCCGTGCATCTCCTCGTAGGTGCGGACGATGTTCTCGAGCTTGTTCAGGAACCATTTGTCGATCTTGGTGAGCGAGTGGATCTGATCGACCGTGTATCCCGCCCTCATTGCTTTCGAGATCACAAATATGCGGTTGTCCGTAGGTTCGCGGAGAGCTTCGTCGAGGTCTGTCAGGTGGAATTCCTTGTTGCCCACGAATCCGTGCGCTCCCTGGCCTATCATCCTGAGGCCTTTCTGTATGGCTTCTTCGAAGCTGCGGCCTATGGCCATCACTTCCCCGACAGACTTCATGGACGAACCGATCTTCCTTGAAACGCCGTGGAACTTGCTCAAATCCCAGCGCGGAATCTTGCAGACGATGTAGTCCAAAGCCGGTTCGAAGAAAGCAGGCGGTCGCCTTGGATGCAAGTGCAGAGGAGCGGCTGAGCCGTGCATTGACTTCTATTACCCTGTAATCCATCGCATCAGGATCATATGCGAATTGGACGTTGCACTCACCCACTATCCCGATATGCCTGACGATGCGGATCGAAAGTTCCCGCAGGAAATAATAGTCGTTGTTGGAAAGTGTCTGGGAAGGCGCCACCACGATACTCTCTCCGGTATGGATGCCGAGGGGATCGAAGTTTTCCATGTTGCACACCGTGATGCAATTGTCGTAGCGGTCCCGCACTACCTCATATTCGATTTCCTTCCATCCCTTGAGGGATTTCTCCACAAGCACCTGGGGAGAGAATGAGAATGCTTTGCTGCAGATCTCTTCCAGTTCCGCTTCGTTGTCACAGAAGCCGGAGCCGAGCCCTCCAAGGGCATATGCCGCCCTGATTATCAAAGGGAAACCAAGTTCAGCGGCTGCTTTCCTGGCCTCTTCAAGGTTGGCTGCAGGGTGGGATTTGATGGTCTTGACCCCGATCTCATCCAGCTTCTTGATGAACAGGTCGCGGTCTTCCGTGTCCATTATGGCCTGTACCGGCGTACCCAGTACCTGGACGTTGTACTTTGCCAGGACTCCGGATTCGTATAGCTCTACGCCGCAGTTGAGCGCGGTCTGTCCTCCGAAAGAAAGCAGGATCCCCTGAGGGTGCTCCTTAGCGATGACTTTTTCTACGAAATATGCCGAAACAGGGAGGAAATATATCTTGTCCGCGACACCTTCCGATGTCTGGACGGTCGCAATGTTCGGATTGATGAGGACGGTCTCTATCCCCTCCTCGCGAAGAGCCTTCAAGGCCTGTGAGCCGGAATAGTCGAATTCTCCTGCCTGTCCTATCTTGAGAGCCCCGGAACCGAGGATGAGGACTTTCTTGATGTTCTCGTTCTTCATAACTTGCCGATGAATTCGTCGAATAAGAAATTTGTATCGGTAGGGCCGCTGGATGCTTCCGGATGGAACTGCACTGAGCAGAAAGGCTTGGTTTTATGCCTTATCCCTTCATTCGTACCGTCATTCATGTTCACGAACCAAGGTTCCCAATCATCTCCGAGGGTCTTGTCATCGACTGCGAATCCATGGTTCTGCGAAGTGATGTAACACTTGTTCGTTCCGACCATCCGAACCGGCTGGTTATGGCTCCGGTGGCCGTATTTCAGTTTATATGTATTGGCGCCCCCCGCCCTGGCGAGGAGCTGGTTGCCCATGCATATTCCGAAAATAGGCTTGTCTCCTTCCATCGCCTTGCGAAGGTTGGCCACAGTCACATTGCAGAACTGCGGGTTGCCAGGACCGTTCGAAATGAACAGGCCGTCATATTCAAGAGTGTTGAAATCGTAGTCCCATGGCACCCGGAGCAAGGTTACTCCCCTGTCGACGAAGCACCTCAGGATGTTGTGCTTGACTCCGCAGTCCACAAGGACCACCGTCTTGGCGCCGCTGCCATACTTTATTACCTCCTTGCAACCTACTATCGCAATCTGGTTTGCCAGATTCGGGTCGTCGACCGGGAAATCTTTCTCGGTCCCGTCCGGGACTATCATTCCGAGCATCGAACCTTTCTCGCGCAGGATCTGAGTCAGCGCCCTTGTATCTATTCCGAATATTCCAGGAATCTTCTGTTCCTTCAGCCACTCGTCGAGACTCTTGACGGCGTCCCAATGGCTGTAGTCAAAGGAATAATCACTGATCACAAGGCCGCGCACCCAGATCTTTTCGGACTCGAAATTCAGGGATATGCCGAGTTGATCCGATCCTTCTTGTGGAACACCATAATTGCCTATAAGAGGATAAGTTACGCAGAGAATCTGCCCTGAATATGATGGGTCCGTGAGAGACTCGGGATAACCGACCATCGCTGTAGAGAAAACGACTTCGCCGTCGGACGGTCCGTCGTAACCGAAGGAGAAACCATGGAATTCCATCCCGTTCTCCAGTTTGAGTGTTGCGCCTTTTCGTGCTTTCATTCTGGCTCCAATATTAAACAAATTTACTCATTTTTACTTAATTTCGCACCAATTAAATGTGATTATGGATATTTCCCGCTTCGAAGATACGATTGTCGCTCCTGCCACCGTGCCAGGCACAGGTGCCATTACACTGATACGGGTCAGCGGTCCCGATACCATGCCCTTGGTAGATCGGGTTGTAGATTTCGTTTCCGGTTCCGCCTCGCAGGCCAAGGGATATTCAATCAGATTCGGAACGATCGAGGGGACGGACGAGGTGCTGGTGAGCTTCTTCAGGGCTCCTCATTCATACACCGGAGAAGATATGGCTGAGATATCCTGTCACGCTTCTTCCTATGTTGCGTCAGAGATAATGAGGAAACTCTGCGATGCAGGTGCACGTCCCGCCGATGCTGGCGAATTCACTAGGAGGGCATTTGTGAATGGAAAGATGGATCTGGCTCAGGCAGAAGCTGTTGCCGATGTTATTTCATCCACTGGTTCAGAATCCCTCAGGGTGGCTTTGAACCAACTACGCGGAGGCTTTTCTTCAGAACTGGCTGAACTGAGGGGGCAGTTGATAGAGATCGCATCCTTGCTGGAACTGGAGCTTGACTTCGCCGAGGAGGATGTTGAATTCGCTTCCAGGGGCAAAGTCTCGGAACTCGTCGATCGGAGTCTCGTCCATATCCGGAAACTCACAGATTCCTTCCGTCTGGGGAATGCCATAAGGAACGGTGTCCCGGTCGCAATCGCTGGTGCCGCCAATTCCGGCAAATCCACGCTTCTCAACTCCCTTCTCGGCGATGACCGTGCCATCGTATCCGATATTGCCGGAACCACGCGGGACACCGTCGAGGATACGATGATGATCGACGGGATCCTGTTCCGTTTCATAGACACTGCAGGACTTCGTGCGACTTCCGACGAGATCGAAAAGATAGGCATCTCACGTTCCTACCGGAAGATTTCGGAGGCCTCAGTGCTGCTCTGCCTGCTTGATGTCACAGCATCGGATGATGAGAACGAGGCTTCGATTTCTGACATCGTTTCAAAACTGGATTTATCGCGGCAAGAACTGATAGTCTTGCTCAATAAAGCTGATCTCATTGGGCCTAACATAAATGTTAAGATTCTAAACAATACTGTTTCATCGCTTGATGAAAAGGTGGTTAAGCTCTATATATCAGCAAAGAATGGAGATGGCCTGGATGACCTGAAGAAAGTGCTTGTGAAGACGCAAAAAGACCTTTCTTTGGAATCTGACCAGACTGTAGTTACGAATATCAGGCATTACAATGCCTTGAAAGAAGCTGGGAAAGCACTTCTTGCGGTCAAGGAGAACTTATCTTCAGGAGCCGGCTCCGAGCTGCTGTCGGAAGATCTCCGCATGGCCATAAGCCAACTCGGCAACATCACCGGCGAAATAACCACCGACGAGATTCTCGGCAACATCTTCTCAAGTTTTTGCATCGGGAAATAGGATAATTAGTTTAACAAATTAGTAATCAAATAGTTAGACTGTTTCTAAAGTTTGGTGAATTACGGAAAATCAAGCGTTTTACGGAGTAGTTTGGCGTTTTTTGAACCACATTTGAACCACG
>ONPI01000150.1 GCA_900319685.1 uncultured Bacteroidales bacterium
GTCGATGAAGTGATGCCTGTGATTCTCGCCCAGACGGGATATTCATACCGCATCGACGGGAATTACATAGTGATCATTCCTCAGGCAAACCAGGCAAAGCCAGCGGGCAATACCGTGGTGAACGGAACGGTTACGGACGAGAAGGGCGTTCCTGTGATAGGAGCCGGTGTTATGGAGGCGGGAACCAACAATGGGACCGTCACAGATGCATCGGGCCGTTTTTCCCTCCCCGTTAGATCGTATTCCTCCTCTCTGGAGATTTCCTGTATCGGATACAAGACTCTGCTCTTGCCTGTTCAGGGCAGGAGCTCTTTGTCAGTTGTCCTTGCAGAGGATACGGAGGCTCTTGACGAGGTGGTTGTCGTTGGTTTCGGTACTCAGAAAAAAGTAAACCTTACCGGAGCAGTCGCGACTGTTGATTCCAAGCAGCTTCAGGACAGACCTGTCCAAAACCTTACACAGGCACTCCAGGGGCAGGTGCCGGGTCTGAATATCAATGTAACATCAGGTCTTCTGGATTCTGCCCCGTCCATGGATATCCGTGGAACCGGAACTATCGGCACCGGATCCACAGCTGCCCCACTTGTGCTTATCGACGGAGTCGAAGGAGACCTCTCCATGATCAATCCTCAGAACGTAGAGAACATCTCCATCCTCAAGGATGCGGCTGCTTCTTCGATCTATGGCTCCCGCGCTCCTTTCGGTGTGATTCTCGTTACGACTAAGAGAGGAGATGCAGGACACTCTATGGTAAACTACAACAACAATTTCCGCTGGAACGGCCCGACGATGATGCCGGAGTCGATGGACTCTTACAACTTCATCATGATGATTGACCAGGGTCTCATCAACTACGGTTCATCCAGATACTCCAATGATGACCGCGTTCAGCGTATCAAGGATTACATCGCCGGAAAGATTACGACCGTGAACGTTATTGACCCAGCGAACAAGACGAGGTGGGCCAATCCAAACGGATACGGTAACGCCAGCAGCGATGTGTATCATGACTATTTCAACGACTGGTCATTCTCTCAGGAGCACAACCTCAGCGTAAGCGGAGGAAGCGGCAGGGTTTCGTATTATGTCGGAATGGGTTATATGGACCAGAACGGTCTTCTCAAGCTTGCGGAGGATTCATTCAAGAAGTATACTCCAACCGCCAGGATAGACGCACAGATCAACGACTGGATCCATGCTACTTACAGCACCCGCTTTACAAGGACTGACTATGGCCGTCCTACAGTAATGAAAGCCAGCTACTTCCAGGACCTTGGCCGCCAGAACTTCCCTTGGCGTTCCGTCTATGATGACAACGGATTCATACAGCAGTCATCCCCGGCACTTACCCTGATTGAAGGAGGACGGACCAATACCCAGCACGACAAGTTCGCCAACCACGGGGCTCTGGATTTCGAGCCGGTTAAGAACTGGGTCACCACGGTAAGTCTGGACTACAATGTAGAGACAAACGAGGAGAAAGCGGTAAACCTCAAGACGTACAACCACGATGCAAACGGGAATCCGTACATCCAGACCAAGACAGATAAGGTGCAGGAGACTTTTTGGAAACGCAATTTCCTGACGCTCAATGCTTATACTACATATTCCTTTACTATTGGCAAGGATAACAACTTCAAGGTGATGGCCGGTATGCAGTATGAAGACCTGAAGTACAGGACACATTCCCTTTCCAGGGTAGGTCTCATCATCAACGAACTCCCTGTCATCGACCTGACGACCGGTCTCGATTACGACGGTGTTTCCCAGGTTCCCGTTGTGAAAGGCTCAGATTCCGAGTGGAAGACAGCAGGTTACTTCGGACGTTTCAACTATGACTATGCCGGGAAATACCTGTTCGAAGCCAATATCCGTTATGATGGATCCTCCAGGTTCCGTTCCGAATCCCGTTACGACTGGTTCCCTTCATTCTCGGCTGGATGGAACATCTCCAAGGAAGACTTCTGGGATGGAATCAGACCTTATGTCAACTTCCTCAAGATCAGGGCTTCTTACGGTTCGCTCGGTAACCAGAACACTACCAGCTGGTATCCAACATATTCGACCCTTACCCTTGGTACCTCCAATGGTACCTGGCTGCAGAACGGAGTCTTGACCAACACGGCTGCGATGGCGAAACTGATCAGTTCTTCCCTCACGTGGGAGACGATAAAGACTATCGATGCCGGTCTCGATTTCGGTGCATTCGACAACAGGCTTACCGGTTCGTTCGACATCTATGAAAGAAGGACTCTCAATATGGTCGGTCCTGCACAGGAACTCCCTAACATCCTGGGTGCTGATGTCCCTGTCACGAACAATACCGACCTCAAGACTCATGGATTCGAACTGTCTCTCAGTTGGAGGGACCAGCTGAGCAACGGCTTTGCATATGGTGCCAACTTCATCCTGTCTGACAACCAGACCATCATCACCAGGTACCCGAACACAACGAAGTCCCTCAATACCTATTATGAGGGCCAGAAGCTTGGTGACATCTGGGGATATGAGACGATAGGCATCGCCAAGACCCAGGAGGAAATGGATGCACATCTTGCATCGCTTCCTCAGGGAGGTCAGGCTTTCGGTACCAGATGGGCAGCAGGTGATATCATGTACAAGGACCTGAACGGTGACGGTCAGGTAAGTGCCGGCTCTTCGACTTATGACGACCCCGGTGACAGGAGGATCATCGGCAATTCCAGCCCTCGGTTCCGCTTCGGCCTCGACCTGAATGCCTCTTGGAAGGGCTTCGATCTCAGGGTATTCTTCCATGGAGTGGCAAAACGAGACTGGTGGACTTCATCTTATGCTTTCTGGGGTTCTCCTAACGAGAATATGTGGTATATGATTCCGCTTGTCCAGCAACTTGACTATTTCCGCGCAAGCGCGTACGACGATCTCCCTGCGAATACGGATTCTTACTATCCAAGACCGATTATCTCCTCAAAGAACAATGCGGCAGGTTCCTACAAGAACCAGCAGGTCCAGACGAAATACCTGCAGAATGCAGCATATCTCCGCCTCAAGAACGTAACCTTCGGATACACCCTGCCGAGCAGGATTTCCCAGCAGTTCAAGGTCTCCAACCTCAGGTTCTTCGTATCCGGAGAGAATCTCTGGACATTGACCAAACTTGCGAAGATGTTCGATCCGGAAGGAATCGACGGAATCAATACCGCATCAGGACTCGGTTACCCTATCATGAAAACCGTATCGGCGGGTGTCAGTGTAACATTATAACTCAGAAGGAGAATGATTATGAAAACAATATTTAACAAGATTTGTGTTATTGCGCTGGGGTGTATCGGACTTGCTTCCTGCAACCTTGACCTCCAGCCGACATCGACGATTTCTCCTGAGGTCTATTTCAACGAGGAATCTCAGCTGCAGGCATATGCCAACGACCTCTATACAAGTATCCTTCCTTCACATAGCGGATATGGTTACGGTTACTTTGGCAGGGATGCCCATACAGATAACCAGCTTGCTTATCAGGCGGCCCTCTCTTCGAAATACACCAACAACGAATGGAGGGTGCCCCAGAAGGACGGATCCAACTGGAATTTTGAGAATATCCGCAAATGCAACTATTTCCTCGACAAGGTTGTTCCTAAACTCGAGGAGGGGAAGATCAGCGGTTCTGCGGGAAATATCAACCACTACGTCGGAGAAATCTATTTCCTGAGGGCATATGCATATTTCACTAAGTATCAGCTATTTGG
>ONPI01000029.1 GCA_900319685.1 uncultured Bacteroidales bacterium
TACCGGATCACCGGAATGACCTTCCTGGAGGTCAAGAGGAAGAACAACAAGGGTCGGACGAAGAAGAAGAGGATGAGGTTGCCGGAAGGATATTCACTGACCGATCGCTGGTCGAAGGAGGCGGAGGAATTCGTCGGGAAGGAGTCCTGGTACATGCTTCAGGAAGTCTCTCCCGCCTGCACGACGGATTTCAGAAGGGTGACGCTGGTCAACAAGGAAAGGACCGAAAGGATAACATTCGACGCGTCGCTGGAGTTCACGAACCCCCGCACCGGACGGGAAGCGAAACTGGAAGATGCCGTGATCATAGAACTGAAGCAGGATGGAAGGGCGGATTCCACGATGAGACGCATCCTGCTCGAACACAGGGTGCACCCTCTCAGGGTGAGCAAATACTGCATGGGCACAGTATTGACCGACCCGACAGTCCATCCTGGCAGGTTCAAGGAAAAAATAAGAGGAATAGAAAAGATAACCGGAAATAAAACAAATCGCTGATTATGAGGATATTTTTAAAGATATTCATCGTCCTGTCGCTGTTTGCTGCAGCTTCTTTCCTGGCCTCAGCCCAGACAGACAGCACTGCAGTGGCCGATGAATTCACAGGAGCGGAATTCGACCCGGAAATCGCCGCCGAGAACGGTTACGAAGTAACTGTCGACGAGGCCGGGAACTACAAGGTCAAATCCACCGCCTCCGCGGTCTGGGATGCCATACTCGGCCTGCTCAAGCTATTCCTGTTCAACCTGGCGGTGAGTTTCATCATCGTCCAGTTCCTGTATTATCCGAAGAGCCGCAGGGTCGATTACTACTTCACCTTCATGGTATTCTCATCGGCCATGTTCCTGCTGCTTTTCGTGATGAACAACCTGAGCCTCCAGATCGGATTCACGATCGGCCTGTTCGCCATCTTCGGAATGATCCGGTACAGGACCGAGACGGTGCCTGTACGGGAAATGACTTATCTGTTCATCATCATAGCAGTATCGGTCATCAACGGCATCGGTGCTGACATCCCGTTCGGGGAACTCGTTGCGGCCAACGTGCTGTTGATTCTGCTGATCTGGGTGTTGGAGTCGAAGGGTGCCATCGGGAAGCGGACATCCACCAAGCTGGTCATCTACGACAAGATCGACCTGATCGTACCGGAAAGGCGGGCAGAACTTGTCGCCGACCTTGAGAAGAGGACCGGCATGAAAATAAGGGATATCCAGCTCGGTCAGGTTGACTTCCTGAAGGACTCCGCATGGCTGAAGGTTACCTATGAACTCGAGAACGGACAGGACGGTTCCCTCGACGGACTGAGAAGGACCAAAGATTTCGAATAGCCATGACACTGAAGAAAAGAGAGAATCTTGTCTATCTGATAGTTTGGGTCACCTGGTTCCTTATCCCTACGATAAAATGGATCCTGGAAAACACACCCGGGGTACCCGGAGATAATTGGAACGAGCTGAGCCGACAGTTGCTGTCCATCGTACCTTTGTTCATCTTGTTCCTGATCCATAACTTTCTGATTCTTCCTATCCTGATCAAGAGAGGCAAGACTGGCAAGTACTTTCTGTTTTGCTGGCTATTACTCACTGCTTTTTCTATTAGCCTATTTGCCTTTCACAAGAGAATTGAACCACTTGAAAAGGAATCATACAATAATCCTTTTCCTCCTGAAGTGGTAATGATCCTGACAGGAATGCTGGTCGTCGGTGGCAATCTAGCTAATGCACTGGGGTTTAAGCATATACAAGAAGAACAGTGTATTAAGGACCTGGAAAGGGAAAAACGGGAAGCCCAGCTGAAGTACCTCAAATACCAGATCAGTCCCCACTTCTTCATGAATACGCTGAACAACATCCACGCGTTGGTCGATATCGCCCCGGGAGAGGCCAAGGAAAGCATCCTCAATCTTTCAGGACTGATGCGTTACCTGCTGTACGAAGGAGACAAGTCCACCATCCCTCTGAAAAAGGAAATCGATCTCCTTAATCAGTATATTTCCCTTATGAAGCTCAGATTTGATGATTCCGTCAAAGTATCCTTTACCTATCCCGAAGTGATTCCCAAAATGGAAGTCCCTGTCCTGCTTTTCATTTCATTCGTAGAAAACGCATTCAAGCATGGGGTATCTTACAAACACGAGAGCTTCATAGACATATCCCTTGATTATCAAGGCGACAGGCTCCTTTTCAGCTGCCGCAATTCGTGCCCGGAAGAAAAAAGTATCGATGAGGGAGGAGGTATCGGCATAACCAATTCTCGAAGACGCTTAGCACTCATGTACGGGGATGATTACAAGATGGATATCATCAACCGTGACAACATCTATACAGTATCGGTCGACCTTCCGTCAGCAATAAAACAAGTATAATATGATACGCTGCATTGCAATAGATGACGAGCCTCTGGCTCTCAAGCAACTTGAGTCTTACATAAGCAAGGTCGATTTCCTCGAACTGGAAGCCGCGTGCAACAGTGCTGTCGATGCTTCGAAGGTTCTAGCCAGCCAACCGGCAGACGTCTTGTTCTGTGACATCAACATGCCTGACCTGGACGGGATGAGCTTCGTCAAATCCCTGGCAAGCCAGCCTATGGTCGTATTCACCACGGCATATTCCGAATATGCGGTGGAGGGTTTCAAGGTCGATGCCGTCGATTACCTGCTCAAACCTTTCGGATTCAACGACTTCGAAAAAGCCGCCCTCAAGGTGAAGCGGTTGTACGACTTGGAGAACAAGGAGGAAGTCACTCTCCTGGACTATGATGATTCAGTTTACATCAAGACAGATTACAAGACCGTCCGGGTGGAGGTCAGCAGCATCATCTATATCGAAGGAATGAGCGAATACGTCAAGATAATCACTGAAGACCAGAAGGATCCCGTAATCGCCCTGCTCAGCATGAAGAAACTGGAGGGAAAGCTTCCCGGAAACAGGTTCATGAGGGTGCACAAGTCATTCATCATCAACCTGAGCAAGATCAGCCAAGTGTCCAAAGGACACGTCCGCATGCAGGACGGGTCCAGCATCCCCATCGGGGAAAGCTACAGGGATTCCCTGCTTTCCTATATCAACAGCAAATCGCTGGTGAAATAGGATCAGGATGCGATCTCACAGAGGAACTTGATGCGCACGAGCCGGATCTCGAACTCCTCGTAGTCCGGGCCAAGTACCTTCATGGCTTCTTCCACAGAATCGGAAGTCGCCTCGCTCTTGAAATATTCATAGATGTCTTCCACGACATCGTCGTCGATCACCTGGCGGATGTAGTAATTGAGGTCCAGCTTGGTGCCGGATGACACAATCACCTCTATCTCATCTATCAGTTCGTCCAGGTCCATGCCCCTGGCATCGGCGATATCCTCCAGCGAGAGCCTTCTGTCCACGCTCTGGATTATGTATATCTTGTTGGCCGACTTGGTCGGGGCGGACTTCACCACGAAATCTTCAGGACGGGTGATGTCATTCTCTTCAACATACCTGTGGATCAACTCGATGAATTCCTTGCCATACTTCCTGGCTTTCCCCTCTCCTACACCCTGGCAGTTGTGCAGTTCCTCGAAGGTGATAGGATACTGGATGGACATATCCTCCAGCGCAGGATCCCCGAATATGATCCAAGGCTGCAGGTTCAGCTTCCTGGACATGTCCTTGCGCAGGCTCTTGAGCATCGAGAGGAGGGTCGCGTCGCCGCCTCCACCCTTCATGGCAGCCTTGTCGTTGGCCACGTCCTCGTCATCATCGTCATCAGACCCCTTTCCGAGGAATATACGGTCCTCCACCAGACGGATCTCATAAGGATCCTCGTAGAACTTCTCTCCCTTCTCGGTGACGAAAAGCAGCCCGTATGTCTCGATCTCCTTGTCAAGGAGATGGAGCAGCAGTCCCTGATGGATGACTACGTTCCAGAACTTCTCGCTGTGTGCCTTACCGGCTCCGAACAGAGGCAGGGCATCGTGCTTGTATGACTTGATCATCGCATTCGAATGCCCGGCAAGGACCATTGAAAGATGCTCGATCTTGAAATGCTCCGGCAAGGACTTGATAAGGCGTATGACCAGACACATCTCCTTCCGCCCGTCGAAGGTAGGCTTAGGATTCAGGCAGTTGTCGCACATGCCGCAGTTCTCCTTTGGATAGTCCTCTCCGAAATAGTTCAGGAGCATCTTGCGGCGGCACTGGTTCGTCTCCGCATAGGCGACGGTCTCCATGAGGAGCTGACGCCCTATCTCCTGCTCCGATACAGGCTTGCCCTGCATGAACTTCTCGAGTTTCTGGATATCCTTGTAGCTGTAGTATGTGATGCACTCGGCATTCTCCCCGTCCCTGCCTGCACGCCCGGTCTCCTGATAGTATCCCTCGATGCTCTTCGGAATGTCGTAATGGATGACGAAACGGACGTCAGGCTTGTCGATACCCATGCCGAACGCAATGGTGGCGACGATCACGTCCACATCCTCCATCAGGAAGCGGTCCTGGTTCTCCGCCCTTGTCCTGGCATCCAGTCCCGCATGGTACGGAAGAGCTTTTATTCCGTTAATATTCAGAAGGTTCGCAATCTCTTCCACCTTCTTCCTGCTGAGGCAGTATATGATGCCCGACTTGCCCGGATTCTGCTTGATGTAACGGATTATGTCTTTCTCCGGTTCAACCTTGTCCCTGACTTCGTAGCACAGGTTCGGACGGTTGAAGGAAGACTTGAACACCGTAGCATCCATTATTCCAAGGTTCTTCTGGATGTCGTTCTGGACCTTAGGGGTAGCGGTGGCGGTGAGGGCGATGATAGGAGCCCTGCCTATGGTCTGCACCATATCCCTGATCTTCCTGTATTCAGGTCTGAAATCGTGTCCCCATTCAGAGATGCAGTGCGCCTCATCGACGGCATAGAAAGAAATGTTCACTTCCCTGAGAAGTTCCACGTTCTCATCCTTAGTCAGGGATTCAGGAGCCACGTACAGCAGCTTTGTCACCCCCGACAACAGGTCCTGGCGCACTTCCTGGATCTGAGCTTTGTTCAGGGAAGAGTTCAGGAAATGTGCTATGCCGTTCTGCTCCTCAACGAACCCGCGGATGACATCGACCTGGTTCTTCATCAGGGCGATGAGAGGCGAAATGACTATCGCTGTCCCTGGCATCACCAATGCCGGCAACTGGAAGCATAGCGACTTTCCACCGCCGGTCGGCATCAGGACGAAAGTATCCCGGCCATCCAGAAGGTTCCTGATAATGGCTTCCTGGTCTCCCTTGAAGGCATCAAAACCGAAAAAATCTTTCAGTTTGGAGTAGAGTACGGCGGAACTGGTAGTCATAGTGTTAGAGATTACACACTAAATATAGTGATTCTTTTCCGGAATACAAAGCCGGATAGCCACCAAATATTCGGAAAATAATGTGAAAATCAAGAAAAATTACGATATTTGCGGGACTTTTGGCAACTTATAAATTATTAATATCATGAAGTCTATCAAAATGTTCGCAGCAGCGGCAATCCTTTTTTCAGTCGTTGCATGTAACTCAAACAAGCCTGCCGGCGAGACCGACGGCGCAGACAGTACCGGTGTAGCACAGGTTGAAAATCCTGTCAACGCAAAGGAACTTCTCCCTTCCAAGGCTGAAATCGACTCTGTCAGCTACCTGATGGGTATCAATTTCGGTTCCATGATCAAGAACTACAACATGGGTGACCTCAACTTCAACGAGCTCAAGAAGGGTATCAACGATTTCGTAAACGCCAAGGGCAACCAGCGTGACACCGACTTCGTAAAGCAGTTCAAGATCAACCCTGAGGAAATGAACCGCATCATCAGTGGATTCATCGAGAAGAGGGGCGCATACGTTGCTGCAGTCAACAAGGAAGCTGAAGACAAGTTCCTTGCCGACAACGCCAAGAAGGCCGGCGTCGAGACCAGCCCTACCGGTCTGCAGTACACCATTACAGAGCCAGGTTCAGAAGACAAGCCGGGTCCTAAGGATACCGTTTTCGTACACTACAAGCTCACCCTCAAGGACGGCACCGTCCTGGAAGAGGTCGCTCCTGAGCAGCCATCCACAAGGCTCACCCTCGACAGGGTCATCCCTGCATGGACAGAGGGTCTCCAGCTCCTTGGCCAGGGTGGCAAGGCTGTCCTCTATGTTCCTTCCAAGCTTGGTTACGGCGAGAGAGGTTCCAACGGCATCGAGCCTAACACTCCGCTTGTATTCGACATCCAGCTTGACTCCATCCGTCACTTTGTCGAGCCTGTTGAGGCCGCAAAATAATAACTGCTTCAGGCAGCATTGATACAGCCTGCCGCACGCTCCTGCGTACGGCAGGCTTCCTTTTTATCCGAGACAGTAAACATTCCGTATTATGGCAGCACTTGAAATAGAAGGCAGGATCAAACAGAAACTCTCCCGCCAGAGCGGACAGAGTGCCCGCGGAGCCTGGGAAAAGCAGGAGTTCATACTTGAATACCAGGATGGCAACTACCCGGCCGACGTGATGGTAACGGCATTCGGCAGCGACAAGGTCGCTGACCTGGACCGCTACCAGGTCGGAGACGCGGTGAAGGTATCCTTCAACCTCAGGGCGAGGGAATACAACGGACGCTGGTACAACGATGTAAGACTCTGGAAGATAGCCCCGGCAGGGCAGAATGCTGCCCAGCAGCCGCCGGTCCAGCAGGCACCGGCTCCTACCCTGGATGACATGCCGGCGGATATTCCGGAGAACGACCTCCCGTTCTGACGGGGTCAGAGGTCGATCCAGCGGATATCCGGGTCACGGCGCCACCAGGTAAGCTGGCGCTTGGCATAATGGCGGGTATTCAGTTGGATCATCCTGACCGCCTCGTCAAGGGAACACTCCCCGTCGATATACTTGAACATCTCCTTGTAGCCCACCGTCTGCAAGGCCTGGCAATCACGGTAAGGAATCAAGGTGCGGACTTCGTCTTCGAGGCCCGCATCTATCATATCCAGGACCCTGCGGTTGATCCGTGAATACAGTTCCTCGCGGGGACGCTGTAATCCGACCTTCTCTATGGTGAAAGGACGAGTCCTCAGGACGCCGGTCTTGTAGGACGAGAACGGCTTCCCGGTCAGGAGGCAGACTTCGAGTGCACGGATTACGCGCTGGCTGTTCTTTACATCGATCCTGGAATATGTCAGGGGATCCTTGAGGCGCAGTTCTTCCGCCAGCACATCGACTCCCTCTTCCGCCAGGCGGTTCCACAGCTCCTTCCTGAGTCCTGGCTCTCCGTCCGGCAGGTCGTCCAGGCCCTTGCACACTGCATCGATGTAGAACATCGAGCCTCCCGTCATGACCAGAGTCTCGTGACCTTCATCGAAAAGCTTTTCTATCAGGGTGATGGCATCCTGCTCGTAATCCCCCGCCGTATAGGCTTCGGTCAGAGGTACGGTCTGGATGAAATAATGCTTCACGGCGGCAAGCTGTGAAGCGTCCGGCACCGCAGTGCCGATGGTCATATCCTTGAAAATCTGGCGGGAATCGCAGGAGATTACCGGCGAGCCATATTCCAGAGCCTTCCCGATGCTGAGGTCGGTCTTCCCCACAGCAGTCGGCCCGAGGATTATCAGGAGCCGGCGTTCCATCGCAGGATCAGATATTCAGGTCTTCGGTACCGTCGAAGACTTCCTTGCCGTCCTCGTCGTCATCATCCTCTTCGTCCTCGTCTCCTCCATCATCGCCGCCGTCGGACAAATCCTCGTCGGTCAGAGGTCCCCAGTCAGGCTTCTGCCCCGGGAGATGACGCTGGGAGTCCGGCAGGTCCTCGAATGCGACGTATCCGTTCTCGAACTCGATCGGATTCGGGCCCTTCACCTCCACGATGGTAGGTGAACATGCCGGCTTTTCGAAAACGCCTTCGAATGTTATGATGACGCTCTTCCTGTTCGGGACATCATAAAAATACCGGAAAGAAACTATCCCGGCCTCTATCGCTTGGTCAACCGTAATCTTGTCTACCGTACCGGACCCGAGGTCGAACAGTCCGTACCGAGCCACGACACCACCGTCGCAATCGAAGGACTTGAACATTATCAACTGGTCCTGAGGGAATTCCATATCAGCACGCATCTGCTTGTGGAAATCGTACAGAGTAGCGGCGCCACTCATCTGATAGACTCTGTAGAAACCCTTGATACCGTCAAGGGTAACCCTGAATTGATAAACCATAAACCTACTTTGTTCAATAGCTGACTCAAATTTACAAAAATTAACGTCCCGTTGCAAATTTATGTTAAAAACACTAATTTCGTAGAACTAGAATGGACACACCGGAAAACATCATCAGGGATACCTACAAGAGCATTCCAGGCTCTGCCGAAGGGCTGTTCAAGGACAACGGAAGCCGCTTCATCTCATTTGCCTTTCCGGTCGAGACCGAGGATGAGGTGAAGGAGATCGTCGGCAGGCTCAGGAAGGAATATCACGATGCACGCCATCACTGCTATGCTTACAGGCTGGGATATCTGGGTGACAGGTTCCGTGCCAATGACGATGGCGAGCCTTCCGGTTCGGCCGGCCGTCCCATCCTCGGACAGATCGATTCAAGGGGGCTCAGCGATGTCCTGGTCGTGGTAGTCCGTTATTTCGGCGGCATCAAGCTCGGCATCCCGGGATTGATCCGCGCCTACAAGACCTCCACTGCTGAAGCATTGGACAAAGCCGGTGCCGCAGACAAGACCGCCGGCAACAGGTACCGCCTCACTTTCTCATACGACGTCCTTCCCCAGGTGATGAAGATCCTCAAGGACATGGACCTCAAGCAGAAAAACCAGGACTTCGGCACGGAGTGCTCGCTCGAGACCTGGGTCCGCCTCTCCTCGGAGAGTGATTTCACAACGAAACTATCCAACATCAACGTATTATGCCAAAGAATCTGATTTCCATACAGGACTTCTCCAAAGAAGAGATGCTGCACATCCTGGACGTAGCCCGCGAGTTCGAGGACAACCGCGAACAGAACTTCCTGTCCGGCAAGGTCATAGCCTGCCTGTTCTTCGAACCTTCCACCAGGACCAGGCTGTCTTTCGAAGCCGCGGTCAACAGGCTCGGAGCAAGGGTGATCGGCTTCCCTGACAACCGCAACACAAGCCAGACCAAGGGAGAGACCCTGGAAGATACCATCCGGATTGTATCCAACTACGTGGACATGATAGTCATGAGGCATCCGATGGCAGGTGCGGCGGACATCGCTGCCTCGGTAGCCAAGGTTCCGGTCATAAACGCCGGGGACGGTGCCAACCAGCATCCTACCCAGACCCTCCTGGACCTCTACGCCATCCGCAAGACCCAGGGCCATCTGGAAAGGCTCAACGTCAACATGGTCGGAGACCTCAAGTACGGCCGTGCCGTCCACTCCCTGGTTGAAGCCCTGAGCCTATTCAGCCCGCGCTTCATGTTTACCTCACCGCAGGAGTTGACAATCCCCCGTAAATATTTGGAAATGCTTGATATCAAAGGCATTCCATATTGCGAGACCGAGAGGATAGAAGACGGACTCAGCACCTGCGACATCCTTTACATGACCAGGGTCCAGCAGGAGAGGTTCCCGGACATGGAAGAATATGAGAAAGTCAAGGATGTTTACCGTCTCGAAGCCTCCATGCTGAAAGACGTCAAGCCTGGGATGAAGATCCTGCATCCTCTGCCTAGGGTCAATGAAATAGCGACAGACGTGGACTCTACGCCGTATGCTTACTACTTCGACCAGGCCGGCGGCGGCATGTACGTGAGGATGGCGATTATCTCATATCTTCTCGGATATAGATAATATTTGCTTTCTACTTTTAATTTATCTATATTTACCGACCATTTGGTTTTGATTTAAAACTTAAAATAATAACAATAATTAATAACAGTAATCCTATGGGTAAAGTTCATGTTTTCAACGCAGGCCCTTGCCTCCTTCCGCAGGTGGTCTATGACAATGCTATCGAAGCCATAAAGGACTTCAAGGGGACGGGCGTATCGGTCCTCAGTATCTCTCACCGTACCCCAGGCTGGGACGAGACAATGGATGAGTGCCGCGCACTCTGGAGAGAGCTCCTCCATATTCCTGACACCCACGAGGTCGTGTTCCTCGGCGGCGGTGCTTCCCTCCAGTTCCTCTATGTGGCTATGAATTACCTTGAGAAGAAGGCTGGATACCTCGAGACCGGCGTATGGGCGAAGAAGGCTCTCAAGGAGGCCAAAGGCCTTGGAGAGTCCCAGGGTGCGGTTGCCTACGCTCTCGCAAGCTCAGCCGACAGGAACTATTCCTATATTCCTAAGGGATACGAGATTCCTGCTGACCTGGACTATTTCCATATCACCACCAACAACACCATCTACGGAACCGAGATCAAGGAAGACTTTGACTGTCCTTGCCCTCTGATCGCAGACATGTCCTCCGACATCATGAGCCGTCCTGTCGATGTTTCCAAGTACGACCTCATCTATGGCGGAGCACAGAAGAACGTCGGGCCTGCCGGCGTCATATTCGCCATCATCAAGAAGGATTCCCTCGGCAGGGTCAGCCGCTATATCCCTACGATGCTCGATTACCGTACCCATCTCGACAAGCTTTCGATGTTCAACACCCCTCCTGTGTTCTCCATCTTCGTGATGAACGAGACTCTCAAGTGGATCAAGTCCATGGGCGGCGTGGAAGCCATCGCAAAGATCGACAACGAAAAGGCTGACCTGCTCTACGGCGAAATCGACCGCAACCCTCTGTTCGTCGGAACCGCTGCCAAGGAAGACCGTTCCATCATGAACGTATGCTTCGTCATGGCTCCAGGATTCGAGAATCTCCAGGATGAGTTCATGGCCTTCTCCAAGGCACGCAACATCATCGGCATCAAGGGACACCGTTCCGTCGGCGGATTCAGGGCTTCCCTCTACAACGCCTGCAGCATGGAAGACGTACAGGCCCTCGTAGATTGCATGAAGGAATTCGAGGAACTCAAGAAATAACTGAATATGAAAGTATTAGTAGCAACACAGAAGCCTTTCTCCGCGGCTGCGGTAGCCGGGATAAAGGAAATAGTCGAGGGTGCCGGACACCAGTTCGCCGCTCTTGAGAAATATGCCGACGCTTCCGAACTTGTCGCCGCTGTCGCTGACGCCGACGCTCTCATCATCCGCTCCGACAAAGTCACTCCGGAAGTACTCGATGCAGCCAGGAAGCTGAAGATCGTAGTCCGTGCAGGTGCCGGATTCGACAACGTCAACCTCGAGGCCGCTACCGCACACAACGTGGTAGTCATGAATACCCCTGGCCAGAACTCCAACGCCGTGGCCGAGCTCGCTGTCGCCATGATGATCTACATGTGCCGCAACCAGTTCACCCCTGCCACGGGATGCGAGGTACAGGGCAAGAAAATCGGTATCCAGGCATTCGGCAACGTGGGACGCCTGGTAGGCAAAAAGGCCGAGGCCCTTGGAATGAGCGTGATGGCGATAGATCCTTTCATCCCTGCCGAGAAGATCCGCGAGGCCGGTGCAGAGCCTGCAGAATCCCTGGAGGCCCTCTACGGTTCCTGCGATTTCATTTCCATCCATATCCCTGCAACCCCTCAGACCATCGGTTCGATCGGTTATGACCTGATCACCAGGATGCCTAAGGGCGCCTGCCTGGTCAATACCGCCCGCAAGGAGGTCATCGACGAGGCTGGACTGGAAAAAGCCCTCGAGGAGCGTCCTGACCTGAAATACATCACCGATGTCATGCCGGACAACTACGAGGTTCTCAAGGAGAAGTTCGGTCTGCGTGTATTCGCTACCCCTAAGAAGATGGGTGCCCAGACAGCAGAGGCCAACATGAACGCAGGCCTAGCTGCAGCACGCCAGATCGTAGATTATTTCGCAACAGGCAATACCAGATTCCAAGTCAACAAGTAATGGTAAGAGTTAAACCGTTCGCGGCGATCCGTCCGCCGAAAGACATCGTGACCGAGGTCGCTGCACCTCCGTATGATGTATTGAATTCAGTAGAAGCCAAGAACATGGCCGGCGAGAAATCGCTGCTCCACATCACCAAGCCCGAGATTGATTTCGACCCGATCCTCGAGGACCACGACCCGCTGGTATATGACAAGGCGGTGTGCAACTTCAAGGAGTGGCAGGCAAAGGGATGGCTCAAGCGTGATGCCAAGGAGTGCTACTATGTATATGCCCAGACAATGGAAGGCAGGACGCAGTACGGCCTCGTCCTCTGCGCCCACACGGATGACTACGCTTCCGGCAAGATCAAGAAGCACGAGCTGACGCGCAAGGACAAGGAAGACGACCGAATGGTCCACGTCCGCATCCAGAACGCCAACATCGAACCTGTCTTCTTCGCTTACAAGGACAACGACATCCTCAACAAGATCGTGGCCCAGACGGTGACCAAGGCTCCTGAATATGATTTCATCGACGAAAACAACTTCGGACACAAGTTCTGGGTAATCGACGACGACAAGACCATCGACCAGATCACCAGGCTCTTCACCAACGACGTGGATGCATTCTATGTCGCCGACGGACATCACCGCACGGCCGCAGCCGCAAGGGTGGGTGCCGAGAAGAGGGCGCAGAACCCGAACCATACCGGAGATGAGGAGTACAACTTCTTCATGGCTGTCGCATTCCCTGACAGCCAACTCAAGATCCTGGATTACAACCGTGTGGTCAAGGACTTGAACGGGCTTTCTTCAGAGGAGTTCCTGAAGGCTCTCGAAAAGGATTTCACGGTGAAGGAAGAAGGGACGGAAATCTACCATCCTGACCATCTCCACAATTTCTCGATGTACCTGGACGGCAAGTGGTATTCCCTCGAAGCCCTTCCGGGAAGGTATGACGACAAGGATCCGATCGGAGTGCTGGACGTCACCATCCTTTCGAACCTGGTTCTCGACAAGCTCCTTGGAATCAAGGATCTGCGTACGGACAAGAGGATTGATTTCGTTGGAGGTATAAGGGGCCTCGGCGAACTTTCGGCACGTGTCGATTCCGGTGAGATGAAGGTTGCTTTCGCGCTCTATCCGGTTTCGATGAAACAGCTGATCGACATCGCTGACACCGGCAACATCATGCCTCCGAAGACGACCTGGTTCGAGCCTAAGCTCCGTTCCGGACTCTTCATCCACTCACTGGATTAACTACCACACCATTCATATCCTGATTAGTGGTGCATGACCCGGGAGTCTTCGGATTTCCGGGTCATTTTTCAGAGGATGGCCGGATTCGGGGAGAAGGTAGAGCCCGAGCGGGTAAAGGCGCCCATGTCGTAGGCGTTCCACTCCTCGTCCTTGCCATGCTTCTTGACGGATTTGGAATATACCGCCGGTTTCCAAGTCCCGTCCACTTCCGGCTCCCAATAGAATATACCGGAACAGACGTTCGAACCGAGAGCCTTGACTGCATCCATGAAAGCTGCCTTACACTGGCCGGCCTGGGAATCCTTCTGCTTCACTCCGAATTCGGACACGACGACCTTGACTCCGAACTTGGCCGCAAGCTTCTTGATGTTTGTGACAGCGGATGTATTCAGAGCCTGCCAGCCGCCGTTCCCGTCGGACATCGGATAGTGGGAAAGGGCGATCATGTCGAACTTCCCGCCGGCTGCCTTCAGCTTGGAGAACCACCATTCATTGTCCTCATAGGCGTGGTTCAAGTGAGGCATTACGGCAGCATTCGGGAATATGGCCTTGGCCGCATTGTATCCGGACATGTAAAGAGCTTCGAAGTTGTTCCACCCGCCAGCGATATCGCCCGAAGAGGTCCAAAGCTGGCCTGCCGGCCACAACATCCCGTTCCTGGTCTCATTGCCTATCTGTATCCACTGAGGAGTCACGCCGGCCTCCTTCAAGGCGGTCAGCACCTCAGTGGTGTGCGACGCTACGTTGCCAGTCAGTGCCATTGCGGTCTTTCCCGGCCAGGCGGACGGAATATCCTGATAGGAAGGATCGGCGAAGAAGTCGCTGTAATGGAAATCGATCATCACGGCCATGCCGGCGGAGGCAGCCCTCTTGGCCATAGCCACTACGTCATCTTTGCCGCTCCACCCGTTGGCATCGAGCGGATTGACCCAGACACGGAGCCTGACGGAATTCATTCCCAGATTCTTCAGGACGGAGAATATCTCCGTGCCTCCCTTGGAATCGGTGAACCTCATTCCCGCTTTCTCCATCTCGGACACCCAGCCGATATCGGCACCCCAGGCGAAATCTACCTCGGGGACCGGCTTGATTTCAGGCCCCAGAGTAGGATTCTCCTTATTCTCCGACCCTCCGCAGGCACAGAAAACCACGCACAGAACCAGTGCAGATACTATTCTGGACAGTCTATTCATCGATGTGCCTTACTTCAGGGAAAAGGCCGAAGAGTTCCGCGTCGATCCGGTCAGTTATGGTCTGGAAGTCCTCTGGACGATTCTCGAACTTGATCTTGTCCACATCCACGACGAGGAGGTGACCGTCATATTCCTTGATCCAGTCCTCGTAACGCTTGTTGAGGCCGGTAAGGTAGTCGATCCTTATGCTGCTCTCATATTCCCTGCCCCTCTTCTGGATCTGCGCGACCAGGTTCGGGATGGATGAACGGAGATATATCAGCAGGTCCGGCTTGCTGACCAGGGACATCATAAGGTCGAAAAGGTCGGAATAGTTCTCGAAATCCCGGGTGCTCATCAGTCCCATGGCGTGGAGGTTCGGAGCGAATATCCTGGCATCCTCGTAGATGGTGCGGTCCTGGATGATGATATCGTCACAACGGGATATTTCCACCACATCCTTGAACCTCTTGTTCAGAAAATAGATCTGGAGATTGAACGACCAGCGCTCCATATCCGCATAGAAATCGGAGAGATATGGGTTGAAGTCGACCGACTCGAATTTGGGAGTCCACCCGTAATGGGCGGCCAGCATCTTCGTCAGGGTGGTCTTGCCACTGCCTATGTTGCCTGCAATCGCGATATGCATAACTGATATTTATTTTATACTGTTGTCCATTGGAAAAAGTCCGTACAGTTCCGCGTCTATCTTGTCGGTGATGGCCGCGAAATCTTCAGGACGGTTCTCAAAGTCTAGTTCATCCTTCTCTATCGTCAGCACCCTGCCCTTGTACTCGGCGATCCACTTGTCGTAGCGATCGTTCAGGCCGGCGAGATAGTCCAGGCCGATGCTCTGCTCGTAGTCGCGGCCGCGCTTCTGTATCTGCGCCACCAGGTGCGGGATGGAGCATTTGAGGTATATCAGGAGGTCCGGCTGGCCGGCCATGGCCGACATCACCCCGAACAAGTCCATGTAAGTCTCATAGTCTCTCTTGGAGAGGTTCCCCATCGCATAGTTGTTGGCTACGAAAATGTAAACTCCTTCGAAGAGAGTCCTGTCCTGGATGATCACATCCTTGCTCTTGGATATAGCCAGGACATCCTTGAACCTCTGCGCCAGGAAATAGGTCTCAAGATTGTACGACCACCTCGGGATATCCTTGTAATAGTCTTCAAGGTACGGATTGTAGGTCACCGACTCGAACTTCGGCGTCCATCCGTAATGGTTAGCCAGCATCCGCGTCAGGGTGGTCTTGCCGCAACCTATGTTTCCCGCAATTCCTATGTGCATATCATCCGTGGATTTCTATTCCCTCCCCTTCCAGGTCGAGCATGTCTTCTTCAGGCTCGTTGAAAGGCTGAAGGAAAGGATTGTGTGTACGCTCGTCAGCTATAGTGGTCATTCCGCCGTGACCGGGAAGCACGTCGATGTCACCCGGAAGTCCCATCAGCTTGTCCATCACGCTTACTATCTCCCTGTCATAATCCCCGCCCATGTGGTCGGTACGGCCTATCGTTCCCGCGAAGAGGGTGTCTCCGGAGAGCATCACCTTGTCTGTGAAGTCCACGAGGCAGACGCTTCCGGGAGTATGGCCGGGAGTCCAGATAACCTTGAATACGGAATCCGGAAGGGCATCCAGGAGTTCTCCGTCCTCGAAGTCTATCGTCTCGAAAGAACAGTCCGGCGCATCCAGCAGGACACTCGCGGCGAATACATGGTCGTTCTCGAGTATGACCTTGTCGTCCGGGTGCATCCGGACCGGGGTGGAGTACTCACGGGCGATCCGGGCTACCCCGTAAACATGGTCGAAATGACCGTGGGTAAGCCAGATTTCCTTCGGCTTCAGCTTATTGTCGGAGATATAAGAAAACAGGTCTTCCTCCTCATCGGCCGTATAAGGACTCGGGTCGACGAGGATGCATTCCCCCGCCCGGTTCCACATCAGATATGTGTTCTCACGGAAAGGATTGAAGCAAAAAACCTTTATGTTTATCTCGTGCATTCCTACAAATTTACTGAATAATTCCGTAAATCAAAGCACGTCCCTGAGGTACGGACCGGTGACTGAGGCAGGGTCGGCGGCAAGCTGCTCAGGTGTCCCCTGAGATATGATCCGGCCGCCTTTGAAGCCTCCTTCCGGCCCCATGTCGAAGATGTAGTCCACGCTCTTGAGGATGTCCAGGTTATGCTCTATGATTATCACCGTATTGCCCTGGTCGACCAGCTGCTGAAGGACCCCGAGCAATATCTTGATGTCCTCGAAATGGAGTCCGGTAGTAGGCTCGTCCAGGATGTACAGGGTGTTTCCTGTAGCTCTCCTGAAAAGCTCGGCGGCCAGCTTCATCCTCTGCGACTCTCCGCCGGAAAGAGTCACCGCGGACTGTCCGAGATGGACGTATCCCAGTCCCACGTCCACCAGGGCTTTGAGCTTCTGGGCAATCTTCGGAATAGGCTTGAAGAACTCGTATGCCTCGCTGATAGGCATCTCCAGGACGTCGTTGATATTCTTTCCCTTGTAGCGCACGGCAAGGGTATCTTCCTT
>ONPI01000018.1 GCA_900319685.1 uncultured Bacteroidales bacterium
GTCGCGTCCCTGATAACGACCTCGCCGTTCTTGTCGGAGTCGCCGAGAAGAACGCCTGCGTCATGTACATCAGCCGGAACAAGCAAGCCCTTGATCGGGAAGTTGTCAATAACAAAGTTTTCCTTGCCCTCAGGGTTCCTAGATAAAAGAATATTATCAAGGTCGTTAGAGGTTTGGCAATTCTGATAAACCGAATCAAGCAGGCTGTCTTTAATTGCAGCCATATCGCTCCACTTTCCGTCGGAATACAGATAGCTCTCTCCGGGGTTGATTATGCCGACCGGCTTGGGGCTGTTGGCGTGAATGTTAGCCGCCAGCGGAATTGTATCGGTGTAGACGGCGCTGCCTTTGCTGTCGGTGTGCGTCATGGTGAGTACAACCGAGTATTTTTCTCCCTTGCGAAGGAAATCATTTCAGGAGAGAATATGCAGTTCTCCGGATCATTCTGAGGGAAAGTCTGGATTCGGGCCTGGTTGGCGTGGGCGCAGATATATCCGTCCGGAATCCTGATTGCCACGTAGAACAGCCCCTTGTTGTCCGGACCCTTGCCGATGAGGTCCATCACCCAGGCTTCGTCCTTGTCTGCTATGGAGAATGATTCTCCCTCGGAGGCGTAGCCATATTCATTGGCAAGGTCGACGATCACCTTGATGGCTTCCCTGGCGGTCTTCGCCCTCTGCAGGGCGATGTATATCAGGGATCCGTAGTCCATCACCGCCTTCGGGTCCATGAGCTCTTCACGCCCGCCCCAGGTGGTTTCTCCGATGATGAGCTGATACTCGTTCATGTTGCCTACTGTCTTGTAGGTGTGGAGGACCTGCGGAATCGACCCGAGCAGCTTGCCGGAGTCCCAGTCATTGACCTGGAGCATCGAACCCGGCTTCCAGTTGGCTGCAGGATGGAAATACAATTCTCCGTAAAGCCAGTGGGAATCAGCGGCATAGGAGACCATATTCGAGTTGTCGGCACTCGCTCCCCTCGTCACGATAACGTTGGTACACGCTTTGCTTCTGAATCCTCCGGCGAGGATGAGAGCAATTGTCAGAAGGGTGCAGATCGTTGATTTTCTTGCCATATTTGAGTTTTTAGTATTATTGATTATTTTTGTCACCTCCATTAGAGAATGTAAATATATGAAAAAATTATTTCTTGCCGCCATAGTATCGCTCATTTCCATGATGCCTCTGGCCGCCCAGAACCAGATGAGCCCGGAAGAGAAGGAGAAGAAACTGAGCGAGTTCATCCAGAAAGAGGTCGATAAGTTCGAAACATCCCTCAAGCTTGAAGACTGGCAGGTGTTCTATGCCGATTCGATCCTGAACCACGACTACCGTGCGATGCAGGATGAGCTCGACGAGTTGATGGAGAAGAAAGTCTCCAATGCGGACATCTTCGCGCAGACCAGCGACAAGTGGTGCGAAAAGATATACGAAGCCATGCACAAGATCCTCGACGAGGACCAGTGGACGAAATATCTCAAGATGGGTGCAGCTCGCGAAAAGAAGGCCAGGGACAAGAGAAAGGCCAAAAAAATTGATTAACTTTGCATGAATATGAAAGAAGAGATAGAACAACTGCTCGCGCAGGTTCGCGAACTTAAGTGCAAGAATGCAAAGGAAGTCGAGGAGGCTCGTGTAAGGCTTCTCGGAAAGAAGGGTGAAATCACAAAGCTGTTCGACGAGTTCAGGACTTACGGCCCGGAGATGAAAAGAGAGTTCGGCCGCAAGATCAATGAGCTGAAGCAGACAGCCCAGGCCAAGATAGACGAACTCAAAGCCCAGACTGAAGCCGTTGCTGAAAGCGAGGGACCGAAGGAGGATCTTTCGATGCCGGGCACCCCTCTGGAGCTCGGTTCAAGACACCCGGTGTCGATCGTGCGCCAGGAGATCGTCGATATATTCAGGAAATTCGGATACGATGTGGCCGAGGGACCTGAGATCGAGGACGACTATCATGTCTTCGGGGCTCTCAATTTCCCTCTCAACCACCCGGCAAGAGACATGCAGGACACTTTCTTCGTTTCCGCCGGCCATCCGAATCCGCTCCTTCTCAGAACACACACTTCTTCCGTCCAGGTGCGTGCGATGGAGAGCATGAAGCTCCCTATCCGTGTGATCTGCCCGGGAAGGGTGTTCCGCAACGAAGCCATTTCCGCGCGTGCCCACTGCATATTCCATCAGGTTGAAGGTCTCTACATCGACGAAAACGTGACCTTCGCCGACCTGAAGCAGGCAATCCTTCTCTTCGCCCGCGAAATGTTCGGTCCGGAGACCGCCATCCGCATGAGGCCTTCGTACTTCCCGTTCACGGAGCCGTCGAGCGAGGTTGACGTGAGCTGCAACATCTGCCACGGCAAGGGATGCAACATATGCAAGGGTACAGGCTGGCTGGAGATCCTGGGTTGCGGAATGGTAGATCCGAACGTCCTGGAGGCTTCCGGAATCGACAGCAAGAAATACAGCGGATTCGCCTTCGGAATGGGTCTGGAGCGCATTGCGATGCTCAAGTGGCAGGTCAACGACCTCCGTCACTACTTCGAGAACGACCTCCGTTTCCTGTCCGAATTCAACACCGCGATAGAAGTTTAGTATTCCCCGATCATGAAAAGAATCATCATTTTGATTGCGACGGCTCTTGCCTTCGCTGTTGCGGCTTCGGCACAGACTGCCGAGGAAATCGCAGCAAAGATGGAACAGGAACTTGCGAAGGGCGATACCCAGGGCATCGCCTTCACCTTCGACATGAAGATACCGCTCATCGGAACTGCATCCACGCGATTGAGTTATCTCGGAGACAAGGACCGCATGGACATCAACTTCAAGGATGACGTTAAGACCGTGTGGAGGGACAAGGACACCACTTGGACATATGAGAACAACACTGTCACGGTGCAGATAGAGCCTCGGAAGGAGGATAAAGACAACCGCAGCATGTTCAAGGGTTTGACAAATGGCTACAAGGTCTCGATAAAGGGTGAGACGGCCGATACCTGGCAGATCCGCTGCAAGAAGGACAAGTCCAACACCGACAAGGACGCTCCTTCCAAGAAGACCATCTTCGTATCGAAGGAAACCTTCCTCCCTGTCACTTATCCGCTCAAGAAAGGAGCATTCAAGATGACCGCACGCGACTATGTATTGGGTGTCAGCGAAGATGAAGTCACCTTCACTCCGGACAAGGTCAATGGAGCACCCATCACGGACAAGAGGTAATTTTCAATAAAAAAATTTGCTCGTTCGGGAAAAAGTTGTACCTTTGCAATCCCGATTCACCAAAACGGGAGTACAAATACAACAATACTGCGGAAATAGCTCAGTTGGTAGAGCACGACCTTGCCAAGGTCGGGGTCGCGAGTTCGAGTCTCGTTTTCCGCTCTGAAAACAGACAGGCAGCCGAAAGGTTGCCTGTTCTGGTTTCATATTGTGATGGCGATGGCCCGACCGAGCGACCCCATACGACCCCTACTGCGGGAATAAACGCACGAATCAGTAATCGAGCAAGCAAGGATTCAGTCCCCTTGGATTTAGTATATTTGGATTGAATATTTCTATATGGATATGAAAAAGTGCTTGATGATAGCGGTGGCCGCGATGGTCCTCATAGGAGGAATCCAGGCGCAGGAGAAAGGACAGAGGAACTGGAAGCGGTTAGAGAGTATATTCCAGGCCGGAGGAGGAATGTTCCTGGAGAAAGGATTCGATGCCTCCGGCAAGAATCCGGGACTTGCATTGAGGGCCTCGTACGGACTTGACATCAGGCTGGACGAATCCTGGTCGGTGATGCCGGGCATCGGGACAACGATAATGATAGCTGACATCTGCAGCTACCACTGGGATGACGGATCGCTGTACGCACCGGAAGGAGCGGACACTGACATTTATCCCTGCGTGGACGTGTTCTGTGATGCCAGGTATCGTATCAAGGGAGACGGCCCGAGGGTGGTTGTCGGCCTGGGACCGGGGCTGTCCTACGCAAGAGACAAGGACACGTACTATATCGATGCCGATCCGTCCGACCCGAGGAACCTGGACCAGAAATTCAAGCAGTTCGGAATATGGCTCCGTCCAAGCGTGATGTTCGAGTTCGGGAAACACTTAAAGCTGGGACTCGAAGGGAATATCGGACTGAACAACATGCGCGTCCCCCATCCTGAACACAATATCACCAAACCTACCGGTTTCAGCAACTACATGATAGTCGCCGGATTCGGATTCTGATAAAGAAAAACAGGCAGCCTTCCGGCAGGAAGGCGGGGGTGACGTAGAAGCCGCGAGATTGTCCGAGGCGCAGCCTCGGGCTCGAGTCTCGTTTTCCGCTCTCAAGACAAACGACAGCCCATGCGGCTGTCGTTTTGGCTTGAAATATACCGTTATAACCACAAAATCAGCGAGAGAAATATGCTTTTGCAGTGTGAATTCCAAGCAGAATACTCTATTGCCCATCGAGTATTATCATCTCCCAAATTATTGAAATTCCAGTCATATTTTAATTGAAGCTGAATTCTTTTCCACTCGAATCCAGCACCAACGCCTGCACCATACTCAAATCTTGACAATCCTGATTCCTTAAAAGAAGGAGTCTCCGAATAACCGTCTCCGTATCTCATCCCAATATCGTCCTCCATATAATAACCACTCATTTTGTTTCCAAGTCCAACTCCAACAAATGGTTCAACAAAAACAAACAACCTTGAATCGATCGAAGTTATTGGATTATACTGAAACTGGACCGGCATATCGATATAGGTGGCAGAAAAAGAATAATCGTACCGTGTCGCATCTGAGTGGTTACCCTTGGCCTTGAATTGCCTTGGCACCAATAACGCCTGCGGCTGGATGGTAATACCCTCGTTAACAGGAATCTTTATGGAGATTCCTGTATGGTATGATGACCCTGGCCCGAAATATGATCCAAAATACCTACTTGGCTGGGTGAACTTGAACCACTCAACGGAATACCCTCCAGTCAGGCCAACAGAGAATCTGTTACAATCTTGGGCAAAACATAGTCATTTCTCAGCGGGATATAAAGAAAACTGATCAAAAGTACGTGTCCACGGCAAAGGCAAACTGGTCGATGAAAATCTTCTTGAAGGCTGAGATGTTATTCTGTTCATAAAAGATAAGCATCGCTTTCTTGTAGTCCACCGAATCCACCGACCGGAAGGAAATCGGACAGTAGCGGTTGGCGATTAGGATTGCGTTGCTGGTGATACGGGCTGTGCGCTTGTTGCCATCGGCAAAGGGCTGGATATAAGATAGCAGCACTAGCGCCAGCAGGGCTTTCTCAAAGACGTTTTCCTTCCCGTTAATGAGGCGACAGGTGTCCTCAAGGACCTCTCGAATCTGGAATTCGTTATCGAGCGGACGATAGTTGGTACCGGTGATGCCCACGCGGCGTCTGCGGAGGCCTTTGTCCACATCCAGTTCCTTGACCAGCAGGGTGTGCAGTTCTTCAATGCGGCGGGTAGAAATTTCCCGCAGGTACTCGGGGTCGGCAAGAACGAAGTCCAATGCGTCTTTGTGATTGAGTAGCATGACGGCCTCTTCCTTGGTTTTTCCAGATGCCGTATGTTTATCCTTCAGCAACCGTTCCGTCTCCAAGAGAGAATAGGTGTTCCCTTCGATTTGGGATGATTTCCAACTGAGGTCGATACCCAGGCGCTCCATCTCCTTACGGTATTCCGTGGGAGAGATGCCCTCAAGGTTGCGGGTGAACTGGGCCTGCAAAGCACTCAAGCGTTCCTTCTCCGCCGCCGTGAAAAGTTCCACTTGAGGGAGAGTTTCGTTGATGAGGTCAAAATTGAAGGCGGTCTGGACTTCACGCTCATCGGTTTCCTTCTGGAAGTAAGTGTCGATGTTCAATTCCATTGTCACGTGGGCCTGGGGAGAAACGCTATACCTCGTGGCTCGCCCTTGACCGGAAACAAGGGCGGATCCATTCTCCACCAGCGATGCAAGGATCCGCTTGACGGTAGCCGGGCTTTCCATAAGATTCATTCCGGCCTCAATCTCACTTCTGGACGAGCCCGGATGATAGTGCAGATACTGGAGTATTTCGTTTTCTCTGGTCATCGCAAATTCGTTTTCGGCTCAAATATAAGAAAAATACGGCTCAATTTCCAATTATTTGAGCCGTAAATTGTCGTTCTCAAGCCGAATTTGAGCCGATTCGTTGAGAAAATGACTGGCATTTGAAGTCCGCAGAAGTCGTATCCCAAATACGTCTCAAACGGCCGCGAGAGTTTTACCTATGTTTCACCTGATGTCGTAATGCGTTGGTATAAATACTTGATAATCTATGGGCTACCGCACCCTTGCTGGTGGAGGATAACCGGTTCTCTGTCAATAACTTAACAAAAATGATGGTCCCGAAATCGAGACCATCATTTTCATTTATTCACTGATACTGAGGAGGTTACCCTCCACCTGCGACATCAGTCCTTGCGGATGCAGCGGATAGTATAACCCGACAGATAGTTGGACCAGGCAACGGTAAGCCTGCCTTCCTTGTAACTGCTGGTGAACGTCGACATCAGTCCTGCGAACTGGATGTTTCCGGTGCTGGCAGTGATGTTAGGATTGGCTGTCGAACCTACGAGGAAGGACATGGAAAGCCTGTCGAGATATTCCTCGACGGAACAGTTGGAAGAAGTAGTCTTCGTGGCCGTGTACTTGCCGGTGGCAGAAGCAGAGGCCCTGTTGACCACTCCGTAGAATCCCCAGTTCCAGCCATCTGCATCCATTGTCTTGATCCTGCCGCCCTTGTATTCAGCATCCCAGTAAGGGCTGTCCTCGACCGTCGCACCAAAGGTTGAGCTGGAATTACCTACGAGTCCGAAGTAATCGGCCTTGGTAGGAATATACCAACCATCAGGGCATATTCCCTGAGTACCTTCGAAGGTCTTGTAGTTCTCGGAATTGACTTCCGCCACTCCGAATGCGGTAGCATAGTCATAAAGGTAGCCACGGGCCTTGACAGCCTCTTCGGTTGTCTCGGCGACACCGGCTGTAGTGAAAGGATACCATATTCCGTTTGCGTCACCTGGATCCGAGGAGACCGTCTTTCCAGCAGGTACGAACCTGAGAGGATCGGTCATCCATACGCGTCCGTCAGCCATCCTTGCGGCGTTGTAAACCACACCGCCATACTCGACCGTGATAGGCATCTCCTTCTCGACCACAGCATAGTCGGACTGGATGGAAATGCCGTTAGCATCGGTAAGGACGATGGCGAGACCGACACTGGCGCCAGGCTCCAGTCCGGAGAGAGCTGCCTTGACGACTATCTGGCCATCGACAGGACTGGTGATGGAAGTCACGGTTGCAGCCGGTCCTTCCGCCCTGGTCTTGAGAGCCTTGACAACGAACGCTGCGGTAGCCTTGCCCTCAGCCAAAGCGGCGACGAATGTCTTGGCACTTGCTGCAGGCTGGATGTCATATATCAGCCCGACGGCTTTGCCAGCCGCACCGACCATTACCTTGCCGTCTGAATATTCAGGAACGAAAACTACGCTCTTGATGCTGGCCTCGAGGGCGTCAAGCTTGAGCCCCATCGCATCCAGCCTGGTGCTGAGAGCAGCGATCCTGTCAACAAGGTCGGTCTGGAGAGCTGTCAGGTCAGCCTTGGTGGCAGCATCTTTAACCTGATTCGAAAGAGTCCCGAGAGTACTGTTTATAGAACCGAGCTGGCTGACAACGTTGGCCTTGTCCGCCTCATAGGCAGTCTTGAAAGCATTGAAGTCAGCAGTGCTCACAAGAGTACCGATCGTGGTCTGGAGACTCGAGATAGTCGAGTTGATCGTATTGATCTGGCCTTCCAGTCCGTCGGTCTTTGACTGTATGGAAGAGAGGGTCGTGCTGATGGTGTTGAGAGAAGAACTGAGCTGGCTGAGCTGTGTCTTCACTTCAGCAAGGTTCTGCTTCTCGATTGCTGCGATCCTCTGGTCCAATGCGTTGATGTCTTCGGTATAATCCTTCCCGCAGGATGTAGCGAAGCTTGCTCCGGCCACCAGTGTGATGGCAAGGAACAGATAGTTCATGATCTTTTTCATATCAATAGAATTATGAATCATTAACATCAAACCTGAGAATACAAAAATAACAAATGTCCATCAACAAGTCAATAGCTATTTGTTGGGATATGCCAGCATCCGTCTCAGTCATCATTTCGTAGGAATATAGCTTCGTAGAGCTTCCACGTACGCTGCGAAAGCATCGCGTCCTTTTTTTGTGATGCTGCAGACTGTCTGCGGCATCTTTCCCTTGAAACCCTTCGTCACTTCGATATACCCCGCCTGCTGCAACTTGTCAAGCTGGACGCTCAAGTTGCCCGATGTCGCACCTGTCTCCGCTTTCAGGTAGACGAAGTCCGCGTTGCCAGCGTCCAGGAGGATCGACATCACCGCGAGGCGCAGCTCCGAATGGAGCAGAGGATCAAGCGGCTTGAACAGTTTTCCGTTCTCGGGCATAGCTTAATCGTTTGTCTGTTTCTGCAGGATCACACCAGGGATGATCAAGGCGAAGAGCCCCAGGATCACGAAAGTCAGGATACGGAGGGCGGAGCCTTCGGGCATTACCATAAGGAAGAGCACCGAAAGGGCCGTAGCCACAACCGATGATATGGATATAGGCTTGAATTTGAGTGCTGCACCTGAAAGAGTACCGCAGAGACCCATCATAAGGACGATGATCAGCGTCAAGTCCACTCTCAGCGGTCCTTCGATACCGATAGCGGAGCGGATGCCCCAAGCTGCCCATACGAGAGCGAAGAAACCTGTTGAGAATATTCCGAACCACATCCAGATCTTGCCGAGCATACGGCTGACTTCAGTGTCAGGGACTTTTTCGCTGTTGCGCGTCATGAAGCGCATACATATTGCCCCGATGGCCGTCATTGCAAACCAAAGGAAATTCCAGGCCGCGCTGCCGGTCTTGCTCCATAGAGCCCAAATGACAATAGCTGTGAGTGCTACCAGCACACCCCAGAGAATGAGCGGTTTACCGGAGTTCCTGGCAATCGTGCGACGACTGCGCTCGATGGTCTCCGCAATGAGGCGGAGGCTGTTTTCTGCTGAGAAGTTGTTTCCCATTTCTTTTCTTTTTTAGAGGTCGTTATGGTTCTCCTCCGTTCCGTTGCGCACCGGTTCAGTATCAAACCTGGTGCAAATATAAAGTAGTTTATTTTATAAACCAAATATTTCTTCGATTTTTTGTGAATTATTTTGTCTTCCCCCTGACAGGCGCTATTCCGGAAGATACATTCCGTCTGCCTTGAGGGTCTCGACCAGTTTGGATGGATCGATGTCTTTAGGCCCGACTCCGGCTTGGACCGAGAGGGCGGCTGCAGTGCCGGCGGCCTGCCCCATGGCGAAGCATGGAGGGATGACGCGGATAGCAGCCATGACAGGACGTTCCGCGGCGGCGCATCGGCCGGCGACGAGGAGATTGTCCACTTTCAGAGGCAGAAGAGCCCGGTAAGGAACATAGAACGGCTCATTGGTATTCCGGGCGACATAATCCACGAAGCCTTTCTTATGGATATCCATGCTGTTGGCGCAGCAGAATATCGCATCCGGATACCTCACGGAATTCTTGGCATCCTCGGTAGTGACGGTATAGACGCCCTCGATCCTGCGGGTTTCGCGGACGCCGAGATCGGCAGCGGTTGAAGCCAGCTCCACGTTCTCGCAGCCATCGACATATTTGCGTAGAAACTTGACTATCTCGTTGCACTGCTTGCGGCCATCTACTTCCGCATCAGTGATCTGTTTCGGATCCAGTCCATCAACATCGTCGCCCTGGGCCATGTTTACCGTATAGGTTCCGTCAAGGTTCTCGAAAAGGGCTATCTTGTTGCGCCAGGACGGGAATTCCCCTTTCTCGCGAGCCTCCTTGATCTCATTCATGTACCACTGGCCCTCGTAATCCCCTTCCGCAAGGCAGCGGGCATTGTGGGCATCCATCCTGGCCTTGTCCACGCCGCGCACGGTGAAGAACAAGGAAACAGCCTGCCGGCCGCCCTCACCGTCTCCGATTACGACAGGAACCCCGGCCTGGTATGCCAGGTCACCGTCACCCGTGCAGTCGATATATTCCTTGGCCCTCACCTTCCATATCCCGTCCTTGGTAGCGAAATAGGCCGCTTTGATCCTGCCCCGACGGGTGTCCGCCTTGATGAAAAGCATATGGTACATCAGGTTCACTCCCGCTTCCGTGCACATCTCCTCCAGGGTGCGCTTCAGGCACTCGTAGTCGAAGGTCGTGAGACCATGGTGTCCCTTGTCGCGGTAGGCCGTCCAGGAGCCGATCCGGGCATCGAGGGGATGTATGGCACCTCCCTGTGCTACCATCCGGTTCACGAGGTCTTCGTACAGGCCCCGGATCAGGAAGGTCTTTCCGTCGGGGGTCGTAGAGGACATGAACGGGGCAACCAGGCCGGCCGTAGCCGTTCCTCCAAGCACACCGTTACGCTCCGCGAGTATGGTGTTGGCGCCGTGACGGGCAGCGGAAATGGCAGCTCCTGTCCCCGCAGGACCGCCGCCGATGACCAGGACATCGCAATCGAAACTCCTTTTCACCGGGAAAGTGACCCGGGAATTATCGCAGGAAGAAAACAGCATCAGAAAGGCCGCGAAAGCGGAAAAAGCCACCGATTTCATATTAGCAGACAATCAATTGTATAAGTTCATGACGGACAAAGCCAAAGATAATCATAAAAATTCTTATATTTACAATCAACCAAAATCATTCCCTATGGCAAAATCAGACATCAAGAAAAAGAGATCCCCTGAAATCAGTATCCTTTGGAAGGACAATGTCCCTGAAGCCACTTATTTCAAAGGCAACGGCTACAGCATCGTGGCCAAGGTTGAAAACGGAAAATACATCCTCACCCGCTACGGCTGGGACGAGGACCCTGAAAAGGGAGAGAGCATCGTGGTATCCCCGAAAGATACCCTCCGGCTGATGGACAGCCTCAAGGTCAAGCATCCCGACACCCTCATCAAGGCTCTCGGTAAAAGATTTGCCCTGAAGGAGCCGCACAACTCATTCGTCAAGATCCTGACCTCCCTCGGAAGGAGAGGCATCCCTTACGTAATGGAATAAGTCACGAAACCAATGTTGACCAGAATACGGCTGTTTTGCATCGTTTTGGCTTTGACGGCAACCGCTGCCATTGCCAAAGCTCAGGACGCTGATGACAAGCTGATCGGTCCTGTCTCGGATCCTTCCGTCGAACTGATGGCGCACTGCGCCAGGTATATAGGCGAATACCACGGTTGGCATTACGTGCTGTACAATGCCGGCTACAATACTACCAAGGAGCATCCGAAGAACCTCGACATCGATCTCAAGCTAAGCCGATGGAAGGGAGAGGACATCGAGCACCGCGAAGTCAGCCGGATCTGGTACACCGGCAAGGGCATCACCGATGATTTCAGGCCTCCTTACGACCCTTCCGGGATCATCGTCGGATCCACCATGCACATCCTGTTCTGCCCGGGGGTTGACGGGCATGCCGCTTACGTCCATGTCCCTTACGATTTGAAGAAACAGGCGTTGGGGAAGGAAGAGGTAATGACTCTCGACGGCAAGGAAATCACCGTCGCCAATGTGCTGGAAAACTACAAGCAGCGGACCGGGGTCGATATTCCGTGGTTTTCCGACGGAGGGGCCAAAACCGCTTTCGGAATAGGGATGAATGTCGGGATCCCACGCCATGGAAAGTATTATTATTGCGTCCTCAGCGCACTTGCTGGAGGCTTTACGGCAATGATAGTCCGGTCCGAGGACCTGGTCCATTGGGAGACAGTCACCGTGGCAGACCTTTCGTCTGTCAAATCCGGAGCTACATTTTGGGAAGGGGCCGTACATCCGCTTCATGGCGACATCTTCGCTTTCACGACCCGCGTGCAGAGCCAGGACGGCGTCGTTTACGGCACGTGGAACGCTGCCACGGGAGAGCTTTCAAACCTCCAGCTTGTCGAAGGAGGCATCACGGCCCGCCCGGAGTTCTTCGAATACAAGGGCTCGACCTATCTGTTCTGCAACACTTACGGGCCTTCCGATGTAGATGGCTACGGCTCAGTCTACCGCGCCACGGCTTCCTTCTTCAGGATCAGTCCTGACGGAGCATCGCTGGAATATGTCCGTTCGAAGTTCGTTCCGGAAGGCATCCACTATCCGACTTTCTTCGTCGCACCACGCTGCCGTATCTACATCATCTACAGCACGGATTCACGTCGCCTCGACCATCTTGAAGCACGCAGCAACATAGCCTTGGAGAAACTTGTCATTCCTGATCCCGCACCATGAAAGAATCCGTAAAAACCTTCCTCAAGGACTTGCTGGCAGTAGTCCTGGGTATATTCATCACTTTCACGATCCAGGGGCTGATCAACAGGTCCGCCGACAAGAAGGATGTCCGCTCTTCCCTGGAACTTGTCCGGTCGGAACTCGTCCGGAACATCGATGATATCTCGGTCATGAAGGACCATCTCTATCAGGAGATCGGTTCCGCGGAGTATTTCCTTTCCCATAAGGATTCCATAGGAAAGTGTCCTGTGGATTCATTGAATCATCACAGCGGAATCATATTCGCAGATGTGTCCTTCACCTTGAGCCATGACGCTCTGGAACTGCTGAAGATGTCTTCGATCTTCCAGAAGATCGGGGACAACGACCTGTCCATGAAGATCATCAGGGCATATGATACTTGCGGATCGATAGTGGATTACCTCAACCGCCATTTTGCAGCCAGGGACGCCCGCTTCGAGAAGGCCATCGACAAGGAAACGGCAGGCGTCTATGCCTCCAAAGGCGGGATAGACATCAGGAAGTTCATCCAGACGGATTATGGCAACTATGCCATCCAGTGGCTCACCGCCCAGTCAGATCCAGCAAGCTTCACGGATGTAGCTGACCTGAAGGAAGCGATTTCAGCCATAGACTCTTACTTGAAATAACAGTTCCAAATCTCTTGCGATATGAAAAAGCCGAAACCCAACGAGAACCCTTCGAAGGTAGTGATAGTACCGAAACCTCCGAAAGAGACCACGGACCAATCGACAACAACATCCGGCCAGGATGTCGAAGAAAACATCCCGGATGAAGAAAAACCTGTAAAGGAAACTGAAAACCCGGAAGCCTAACCTCTCCTGGCTTCAATCAGAGGGGATTCCCAGATAATCCTGGCTCCGTTTTCCGCAGCCAGTTTGTCCGCCTCGTCGCGCAAGGTCGCGAGGAGTGCTTCTTCGCGTTTCCTGGACCTCCTGCCGCTGGCTTCGTACAGGACCTCGCTGAACCAGGCGTCGTATGAGATTGCGAAATCATCGTCCGTCCTGTGAGGGAAGAAACTGAGTCCCAGCTCATAACGGATGGTGCCGGCCTCGGAATCCGAGACCAGCATCACATTCACCGCCTTGCGCTCCACTCCGCTGAAGATACCTTCAGCCTTGAAGTACTGCTCATAAACGTTTATCGTTGCCATATCCGTATATAATTGAATGGTTGTCAAGCGTTCTTGTTCTTCAGCACGATCTGGCCGCCGACTGCGTCGACTTCGATCGCGGAATCCTTGCGGACGGTACCGCCGAGGATGGCTTTTGCCAGCTGGTTCACCAGTTCCCGCTGCATCAGCCGTTTGACAGGACGGGCACCGTATGCAGGGTCATAACCGTTGGCCACCATCCAGTCCTCGAAAGCCCGGGTGAATTCCAAAGTGACCCCGTCCTCGGCCAGATGATTCTGAAGCTGCTTCATCTGGATGTGCAGGATGTCCCGTATGTCGTTCTGGGTCAGAGGGTCGAACATTATGATCTCATCGATCCTGTTCAGGAACTCCGGACGGACGGTCATCTTCAGGACTTCCGTCACCTTCTCCTTGCATTCATCCAGAAGTTCGCGCCTCCTGGCTATGGCCTTCATCTCCTCGGCAGGATCGGCACCCGGGCTTCCGACTGAAGGAAGCCTCTCCATGTAGTTGGATATGATGTCCGAACCCACGTTCGACGTCATGATCAGTATCGTGTTCTTGAAGTCCACGGTCCTTCCCTTGTTGTCAGTCAGACGACCGTCGTCAAGCACCTGAAGGAGGACGTTGAACACATCCGGGTGTGCCTTCTCGATCTCGTCCAGGAGGATCACTGAATATGGCTTCCGCCTTACTGCCTCAGTCAGCTGGCCACCCTCGTCGTATCCCACGTATCCCGGAGGCGCACCCACCAGACGGCTCACGGTATGCCTTTCCTGGTATTCGCTCATATCGATCCTGGTGATCATGTTCTCGTCATTGAACAGGAACTCGGCCAGCGCCTTGGCAAGTTCGGTCTTGCCGACTCCGGTGGTACCCATGAACAGGAACGAACCGATCGGCCTCTTCTCATTGGACAGGCCCGCACGGCTCCTGCGGACTGCATCCGCAACCGCCTGGATAGCCTGCTCCTGGCCTACGACCCTCTTGTGAAGCTCATCCTCGATACGGAGCAGCTTCTCCTTCTCGCTCTCGAGCATCTTGGCCACCGGGATACCCGTCCACTTGGCCACGACTTCGGCGATGTCCTGAGGAGTGACCGCCTCGGTGACGATCGGATCCTCGATGGATGCCTGTTTTGCAGAAAGCTCGTCGATAGTCTTCTGGGCCTCGGCCAGACGCCCGTATCGTATTTCCGCAACCTTGCCGTAGTCGCCGGTCCTCTCAGCAGCCGCAGCCTCGATCTTGTAATCCTCCACCTTCTGGCGGGCTTCCTGGAGCCTGGACAGGATATCCTTCTCGCTGTTCCACTTCTTCATCAGTCCTTCCCTGGCAGCCAGCTTGTCGGACAGCTCCTTCTCTATCTTCTCGGACTTCAGGGACGTCCCCTCACGCTTGACGGCCTCCTTCTCGATTTCGAGCTGGCGGATGTCGCTGTTCAGTTCTGCGATAGGCTCCGGAACCGAATTCATCTCCAGACGCAGCTTGGATGCCGCCTCATCGACCAGGTCGATCGCCTTGTCAGGCAGGAAACGGCTGGTTATGTACCTGTGGGACAGGTTCACTGCCGCAATCAGGGCGTCATCCTCGATGCGCACCCTGTGATGGTTCTCGTATTTCTCCTTCAGGCCCCTGAGGATTGCTATTGACTCGGCCGGAGAAGGCTCGTCCACCATGACCATCTGGAACCTCCTCTCAAGAGCCTTGTCGGTCTCGAAATACTTCTGGTACTCATCCAGGGTGGTGGAACCTATCGTCCTCAGCTCGCCCCTCGCCAGGGCAGGCTTCAGGATATTCGAAGCATCCATGGCCCCGGAAGTACGGCCTGCGCCTACCAGGGTATGGATCTCGTCTATGAAGAGGATTATCTCCCCGTCGCTGTCAACGACTTCCTTGACCACGCCCTTGAGCCTTTCCTCGAATTCTCCCTGATACTTCGCACCGGCGATCAGGGATCCCATGTCCAAGGAATATACCTTCTTGCTCTTGAGGTTCTCCGGCACGTCGCCGTCCACGATCTTCTGGGCTATGCCCTCTGAGATAGCGGTCTTTCCGACTCCCGGTTCTCCTACAAGTATAGGATTGTTCTTGGTCCTCCGGCTCAGGATCTGGAGGACCCTTCTGATCTCGTCATCCCTGCCGATGACAGGGTCGAGCTTGCCCGAAGCAGCCTGCTCGTTGAGATTGAGAGCATACTTCGGAAGGAATTGCAATTGTGAATTATTCTTATTTTCCATATACAGTTTCTCCTTTTCTGCTCAGAATAAGTCAAATAGCATTCCACCTGCCCGTTTCTGCCATTTTGTCACCCCACCCACTGACGGGAGAAAGGCACAAAAAAAAGGTGACCTGATCGCTTTCAGGTCACCTTCCAATCGTCTTTGGTCCGGAGATTACTCCGCCGGAGCTTCATTGACCGGCGCGTCCTGGCTTGGAGCCGCCTGCTGGATAGGTGCGGACGGGAACTCCGGCTGCTCTTCGACTGCCTCGATCTTGTCAGTCACGTCGACACCTGAGGTATTGGTCCTGACGGTGAAGGCGGTGATGATGGAAACGACGAGGATAAAGGTTACCAGACCCCAGGACACCTTCTCGAGGATGTCAGCGGTCTGCCTTACACCAAGAGTCTGGTTTGCTGATGTGAAATTGCTGGCCATTCCCTCTCCCTTGCCGTTCTGGAGCAGGACGACGATCGTCAGGAGGATGGCTGCGAACACAATCAAGATAGTAAGGACTGTAAACATATTCTTAAATTTTTTAATTATCTTCCTTCAATTTTTGAATTAGGGATGCAAAGTAAGCACTTTTTTCCGGATATCGCAACATTAGCCGTGAATAAATCTTCTTTGCCTGAGCAAAATAGCCCTGCTCAGCATAGATCCCGGCGAGGGTCTCCGTGCAGAACCCGAGCTCCGGATCGTCCCAGCCCCGGCCCTGCGGTTCGTCGGATTTCCCTATCTTGATCCGGGAGAAGAAACTGTCGTCTTCCTGCTTGACTTTCTCATACTGTTCAGCCGAGAAGAAATCGCCGCCGACCACCTTCACGGTACGGCGGTACTCGGTTGTCTTCTTCACCAGGTTCCTCACGTCCTTGTCGGAATAGTCTGCCCCGGATGCTGAGCGCATGATATCGAAGACGAGGGTGCGGGAAGGAATATACATGGCCGCATCGGCGTACTGCTCCTTGCCCCATTCGCTGCCTCCTACCTTGGACATCCTCTCGCACAGCTCCATACGCGCCGCGCCGAACCAGGGATAGATGTTGATCACCCCGGTCAATTCGTCCATAGTCAAGGATTTGAGTCTGGAAATACCTTCAGCCATAACCTTACCACTGAGCCACGCAGGCATTGAACATATCCTCCACCAGCTTCTCGACGATTTCCTCACAGAGGGTAGCCTCGACGGCATCGAGAGGGTTCGTGGAATCATAGTCGGAATATGCCGAGAAACTCTGCTCGACGTTTTCCTCCGGATGCAGCTTGTTGACGAACTTGAGCTTGCAGGTGACTGTGAGCCTGTTCTGGGCAGCCACTTCATCCGCGGTCACGGCGGAAGCACGCACCTCATAACCGGTCACCTCGCCTGAAACATCCAGGTCTCCGTCCATTTCAACCTGCTCCAGGTTGGTCATCTTGCGGAACTTGTCCTTCAGGGCTTCGGTGATGTCGTTGCTGAGGGTCGGATTGACCTTCATGGCCTTGTATTCGAAATAATTGATGGTCACCGTCTTGACATCGGGATCGATGGATGTGCCCGAAAAAGAATAACGGACGAACGAGCAGCCGCCCGTGAGGAGGACTGCGGCCAGCGCCAGCAATATCAGGATTCTTCTCATATTCCTATGGATCAAATATGATATTCTTTAATCTTCCGGTATAGGGTCCTTTCCGACACACCCACTTCCTGAGCCGCGAGCTTGCGGTTGCCGTGATGCTTTTCAAGGGCCTTGCGGATGTTCTCCAACTCCGTGTTCCTGAGGGAAAGGTCCTGTTCCTCAGGCTCTTCGGCCTTAATATCAACAACCTTGCCGATTTCCCCGCTCGTAACAGGGACTCCCTGGCCCTGCCATTCTGCTTCCTCCGGCTCCGATACCGGCTTGATCGCCTGTACAGGATGAGACGCGGACTGGACGACGTCAAGCCGCGCCTTCAGATGGTCCACATCCTGCTTCAGGTCGAGCAGGGCCTTGATGAACATCTGCCTGTCGGAATCCGGCATCGACGATTCGTTCCTTCCGCCTGCGGCCATCACCGGCAGGAGGTTGGAATCCTCTTTCGGCATATACCGGGAAAGCGTGGAAGCATCCACTACGCACCTTTCCGAAGTCGGGGTAAGTTTCTCCGATTCCAGGGCCGTCACGGTCTCCGCCACATTCTTGAGCTGGCGGATGTTTCCCGGCCAGCGGTAATTGATCAGCAGGTCTATCGCGTCATTGGTCAGAGTCACCTTGCCCATCCCGTATTTCTCCGAGAAATCCGAAGTGAACTTCCTGAAGAAGAGATAGATATCCTCCTTGCGATCGCGAAGGGCAGGCATCTGGATATTGATAGCGTTGAGCCTGTAATACAGGTCCTCGCGGAACTTCCCCTTGCTCACCTGGTGGAGCAGGTTGACATTCGTCGCCGCAATCACCCTCACGTCTGTCTTCTCGACTTTCGACGATCCGACCTTTATGAATTCTCCGCTCTGGAGCACGCGAAGGAGCTTGGCCTGCGAGGCCAGCGGAAGCTCCCCGATCTCATCCAGGAACAACGTACCGCCGTCAGCTTCCTCGAAATATCCCTTGCGGGTCTCGATGGCTCCGGTAAAGGATCCCTTCTCGTGTCCGAAAAGTTCGGAATCGATGGTTCCCTCCGGAATGGCTCCGCAATTGACTGCGAAGTACTTGTTGCTCTTGCGGCGGCTGTTCTGGTGGATGATCTTGGGAATATTCTCCTTTCCTACGCCGCTCTCACCGGTAATGAGCACGGTCAAGTCCGTCGGTGCCACAGCGACCGCGGTCTCCAACGCCCTGTTCAGGGCAGCATCGTTTCCGATGATGTCATATTTGTTCTTCAGTCTCTGAAGTTCCTGGGAATCCATACTAAAAATTCAAGGTTTGGCAAAGTTAAGAAAATAATAGTTATATTTGTCTACTGATATAGAATACGCGAAAGCAAACGTTTAATCAATTTTTAATATGAAGAAAACACTTAAAGCATTGGCTATTGCAGTTATCGGACTGGCTGCAGTTGCTTGCTCTTCAGCCCAGAAGATGGCTGAACTGGCTGACAATGTGATCGTCAAGTGCGATCCGGCTGTTCTTGAGTGCATTGGCGGCAGCATCGATCCTACCGTCACCGTCACTTATCCTGCAAATTACTTCCACCCTAAGGCTATCCTCGAGGTAACCCCTGTAATCGTATATGAAGGCGGTGAGTCGAAGATGGCTCCTCTGATGTACCAGGGCGAGAAGGTAAAGGACAATTACAAGGTAGTTCCAAAGGTGGGAGGCACCATAGCTGAGAAACTTCACTTCGACTATGTCGAGGGTATGGAAAAATCCCACCTCGAGCTCCGTGGTCTCGTAAGGTACAAGGCAAAGAGCTTCCAGCTCCCTACCAAGAAGGTTGCTGACGGTCTCAACACCACCTACATGCTTGTAAAGGCTGGCGGTCAGGTTCCTATGAAGGCTGACGGCTATCTCCCTATCATCAAGCAGACGGCTGAAGGCCAGATCATGTACAAGGTCAATTCCGCAGATGTCCAGGCTTCCCAGCTCAAGGGCAAGTCAATCAAGGACTTCCAGGATGCTCTCGATGAGATCAGCGACAACGAGAGGAAGACTCTCGTCGGTACCGAGGTTGTCGCCTACGCTTCTCCGGAAGGTGGTGAGAAACTCAACGCGAAGCTTTCCGACAAGCGTGCCGGCACCGCCGACAAGGCTTGGGACAAGATCGTGAAGGGCAAGGACGTCACCGATCCTGAGGTCAAGAGTATGGGTCAGGACTGGGAAGGCTTCCAGGAGCTTGTCCAGAATTCCAACATCGAGGACAAGGACCTCATCCTTCGCGTTCTCTCCATGTACAGCGATCCTGCAGTACGTGAAAGCGAAATCAAGAACATGTCTTCCGTCTATACCGAGCTCAAGAGCGACATCCTTCCTGAACTCCGTCGTGCAAGGTTCATTGCCAACGTAGAGTTCAAGAACTACACCGCCGA
>ONPI01000063.1 GCA_900319685.1 uncultured Bacteroidales bacterium
CTGCAGGCGTTTTATTATCTCTACATCCCTTTGAAATAAACTCTATTTGTGTTATCTTTACAACTGATAACACGAGACTATTCCAATCATGGGATTCATGGATATTTTTTCACGGAAGAAAGCAGCCAGCCTGATTGGGAGCATGGATGTCCTGCTCGCTGCCGTCGATGAATCGCTCACCGTTTTCAAGGGTGGCGTGAAGGATTATCTGTATGGAGATGAGGCCGGCTTCGCCGAGAACCTGTCCAAGATGGCGACCTTGGAAACCGAAGCTCTTTCCAGGATAAGGGAGATAGAAGGTACCCTGTATTCGAAAGGTTACCTGATGAGGTCGCGAGGCGATATCATGCGCCTTCTGGAAAGGTTCGACCATATTATAAATATAATCAGCGTGGACCTGGTGCAGTTCGAGATCGAGTCCCCGAATGTTCCGAAGGAGCTTAAGCGCGAGTTCGTGAAGCTGAGCGAGCTTGCTGCGCTTGCCGTCGAGAGTTCCATTCCGGGAACCAAGGCATATTTTACCGAGCCCCATGCAGTCGCCGAGACCACCTCTCAGGTATATTTCTACGAGAAGGAAGCAGTTAAGCTCAGCCAGTCTATCAAACGGACTGTATTCCACCAGATGGACGGACTCAAGCTTAGCGAAAAGTTCCATCTTCGTTATTTCTCCCTCCATATCGAGGATCTTGCTAAGGCGGCCGTCAAGGTGGCCGAGCAGTTGTCCGTAATGGCCATAAAGCGATCGCTGTAATGGAAATAGCCTACATCATACTCTCCGTCCTGCTGGCAGGTTCGCTCCTGCTGTTGCTTGATCTCCCTGTGGTAGGGGGAAGCATCCTGGCTTCAGGAGCCGGCGAGAGGAATGGTGTAGCCCTCTTTGCTCCGTTCCTGCTGCTTGCCGGCATCCTGGTACCGTGCCTGTCGCCTGAAACCGGAGAACCCCTTGCCGCCGGGCTGACAATGCCTCAGTGCGGTGCCGGTGCCCTTCCGGTCGGGATTGCCACTGCTGTTTCCGCAATCATCGTCGGGCGGTTCAGCCGGTTCCCGGCTGTTCCGTATGCCTTTGTGGCCTCAATAGCGGGACTCTCCCTTGCCTGCGGAACTCCGCTGTCTCTGCCGGTCGCGTTGCCATATATCCTTTCATGGGTCGTTGCGCCGGTCATCTGTGCCCTTCTTGCCGCCGGAATCTACGGCCTTTGCTCGGCATTCCTTCGCAGGGGCAGGACCCATATGGCCATCCTTGAAGGGAAGGTCCTCTGTGCGAGCAGTGTGGTTTCTTTGCTTCTGCTTTTTGCCGTAGCTTTCAACAATTCGGTCTTATTCACTTTCCTGCCTTCCGGCAGGGGATGGCTTACCGCTGTCCTGGCGGCAGGATGTCCGCTCGCGATATGGCCCATCCTCCGCTCGAAAGCCACGGTATACAAATATTCAGTAGCTGATAATGACCTGGATATCAATTCCTTGTCTATATTGTCCCTGATGCTTGCGATGGTATTGTCATTCGGATTGTTTTCTTCCGGCCTGCCAGGGAAGATCGGCCTCGCGGCCACACCGCTTCCTGCCGGGACATTGTATCTTGCCTCCCTATTCGGGATCAGCGTGGTACGCGAAAGGGCCCTCGCGGACGGGGAGGAGCTCCTGAAAGGCAGTATAGCGGCGGTAGTTTCTCCTGTGCTGGCGTTCATGGTCGCATATTGCCTGGGACGTATCCTGGGCGGAGACATATTCAGTACCCTAATCGTGCTGGGCATTGTGCTGCTGCTGGGTGTGATAACATATTACCGACACTGGCAGGACAGGCTCGCCATGCAGAGGCAGGCCGTGCTTGCCAGGGAACAGCAGGTTTACAGCACCCAAAAATCCCTTTCCGCACTGGAGGTCAGGGCTGAGATGACGGAACGGGACCTCCGGAACAAACTGGATGAGAAGCGCAAGGAGCTTGTTGACTTCGCGGTGGGCGTCAGCGACCAGAAGGAGTTCATGGAGAAGATATACGATGACCTTTCCGGTGTACGTGCGATGGAAGACGGCGAGGGAAAGGACGATGCGATGGACTCATTGCTCGGTGCGCTGCGCGAGAGGATGTATTTCACCCGGGAGATGAATGATTTCTATGCCAGGAGTGAAGTGCTGAACGAGGATTTCAACATGCGCCTTAAGAGCATGTTCCCGAATCTGACGGAGGGGGAGAGGAAACTCGCCAACCTGCTCCGCCAGGGTTTCTCCAGCAAATACATTGCATCCTTGATGAATATCACTCCGAAGAGTGTCGAAATAAACCGCTCCCGCCTGCGGGCGAAACTTGGCCTTCAGCGGAGCGACAACTTGATAAAATTCATAAAATCCATTTAATCAACACTTTAATTATTAATTATGCGTAAAATCCTCTTAATTTTGGCTATGTCGCTGCTTACGGTATGTGCAGTGAATGCCCAGAAGAAGACGGTCAAGTACAACCAGTACGGTGTGGCCGTCGAATCCGATGTCCTGGACGTCGAAGCGCAGGACGGAATCCTGGTACTGGAATCGCCGAAGAGCGGTTACAAGTTCTGGTTCGATGTCCGAGCCCAGGCCGACGGAGCAGTCTTCTTCGGAGCCCCTGACTATGCGGACCCTATCGGTAACGGAACCAGCATCAGGCGTGCCCGTTTTGCTGTCAAGGGACAGATCAACGACGACTGGTACGGAGAATTCGATATGGACCTCGCCAACGGTCTTGCCGAACTCAAGGATGCTATCGTGCGTTACACCGGAATCGCCAACACCGACCTCCAGGCCGGTAACTTCAAGGAGAATTTCTCCATCCAGCGCAACACGACGTCCCGTTACCTTCAGTTTATGGAGCGTCCTATGGTCTGCTCGGCTCTGACTCCTTCCCGCCACATCGGTATCAATGCAAAATATGCCAAGGATTGGCTGTGGGTATCCGCGGGTGCATTCAGCCAGGTCATTGCAGGCAGCGAAGAATGGACGAACGTAGCTGACAACAACAAGGACTTCGGCCGCAATTCAGGTTATTCACTGACCGCCAAGGTCGTATTCCGTCCTCTTTACAAGCTGGACAATGCAAGCCTCCATATCGGTGCTGCATATTCATACAGGACCACTACCACCGACCTTGCAACCGGTGAGTGGGGAACCTACCGTGCCAGCTGCCGCAACTCCACCAGCATCAACCGCAAGAAGTATCTGGACACCAACAATCTGCCTGGCTTCGACCACAACAATCTGTGGACCGTGGAGCTTGCCGGACATTGGAACGGACTCCGTTACGAAGCAGCCTACATCGGCGACAACGTACACTTCAAGAGCGACGCCGCAGATCCTGCAACAAAGAATTTCGGCGGCTGGTATGCACAGGCAGGCTATCTGCTCTTTGGAGGTCGCCAGCAGTATGACTCCCGTGGCGGCAAGTACACCAAGGTCGATCGCGGAAGCAGCAAGTACGGAGACGTGGAGCTTTGCGCCCGCTATGAGAACTGCAACCTCAACTTCGCCAACGTATACGGTGGCGCTGCCGAGGCTTATGCTCTCGGACTCAACTGGTATGTCAACGACAACGTGAAGCTGGTGGTCAACTACCAGTACAACAACAACGACCGTTATGCAAACGGAAAGGGTAAGCTGAACGTAGGCAAGGATGCCTCCGGTGCTCCGGTCAAAGATTACACAAAGGTGGTAAACCCTGACGGCAAGGCCGGTGTGGATTACCATATGCTTGCCGTTCGTTTCGAGATTGACTTCTAAAACAGGATGATTATGAAAAAGATATTATTAGTTTCACTGGCCGCCGTCCTCGCTTTTGCAGGATGCATAAAAGACGAAGTCTACAAAGGCCCTTCGACCATCGATAAAGTTGTATTCTCTCCGGAAGCTCCTACTTCCATCTCTCCCGTAACGGTGACAGCTACGGTGTCCGGACTCCAGAAAGTGACGAAGGCGACTCTCAATTACAACGGCACTTCCGCCGATATGACCGGAAGCGGGAACACGTTCAGCGCCACCATCCCTGCGATGCCTGACGGAACTGAAGTTTCCTTCACGGTGTCCGTAGAGAACGAAGCCGGATTCGTCACGACTTCAGACAAATATTCATTCAAGGTAGGCGACCCTGCCACCGACTGGAGCAAACTCAAGCTCAACGAGGTATATGGTGCCGGTGCAGACGAGGAGAAGTTCTTCGAGCTCTACAACGCGAGCGACTATCCTATCAAGCTTACGGGCGTTACCATCAGCAAGGATGAGGGCAACTGCTGGACCGGAATCGACGGCGAGGTCGTTCCTGCAAAGGGATTCTTCGCTATCATCGGAGCCAAGGGAACAACCCCTAGGGGATTCTCCAGCGGCTTCTCCGCAAAGAAGAGCGTATATATCCAGCTGTTCGACAACAAGGGCAACCAGATCGATGCATTCCAACGCGGCGACAAAGATGATGCAGGCAACTGGGGAGTATCCATCACCAACTATTCGGGCTCTTGGAGCCGTGTCCCTGACGGAACCGGCAAGTGGATGCGCACCGATACCTTCACCCCGGGTGCTGCCAACTCTACCACTGCAGTCGATGATGATTATGTAAAGAACTGATTTTGAATATATCATGGCAGAACTTAAAATAGGCGAGCAGAGCAAGCCTCGCTTTGAATTCCGTAGCTTCGGTCAGTGCTTCTGCGAAGCGCACAAGAGAATGGCACGCCTTTCCGTCCCAGTGCCTGAGAAAGTTTGGGAGAGGGAAAGCGACGAGATATACATCATATCCGCCAAGAACGACATCAACAACACCAAGATCCGTAACGGGAAGATGGACATCAAGACCTACGTCCAGACGGTCGACGGTCTCGAGCAGTGGAACCCTCTGATGAAAGGTGAGTTCCCTATTTCCCGCGAAGTCCTGGAGAAGGAAGTCTTCCCTGCCTTCATGGTGGAGATGCCTGCCCTTACCAAGGACACCTACACCTTCGAAGAGTTCATCGCGATGGTGAAGGCCAATCCGGACCTTGCAGCGGTACGCGTGCACAAGCAGCGCTTCGGGTATATGGTCAACGATACGATCTGCGAGGTGGGCAACGTGCTCATAAACGGAGCCAAGGTCGTGACTATAAATTCCGAATCCACTGAAATCGAAGACATAAAGAAGACCATTGCCGATGTGGGTCTCGAAGGAGTTGAGAACATCAATTACCTGCAGGCTATCAAGCGCGTGATCGGAATGATTGACAAACCTCTTGCTAACGAATAAGCCATGGCACAGGAAATAGAAAAGAAATTCTTGGTGAAGGGCGACTTCAAGGCCGACGCCTTCAAGGCTACCCGCATAACGCAGGGCTATCTCTGCAGTGTCCCTGAGCGTACGGTACGTATCCGCGTAAAGGGCGAGAAAGGTTTCATCACCGTTAAGGGCATAGGCAACTCCTCCGGCGCATCCCGCTTCGAGTGGGAGAAGGAAATCCCGGTGGACGAGGTCAAGGCCCTCCTCGACCTGGCAGAGCCGGGAGTGATCGACAAGACGAGGTATCTTGTCAAGAATACCGACGGAGTACACACCTGGGAAGTTGACGAGTTCTACGGAGACAACGACGGCCTTACCGTCGCCGAAGTCGAACTTGCCGACGAGAACGAGCCTTTCGACAAGCCTGAATGGCTTGGAGAGGAGGTCACCGGTGACCCGAAGTATTTCAACTCCATGTTGATGAAGAACCCATACAAGAACTGGAAATAGTATATCATTATGGCAGAACAGAACAAGGCGGTTTTCGATCCGCTTGACATGAACAATTACAAGGTAGAGAAACTGCCGAAGATGCAGAAATCGAAGTTCGAGGTCTGGATGGCCCGTCTGGGCGGTCCGCTTGCGATCATCGCCTTCGTCTGGATCTGCTGGTTCTGCCATATCGGTTTCATCGACAATCTCAGTCCCGATACCCTGGCCGCCGCGGCGCAGAAGCGCTTCGGCGTGCTGGGGGAGGCGGGATTCATACGCGCGAACTACGCGATGCTGGCCATATTCGCGGCCAGCCTCATATTGTGGATGACGGAGGCGCTGCCGAACTACCTGACCTCGCTCCTTTTGATACTGGCAACGGTCCTATTGAACGTTACCACACAGAAAGAAGCCCTGGCTCAGTTGGGACATCCTGTGATGTGGCTGAATATCCTGTCCTTCGTCCTGGCCTCCATGCTTGTCAAGACCCAGTTTGCGAAGCGGCTGGCACTGGCCTTCGTCATCAAGTTCGGAAAGAGCGCCAAGGGCGTGCTGTGGAGTTTCCTCCTCATCAACCTGGTCCTTTCCGCTTTCATCTCGGCCACCACGGTCAAGGCTACCATCATGCTGCCGATCTTCATGGTGATCTGCGCCATCTACGGAGCCTCTGGAGGCCATCGCAACAACTTCGGCCGCAACCTCGTGATCCAGAACTTGTTCCAGGTGAATATCGGTGCGAATGCCTTCTACACCGGAAGTGGCGCCCACCTGCTTGCCATATCACTTATCGCCGGCTTCGTGGGCAGCTGCGACTTCGGCTACAAGGAATGGCTGGTAGCAGTCGGACCGATGAGTGTCATCATCCTTGTCGTAGGCCTCCTGCTGGGCATGTATGTGTTCTTCCCGATGAAGAAGGAAGAGCAGGTCCCTCAGCTGGAAGGAGGTATCGACAGGCTCAAGGGCGAACTAGCCGCCATGGGCAAGATGTCAGCGCAGGAATGGAGGGCGGTAGGAATATTCTGCATCGTCCTCTTCCTCTGGGTCACTAAGGGCACCTTCCACAACATCGACGAGACCATAGTCGCGTTGCTGGGTGCCATACTGGCCCTTCTTCCCGGGATAGGCGTGGTAAAATGGAACGATGTGGACATACCTTGGCACCTGATGCTCTTCAGCGCCGGTGCTTATGTACTTGGAAGCGGGCTCAACGCCACCGACCTCCCGAATACCATGGTGAATGCGGCCTTCAACTCGATGGGTATCACTTCGGACACTCCGTTCTGGGTGCTGTACGTCATCCTGACCTTCCTGATGATGTATTCAGGCCTGGTATTCCAGTCCAAGACCATCCGTACGATGGTTTTCGTTCCGATTGCTCTCGGCGTCGAGAAGCGGTTCGGCTTCCCGCCTATGAGCCTTTCGCTGCCGGTCGCGATGCTGATAGAGCACTGCTACGTGCTGCCGTTCAACAGCAAGCCGGCCGCCCTCCTCTATAATACCAACCAGTACAGCATGACGGATGCCTTCAAGTACGGAATCACCATGATGACCTTCTCCTGGCTTCTGATCCTGCTCTTCGGTGAGACTGTGCTGAAGTGGCTGAACATTACCCCTGGATTGTTTTAAACAGTGATGCAATGGATATCGAATGGAATTTAATACTCAGGATTTTCATCGCCGGAGTGCTCGGCGGCCTGATCGGGTTCGAACGCGAGTTCCGCGCCAAGGAAGCAGGCGTACGCACCCATTTCATAGTGGCGTTGGGAAGCGCCCTGTTCATGATTATCTCCCAGTTTGCTTTCTCCGGGCGTTTTGACGCCGCCCGTGTCGCCGCCCAAGTGGTTTCCGGAATAGGTTTCATCGGCGCCGGCGTTATCATATTCCAGAAAAACGCCATCAGGGGAGTTACCACCGCTGCCGGACTCTGGGTCGCAGCCGCGATAGGTTTGAGTTGCGGTGCCGCGATGTATCCGGTGGCTGTAGCCACTACCTTGATGACCATCCTGGTCCTGGAGACGATGCATTTCATCACTCGCAAGCATGGGGAGAGGGAGTGTACCATTACGGTTTCTCCGGTCTCGAACGAGGCTCTCCTGGACATCATGAAGGCACTCAAGGACTCCGGGGCCGATATCCAGGGTTTCACCCTCTCCGATTCGGTGGCCAGCCTGATGCTCAAGATAAAGCAGAAGGATTATGTCTCTACGATCGACAAGGTCCTTTCATTCTCGAAGGGCCTCAAGATAGAAGTTTCCTGATCCTCCGGTTTTGAATATGCGTAATTCTGCTTTTCTCGGAATCCTGCTGGCATTGGCAGTGTCGGTGCTGACTTCCGCGGGCCTTTCAGCCGGGGACAAGCGGGTGGTGTTCATAGGCGATTCCATCACAGACGGCAACTGGGGCAACGTCTATAATTACAAGAAGACATCGGCAGAGCGCAGCCAGACGGACATGAACCACATATACGGTCACAGCTACGTGATGCTGATTGCTTCCGATATCCAAAGTTCCCGTCCTAGGTCAGGGTACAGCTTCTTCAACCGTGGTTTCAGCGGGCATAAACTCTGCGACCTGGCCGCCCGGTGGCAGGAAGACGTGCTTGACCTGCATCCCGACATCCTGTCGGTGCTTGTCGGGACCAACGACATCCACGCCTGGTTGGACGAAGGTGGTGGAGAGGACTTTGACTTCGATGCCTGGAAGACCGCGTACGGTCGCCTGCTGCAGCAGGTCAGGGACCAGAATCCTTCCGTCCGGCTGGTCCTTTGTACGCCATTCGTCGCAAGGCAGGGCTCCCTCGCTGAGAGTCCGACCTATGACTTGCGTGAGTGTCTTACCCGCAGGATGGCTGCCGTGGTCCGTGAGCTGTGCGATGAATATGATGCCGTCTGCATCCCTTTCGATACTTTGTTCGATAAACTGATCCCGAAGCAGCCGGCGCCGTCCTATTGGATATGGGACGGCATACACCCGACTCCTGCCGGACACCGCAGGATGGCGGACCTCTGGAAGAGGAAGGTCCGGCTATAGACCTATATCAGCTTGATTGAATTGATATTCCTTCCGCAACCGACTCCTTCCCGCCTCGCGGAATAGAAGGATAGGTCGGTGAACGTGTCGATGTCGTAGATCTGGATGTTTCCTGGCTTCAAGCCGCATCCTTCCAAGATCCATCTGTTGGCCTTGAAGAGGTCTATGTGGTGGCCTCCGGACATCGGGGAGCCGTTTCCAGGGCCTTGATCCGTCCATATTCCAGACATTGGGAAGCCAGCATCCCTGAACCGTTCCACTACCTCTTCTCCGACCTGGAAACTGTCCGGCCCGATAGAAGGTCCTATTACGGCGCGAAGATCTGCGGGACACGTCCCGAAAACCTCTCCCATAAGGCATACGGTCTTCTGGGATATCTTCGATACCGTTCCTCTCCAGCCGGAGTGGACCGCCGCGATGACTCGATGCAACGGGTCAAATAACAGGACGGGCGTACAGTCCGCCGTACGGACTCCTATAGCTATTCCAGGAATATCGGTAATGAACGCATCGTAGCCCTCCAGATCTTCCCTTGTCAGATCCGGCCGGTCCACAATCGCTATCCTTGAACCGTGGACCTGATGCCCCTGTATCACCGGATAGGGGAGCACGGAGTCCCTCCTCGCGGTGAAGGCCTCCACCCCCGCCCCTAATCGATATTGAAGGAGATTCATAGACATACCTACATCCTTACCTCGTAATGGTGCTTGCCGCCGGTGATGATTTCCGGGGTTGTGGTGCCCGGGAGATACACTTCGGTGCGGATTCCCTTCGGGACGGAGACGTCCCACTTGAAGACACCGTTTTCCTTCTTCCAGGAACTCGAGATCCTTCCTTGTACGGACTCGTAGCTGCAATCCACGTAATCGAGCCCTTCGACCGGATATGGCCGCAGCTCGATCTCGGCGAAGCCCGGTTTCAGAGGACGGATTCCCGCCAGGTATTCATATTCCCAGATGATGAGGTCCCCGAGCAGCATAACGTGGTTGCCGGAGTTCATCGCCGGATCGGCCGTATTGCCGTTCCACAGCTCCCAGATGGTGGTAGCCCCGTTCGCCGCCATGTATCCCCAGGAAGGATATGTGTCATCCGATGCGATCCTGAAGGCCAGGTCCGGACGGCCAAATTCAGTGAGCGTGCGCATCAGTACCTGGATTCCGATGACTCCTGAACTGACGTGGCCGCCGAACTCGTTC
>ONPI01000171.1 GCA_900319685.1 uncultured Bacteroidales bacterium
CGTACGCCGCCAAGAAGTTCGGAATCGAGTGTACCGTCTATATGGTAAAGGTCAGCTATAACCAGAAGCCTTACAGGAAATCCATCATGCAGGCTTTTGGTGCGACCATCACCCCTTCCCCATCGATGTCCACCCGCGCCGGAAAGGACATTATCACAGCCAACCCTATGGACCAGGGTTCCCTCGGATGCGCCATCTCGGAGGCAATAGAACTTGCTGTGACCACTCCTAACTGCAAATACACCCTCGGCTCCGTCCTGAACCACGTCTGCCTGCACCAGACCGTAATCGGACTGGAGGCCGAAAAGCAGATGGAACTGGCCGGTGAATATCCGGACATAGTCGTCGCCTGCTTCGGCGGAGGTTCCAATTTCAGCGGTATCTCGTTCCCGTTCATGCGCCACAACATCAAGGACGGGAAGAAGACCCGTTTCATCGCCGCGGAGCCGTATTCCTGCCCTAAGCTCACTCGCGGAAAGTTTGAATACGACTTCGGAGACGAGGCCGGAATGACCCCGCTCCTGCCGATGTACACCCTCGGCCACACGTTCAAGCCGGCATCCATCCACGCCGGAGGCCTCCGCTATCACGGAGCCGGCGTCATCATGTCCCAGCTGATGAAGGATGGACTTATGGAAGCAGTTGACATAGAGCAACTTGACTCGTTCAAGGCTGGAGTCCTCTTCGCCAGGACCGAAGGCATAATCCCTGCTCCGGAATCCTGCCACGCCATCGCCGCAACCATCACCGAGGCCCTCAAATGCAAGGAAACCGGAGAAGCGAAGACCATTCTCTTCAACCTCTCCGGTCACGGATTCGTGGATATGAGTTCATACGACCAGTACTTCTCCGGGGATATGCAGAATTATCACATCTCCGAGGAAGACCTGGCTAAGTTCATCAAGTCCGCAGACGCATTGAACAAGTAATCTTATTCAACCACCTTTATAGGGTTGATGCCCTGACTGTCGAATTTGTCTATCTGTTTGCCCGTGTAAACGTCGAACAGATAGACATCTCCGTTTGTCTTGTAATCGGAGCAGCCTACCCACAGATGTCCCTTGGTGTATGAAATCGAATATGCGTTCGGCATGGTGGTGCCGTCAGTAACGAAGTTCCCAAGGTCCTTCCCTGCGGCCACGTCATACTTGTAAACGGTTCCCGGAAGCGGGTTCCAGTTCTCGTCATAACCTCCGCAGAGCACGTACAGGTAACTGTCGCAGACTGCAATTCCCGACGGAGAGGCATAACTGAGGTCGGTAACCTTCGAAGTAGCCGGGTCGATCTTCTGGACCTTCGGGGCTACTTCCGCGTAGTTACCGAAGCTGTACACGAATATCGTCTTTTCGACAAGGGCCATGCCCGAAGGGTTGACATTGACCGTGATCGTGGAAGTCTCCTTGAAGGAAGCAGCATCCACCACCGACACTGTGTTGTTGTACGCAGGATAAAGGTAACCTCCCGAGTTGGCGGTATATATCTTCCCGTCGTAATAGACGAGGCCGTCCGGGTTAGGGCCAATGGCCGTGGTCCTTACGGAATATGTCTCCGGATCGATCTCGCCGAGGTATCCTTCGTAATAGGTGACATATACTTTCCCTCCGCCGCTGCAAAGGTAGCGAGGGGAAAGCTGGTTGCCGTCAGCCGTCGCGGTGATGGTCGAGAGGATGGTGAGGTCGCGGTCGGTGACGAAGATGGTCTTCGAGCCGTTGACTGCGATGAACATCTTCTTGCCCAAAGTGATGATATCCTGCCCGAGGTCTCCGAGACCAGCTCCGTTGGCTGTCTGGAACGCCCTTGGAGACACAACCTTGGTGGTCGGGTCATACCTGCTGATCGTAGCGTTGTTTTCGCCCCAGGCGCCGTTGTTGAGTACATAGGCTCCCGTATTCAGGATCTCTTCTCCCTCGTGATGGCCGTTGCAGGATGCTGCAACGATACCGGTGATTGCAATCAATGCAATTCCTAAAAATCTTTTCATCATTTCCATAATATAATCAGTTTTAAATACTTCCATTCTGTCATCCCCAGCCTGACTTGCTGTCATCCCCGACCTGATCGGGAATCCGGATTGCCGGTCGCTGCCGGCAATGACGGTCATAACAACAGCCTTCATTATTTATATCGTAACGGTCACCGACATCCGGAACTGGCGGCCGGGCATCGGATAACTGTGTACTATTTCGTAATTTGTGCCGGCAAGGTTGAGCGCCTCGGCTGCAAGTGTCAGGCTGCAGAAGCGGAGCGGAACTGTCTTCCGGACGGCGATGCCGTGGTCGAAATACCCTGCCAGGGCATTCACTTCGAGGTTCTGCGGCAGGAAATATCTCCGGCCGACCGCGATCAAGGTATAATTCAAGGAGAATCCTTCCTTGAATATGGATGCGCTCAAGGAGCCGCTCGTCTTCGGCGTGTACTGGATCTGGTGCCTGTAGTTCTTGGCGGACGGGTCTGTCACGTCGATGGCCCGCAGGAACGAGAAGGAAGCATCCGTGCGGAAAGAATATCCTCCACCCACAGGCAGGCTCATGCCGGCCGACAAGTCGGCTCCGGCCATATTGACTCTACCCAGGTTCCGCATCCTCCAGACGAACATCGTCGGAATAGCCACAATCTTGTCTTTCACCACATTGTAATATGCATCCGCCGTCAGGTCCAGCAAGGCTTTACCGGCCTTTCCCTGCCAGGTCGCACCTGCCCCGGACTGGAAAGCCTTCTCCGGAACCAGGGATATGCTGCCTACCCTGTCGTAATACAAGTCATTGAATGTCGGGACACGGAAACCGTCCTTCACGAAGGCCCGGACATGCATTCCCGGAACGAGTTCGTATGAAAGGCTAAACGAAGGGCCGAGCCGGCTCCTGTCGGGAGCGGTCTCCAGACCTGAATCCTTCCTTGTCGCCGACTCGTGTACGTATGTCACCGCCAGGCTTGCGGTTGCCCTCAGGCGCTCCCCGCTATACTGCAACGCCAAGGCGGAGAAAGATCCGAACCGTATGGGATCCGGACAAATCATTGTGCTCGCTTCGAGAGATTCTCCCGAGAAA
>ONPI01000007.1 GCA_900319685.1 uncultured Bacteroidales bacterium
CACGGCCCTGTGGCCGTCAGCGTGAGCCTCGTCAACTATGAGCACGGTGTCGTCGTAGATGAGGTTCGTGGTGAGGTTCAAGGAGAAGAACTTGTTGAGTTTCCACATCATCCTGGTGTCCCAGTTGACCCTCAGGTTCTGAGGATTCTTAAGGTAATTGGAGAACAGGAGCAGATGGGTGGATCCTTCGAAATTGTCATTGATCTTGACCTTGGCATCTGCAGTGAGCTGAGCACCGAATTCAAACCTGGCCGGACGGTAGTAATAACCTGTAGTGTAGTAGACACCGGCATCATCCTTGGCGTCGGGATACAAGGTTGCATCCTCATATTCCTTCCTCCTGTCCATACCGTTATTCTTCCTGAGCTTCTCCCTGCCGACGATGGTGAAACCTCCGGTCAGAGGAGCGAAGTTGACAGTGAGCCACTTGGTCGGAACCCAGTCCACACCAAGACCCAGGGTCACGATTGCAGGGGCGAAGAAATCGGACTTCAGGACGCGGGCATCCTTCCACTGCTGGCTGGTCGGTTCCTCACCGTCTTCCACGGAAGGGGTAGGATATGTCCAGCCGCTGGTGAACTGGTTCGGATATGTCCAGCCGCTGGTGAACTGGTTCAGGAAGGTGAACTTGGCCGTGTAACTCAAGGTCTTGGTGGCCTTGTAGCCCCAGGTGCTCTCCAGCAGGATCCTGTCCTTGTTCTTCTGCATCAGCGGCTTATCGTCCGAATACAGGAATCCGTAGTCGAGCTGGAGCCTGTTGTTCCAGTACATCTCGTCCTTCTTCCAGTCGGCTTTACCGTCTATGTACGCACTGAGCGCGTAGTTGTTGTATCCTCCCTTGGCCCAATTGGTGAAACTGTTCTGGATGAAATTGACGTTGGTCATCAGGGAACGGGTCCAGTAATCAGGCTTCGGAGGGACTACCTTCGTCTCTTCGGTCTGCGTCAGGAGCCTTGCAGCCTCAGCAGCGGCCGCCTGAGCATCCTTCCTGGTCGTATCGGTCTGGGCATATGAAGCGATCGCGGCGACCAGGACCGCAACGGCAACCGACAGTGCCCTTCTGGAAGTGGTAGTCATAGTATCCGTTTTTTAATATATCAATATGAAATAGCGAAGACAACCCTTTGCTTCGAAGGCTTGCCGGAATAAATATCCTTGCCCTCTTCCTCGCAGACGAAGCTGTCCACAGGTATGCAGCGGATGGTCGCCTTGGTTTCGTCCTTGATCTTCTGCTCGGTCTCGGCCGTCCCGTCCCAGTGGCAGAGAAGGAACTTGCCCGTCCCGATCTTGGCCTTGAACTCCTCCCAATCGTCGCACTTTTCGACATTGGCCTCACGGAATTCGAAAGCTTTCCGGTAGATGGTCTTCTGGATATCGTCAAGGAGAGACGCGATGGACTTCTCGAGGCCTTCGAGAGCGACCGTCTGCTTCTCGAGGGTATCCCTGCGATGCACTTCTACCGTTCCGTTCTGGAGATCCCTAGGACCCATGGCAAGACGTACTGGTACGCCCTTGAGCTCCCATTCTGCAAACTTGAAGCCAGGGCGCAGGGTGTCGCGATCGTCGATCTTGACCGTGTGGCCTTCGGCCTCCAGGGCCTTCTTGAGCTGCTCCATCTTCTCCAGGATCTGGCTGCGCTCCTCGTCGGTCTTGAATATCGGAACCATCACGACCTGGATAGGGGCGAGTGCAGGAGGGAGCACGAGTCCGTTATCGTCGCCGTGGGCCATGATCAAGGCCCCCATGAGCCTCGTGGAAACTCCCCAGGAAGTAGCCCAAACATACTGCTGCTGGCCTTCCTTGTCGGTGAAGGTGACATCGAACGACTTGGCGAAGTTCTGGCCGAGGAAATGCGAAGTACCGGCCTGCAGGGCCTTGCCGTCCTGCATCATAGCCTCGATGGTGAGGGTGTCGAGGGCACCGGCGAAACGCTCGTTCGGGCTCTTGTGGCCGACGATTACTGGCAGCGCCATGAATTCCCTCGCGAAGCGGGCATATACCCCGACCATCCTCTGGGCCTCTTCCAGGGCCTCCTGGGACGTAGCATGGGCGGTATGGCCTTCCTGCCAGAGGAATTCAGCTGTCCTGAGGAAAAGCCTGGTACGCATCTCCCAGCGGACTACGTTGCACCACTGGTTGCACATTATCGGAAGGTCTCTCCACGAAGTGATCCAATTCTTGTAGGTGCTCCAGATGATAGTTTCGGAAGTCGGCCTCACGATCAGTTCCTCCTCAAGCTTTGCTTCCGGATCGACCACGATGCCGTTGCCGTCAGGGTCGTTCATAAGCCTGTGATGGGTTACGACCGCACACTCCTTGGCGAAACCGGCCACATGCTCGGCCTCGCGGCTGAAGAATGACTTCGGTATGAACAGCGGGAAATATGCGTTCACGGCACCTGTCTCCTTGAACATCTTGTCCAGGGCCTGCTGCATTTTCTCCCAGATTGCATATCCGTAAGGCTTGATGACCATGCATCCCCGGACCGGAGACTGCTCCGCCAGATCAGCCTTGAGTGCGAGATCGTTATACCACTGAGAATAGTTCTCTGACCTTTTAGTTACTTCCTTTGCCATATGTCTTTTATCTGTTTGCGGTTTTTGCCAATTATTATTAATATTGTGCAATAATTCATTCGGTACGGATTTTGTTTATTGAGAAACATTAATAAAACGGACCGTTTGAAAACGGTTACGAAGTTACGAATTTATTATCAATTTATAGGAGATTCAGAAATGAAAACACGCACATTACTATTTGTCTCGGCGCTTCTGGCACTGACTTCGTGCGGTTCAGCAGCGCAATACGCTAACGATGCCTCCCAGCAGAGGTATCAGGATGGAATCTACTATACGCCTAAAACTACTGCAGGAGAAACCGCTGTCCAGGCTGACAACAACCTGTATGACAACGATGTTCTCGTGGCTAAGACGAAAAACTCCCCTATCTTCCTCAAAAGTGGAGAGAAAGTCGACACCCTGTTCATCCCTTCGAACAAGGTAGCCAAGATAGATTTCAACAAGCAGGACAATACAACCTCGGTGTACCTGTTCGACAACGGCTGGGACACCTGGGCTGCGTACCAGCCTTGGTATGCCTCTTCATGGTATAGCTGGCACAGGCCATTCTATTCTTCCATCTACTGGGGAGCAAATCCTTGGTATTACGGCGGATGGTATGACCCTTGGTATTATGGCGGATGGTACGGTCCATATTACGGTTACAGGTACAGCCCTTGGTATTACGGCGGTTGGTACGACCCTTGGTTCTATGGCGGATGGTATGACCCTTGGTATTATGGCTACGGCTATGGCTGGGGCTGGTACGGCGGATGGTATGATCCGTGGTACTACGGCTACGGCGGATGGTACGGTGGCTGGTATGGAGGATGGTACCACGATCCTCATTACATGTGGGGTCACGACCACTTCGGTGGCGGCACCAGGATCAACACTCCACGCATCGCTACCACCGGTTCTGGCGTGAGGAGCGGCATCGGTTCAGTCTCGAGGACTGCCGGAGTCAGGTCTTCCGCGACCACCAGGGCAAGGAGCGGCGCTGCCACAAGGGCGACCGGTGCTACCAGGACCAGTTCGACAACCACTGCAGGCAGGACCTCCACTTCTTCAAGGTCCGGGATGACTTCGGTCTCCAGGACTCCTAGGACTTCCACATCTACATCTTCAAACGTAAGATCATCTTCAGCAGGAAGCACCTCCGGCAGCGTCAGGTCAGCCAGCCCGAGCTACAATCGCTCAGGTTCCACAGGTACGGCCACATACAGCAGGCCTTCCACCACGACTTCCAGGTCTTCTTCCGGAAGCTCGGTGAGCAGGTCATCCAGCTCAAGCGGCGGCAGCTACAGGTCTTCCGGCAGCAGCTCCACCAGAAGTTCCGGCAGCTACAGCAGCGGATCATCCAGCGGCGGATATAGCGGCGGCGGATACAGCGGCGGAAGCTCAGGCGGAAGCTCTTCAGGCGGCGGTTACAGCGGAGGCGGTTCTTCGGGCGGTGGCTCGAGAGGCGGCAGCGGCGGTGGCCGCAGGTAACGGAAACCTTTATTTAAACTATAAAATCCAGCCATCATGAAAAAAACTATACTTGCAATCACACTGATGCTCGCGGCTCTTACCGCAGGGGCTCAGACAATGTACGACGCGCTGACTTTCAGCCAGAACAACTACTACGGCACCGCAAGGTCCATCGGTATGGGCAACGCCATGACTGCTGTAGGAGGAGACCTTGGATCCATCGGCATCAATCCTGCCGGATCCGCAGTCTACAACTATTCCCAGTTCACTCTGTCGCCTAACCTGACGGTCAGCTCGATGAACGCGTCCTACAGCGCATATCCGGTGAACGGCAGCGATGTCTATTCCAACGAGCAGTTGAGGAAACTCACCAGGTTCTCGATGCCTAACGTCGGTGCTACATTCAACATGCAGACCGGCAACGACAGAGGACTCGTGGCAGTGACCTATGGTTTCGTAGTAAACGGAACCAACAACTACACGAACCAGATGTTCGCCAGCGGCCGGAATGACAAGACCAGCTACATCAGTTCGATGGCTGTGAATGCCGACGGCTTCGACATCGATTTCCTCAACGGCTACAGGGATGCTTCAGGCGGAGAGATCGACGACTGGGCACATGCATACTACAATGCTGACGACCGTGGACTCTGGGCTCCTTGGAACATCATAACCAACGCCCAGTCAGGCGCTATCGGTACCTACGGCAATGTGGACGATCCTTCCTACTACTGGCGCTACATCGCAGCCACCGAGGGATTCAACAACACCGGAGAGAAGGATGGCGACGGCAACTACATCTACGATATATTCCTCGGAGGCCCGCTGGACCAGTCCTACGGACGCAGGGTCACCGGCAGCAAGTATGACGCTCTCTTCAATGTCGGATTCAATTTCAACGACAAGTTCTTCATCGGAGCCAACTTCGGATTGACCAACATCGACTACAACTACGACGAATATTTCAAGGAGGCTGCCGTAGATCCGGCCGACTTCGAGATCAAATATGAGGATGCGACCACTTACTTCACAGACTACCGCACCCGCTATTCATACACGGCGGAAGGGACCGGAGTCTATGGCAAGATCGGTTTCATCGCCCTGCCGGCGGACGGACTCCGCATAGGAGCCGCCATCCAGAGCCCTACCTCCACCCATATCACCGAGCACTGGCGTCATTCCACCGATGTCCACTACCAGAACTCGAATTATGACGGCTCCGCCACTTCTCCTGAAGGTGAATATTCCTACACCCTCGTTTCCCCTTACAGGGTCAACGCAGGTCTGGCATATACTTTCTTCGGAATGGCGTTGATCAGTGCAGACTATGAGATGACAGACTACAGTGCGATGAAGTTCAAGGATATCGACGGATACGCCGACACCTTCATCGATGTCAACAATGATATCAAGAGCTGCATGGGGAAGTCCCATATGGTCAGGATCGGAGCTGAGTTCAAGCCAGTCCCTGAGATGGCCGTCCGTGCAGGATACAACTTCACCACCATCCCTGAGTACTACCTCGACGGCGGCGTGAAGCAGACCCTCAACGACAGCATCAATTCATTCTCCGTAGGTCTGGGTTATTCTTCCAAGGGTTCCTTCTTCGCAGACATCGCAGGAAGGTACAGCGCCCTGACGGATGAGTACATCTCTCCTTACGCCGACTACCTTTCAAATGTCGCTTCTCCTCTCATCCTCAACAAGAGAGACCGCTTCGACATCACCGCTACGATCGGCTGGAGATTCTAGTTCACTTCAGATAAAGGATCGACTCCGGACCTTCATTGAACAGAAGATCCAAAATTGATAGATTCGCAACGAAACCGTACTTTCGGGCAAAGACCTGGAAGTACGGTTTTTGCAAACCCAGGTCTTCCAGGACGGTATCCGGCCGCTTAGGGTGGATCAGTTCCCGATAGTCTTCACATCCTCCCGGGAGGCCATATCCTTCGGTCAGGCGGATATCCGCCGGAATCCCGGTCTTCCTGAGAATGAACCGTATGATCTGGATATCGAGTTCGAACAGGGTTTCCGGATGCGAGTCCAGAATGGAGAACAGTTCATCCCGGTAATGCTCGAAGAACGCCGCGCTCTCGTATGCCGAATCGATAGCACGTTCGGTACGGACCACCCACGGGGTCTTGTAGTCCACCTTCACTTCCGTGATCGGAATCGGATGGCGGCTTTCATGGACTATGGGGAAATTCAGGATCTGAGGGCCGTCGGCAGCATAGAATCGGAACCGGTTCCTCCAGGTTTGCTTCTGGTAGTTCTCGTGAGCCTCAATGTAAACGACCGAAGGTTCCACGTCCCGGTCCGGACCGGAAAACGCGAACCCTTTTGCAATAAGCGCGAAATAACTTATCGGCGGGAAATAGGCTATGCTGAGCAGCAAGGCCATATCCTAGTCGATCTCTCCCTTGACCTTGTTGTCGTATGCCCTGATGATGCCCCTCTTGGATGCCTTGACGAAATTCAGGATGGTGTCCCTCTCCTCGCTCTGCGGGAATCCGGCCTCGACCTTGGCACATCCATCGGAAATGTTGTATCCTGAGAAGTAGATAGTATCGTAGATATCCTTGATATTGCGGATAACGTCAGATGAGAAACCGCGGCGGCGCAGGCCGACGATGTTGACTCCTGCGAAGCAGATAGGCTCCCTGCCGCAGAGGACGTAAGGAGGGATGTCCTTGTTGATCTTGGACATTCCGCCGACCATCGCGTGGCAACCGACCTTGGAGAACTGGTGCGCCTTGGAACCACCTCCCAGGATGGCCCAGTCGTCGATCTCCGTTTCTCCGGCTATGCCTACATAGCTGGTAAGGATGCAGTTGTTTCCGATTACACAATCGTGGGCGATGTGCACATAGGACATGATCAGGGTGTTGCTGCCGATCCTGGTGACGAACTTGCCGCTGGCCTTGGTGCCCCGGTTGATAGTGGCGCACTCGCGTACGGTCACGTTGTCACCCATCTCGACATAGGTAACCTCCCCTTCGTATTTCAGGTCCTGCGGGATGGCACCGACCACGGCGCCAGGGAATATCTGGCAGTTCCTGCCCATCCTTACATAACGATAGATCATCGCGTGCGGATGGATCTTGCAACCGTCGCCGATCTGTACATCATCGTCGATGAATGCGAATGGTCCGACCTCTATGTTGTCGCCCAGGACTGCATTCGGGCTGACATGTGCCAATGGTGATATATTGTTCATAGCTATTGTTTGTTATCTGATTCTTTCCCTTATTGCCTTGGTGAGCTGGGAATTGATAGTATGACCAGGCTTGAAAGCTGTTACCTTCGCGTTCAAGTACCCTCCGGCGAGCCTCAGGTCGCCTACCAGGTCAAGCAGTTTGTGTCTTCCGCATTCGTCCGGGAAGCGAAGCTGCAGGTTGTTCAGGTATCCTTCCTTGACCTCGAGTTTCGGCACGTTGAACAGCGCTGAAAGCTCTGAAAGCTGCCCTTCCGTCACCGGATTCTCGGCGATCACGATCGCGTTGTCCATGTCACCACCCTTGACCAGGTTGTTCTGGAAGAGATATGCTATCTCATGTAAGAACACGAAGGTCCTGCACGGGGCTATCTCTGAGGCATAGTCGGTGGACTCGTCCCAGCGGGCGGTCTGCACGCCCAGGACCTTGGAACCGAAATCTATGGTGACATCGATCCCGGGCTTGTCAGAAGGTGTGACCCGGACGAAGGATCCGGTCTTTTCATCCCTGACTTCGATCTCTTCCGGAATATCGACATATTCCCTCAAGGCATCTTGTTCCACGGTTCCGGAAGCCGCGATCGCCTCCACGTAGAAGCGGGCGCTTCCATCCAGGATCGGAACCTCCACATTGTCGATGTCGATGATGGCATTGTCAACTCCCATCCCGGTCAGCGCCGACATGATGTGTTCAATCGTAGCAACGGAAGCCTCGCCTTTGGATATCGTGGTGCTGCGTGCGGTGGAAGAGATATTCTCAGCCAGGGCTTCCACGATGGCGTCCGGACCGAGGTCAACCCTCCTGAACAGGATTCCGGTCCCGGCGGGAGCCGGCTTCAGTACCATACGGGACGTCCTTCCTGTATGAAGGCCTTTCCCCTTGAACTCAAGTTCTCCCGCGAGAGTCTGCTGCTTGATTGAAGTCATATCGTAAGTTTATTATTGTCAGGAAGATCACTTCTCGCCTTGCTGCTTGAATATAGCATAGCTGCGAAGATAGGTCTTGATCGGCATCGCAGGCGAACCGAGATACTTTTCGCCGGACTTGCGGATATTCCCGATTACTCCGGCCTGGGCACCGATGATGGTGTTGTCTGCAATGGTAAGGTGTCCGGCAATGCCCACCTGACCGGCCAGGATGCAGTTCTTCCCAATCTTGGTGGATCCGGCGATACCGCACTGGGCAGCCATGACGGTGTTGTCCCCGATCTGGACGTTGTGGGCTATCTGGCAGAGATTGTCGATCTTGACCCCATTGCCTATGATGGTGGATTCCATCTCCGACTTGTCGATCGTTGTTCCGGCCCCGATCTCGACGTTGTCACCGATTATCACGTTGCCGATATGCTCGATCTTCTCCCAGGTCCCGTCAGGCAGTGGAGCGTTGCCGAAGCCGTCCGAACCGATCACCGCATTCGCGTGGATTATCACATTGTCTCCGATCACCATCCCAGGATAGATCACAACCCCTGGATATATGATGCAATGCGAGCCGATCACTGTGTTGTCACCCACATATACGTTCTCGTATATCTTCGTATAGTCACCGATCCTGGCATGGTGCCCTACATAGGAATGGCTCCCGAGATAGACCTTCTTCCCGAACTTGCTGGTGAGGAACCAGGATGAGCGGAACCCCCTGTGACTGCGGTCCGTGCGTTTCTTGGTGGAAACATATTTGAGGAGGTCGGCAAGTGACTTGTAAGCATCATCCACCCGGACCATGGTCGGAGTTACAGGCTCTTTCGCTTCGAAATCCTTGTTGACCAGAAGGATGCTGGCCTTGCAGGTATAGACGAACCGCTCGTACTTCGGGTTCGCATAGAAGCAGAGTTGGCCTGGCTTGCCGTGCTCTATCTTCGCGAAGGAGGTTGCTTTCGCATTTTCATCCCCTTCGACGGTTCCTTTCAGTATCTGAGCAAGTTGTTTAGCGGTAAGATCCATGAATTTGATGCTACTTAATAATCAAATAGTCTGCAAAGTAAGCAATTTATTTTCATATTTGCCAAATTATCCTTATATTTGCACCGTTGAGTGAGATAGGTGACGAAAGCGTCTCCTATCTTTTGTTTTATGAATATGGATAAAGAACTGATACTCAAGACTATAGTCCCTGCGGTAGAACAGCGGGGATGCTTTGTGGTGGACATCACCGTCAGCAAGGAGAACGACATCGTGCTCGCCATCGAGAAGGAGTCGGGAGACGTTGACCTGGAGGATTGCGTGTCCGTGAACGACGCTTTCCTGGCAGCCTTCGACAAGGATGCCGAGGACTATTCCCTCACGGTGACTTCCGCAGGTCTGGACCAGCCATTCAAGGTGCTCAGGCAGTACGAGAAGGCTCTGGGATCCCTCGTCGAAGTACGCCTCAAGGGCGGCAGGAAGCTTACCGGGGTGCTCACAAAGGCTTCGGAAGAAGGTATCAGCCTGAGATATTCGCAGAAAGAGGTTGTGGAAGGAAGCAAGAAGAAGGTCACCGTCGAGCACGAAGACGACATGCCGTTCGCGGAGATCAACAGCGTGGTTCCCCACATCGTATTCAAAGATTAATATACAAAAAACACAATAATGGACAAGAAAGACGTAATAACTCTCATTGATGCCTTCAAGGACTTCAAGGAAGAGAAGAACATCGACAGGCCGGTCATGATGGGTGTGCTCAAGGACGTGTTCCTCACCCAGATCGCCAAGACCTACGGCTCGGCAGACAACTTCGACGTTATCATCAACGTTGACAAGGGAGACTGCGAGATCTACCAGAACTTCGACATCGTAGAGGAAGTCGAGAATCCGAACACCCAGATCACCCTCGACCAGATCCTCCAGGAAACCGGGGACGACGACTACGAGATCGGAGATGTATATACCAAGAAGCTTTCCCTGGCATCCTTCGGAAGGAGGGGTATCCTGAATATCCGCCAGAATCTCCAGGGAAGGATCATGGACATCGACAAGGCGAACGTGTTCAAGGCATATTCCGACAAGATCGGTGAGATCTTCACGGGCGAGATCTACCAGACCTGGTCCAAGGAGGTTATCATCCTTGACGAGGACAGCAACGAGCTCCATCTCCCGAAGGCTGAGCAGATCCCTGGCGAGAGGTTCAAGAAGGGCGACACCATCCGCGCGATCATCAAGAGCGTGGAGATGAAGAACAACACGACCCCCTACATCACCCTTTCCAGGACTTCCAACGAGTTCCTGCAGAAGCTCTTCGAACTTGAGGTTCCGGAGATCTTCGACGGACTGATCACGATCAAGAAGGTCGTCCGCGTACCGGGTGAGCGCGCCAAGGTAGCTGTCGAATCCTACGACGAAAGGATCGATCCTATCGGCGCCTGCATCGGTGTGAAGGGATCCAGGATCATCGGCATCGTGCGCGAGCTCCGCAACGAGAACATCGACGTCCTCCAGTGGACGAACAATACCCAGCTCCTCATACAGAGGGCGCTGAATCCGGCAAGGGTTTCCTCCATCGACCTGGGTGCTTCCGAGAACGACAAGATCAAGGTCTACATGCAGCCTGACGAAGTAAAGAAGGGCATCGGCCGCGGCGGATGCAACATCAAGCTCGCCGGAATGCTGGTAGGTAGGGAAATCGAAGTCTGGAGGGAACTCTCGAAGGACGAAATGCTTGAAGAGGAAGACGTGCTCCTGAGCGAATTCAGCAATGAAATCGACCAGTGGGTCATCGAACGCCTCGAATCCATCGGCTGCGACACCGCCAAGAGCGTCCTGGCATTCTCTCCGGAAGATATCGCGAAGAGAGCTGACCTCGAAGACGAGACCGTGGCTGAGGTTTTCCGGATCCTGAAGGCAGAATTTGAAGACTAGGAGTTGAATATGGCAGAAATCAGACTGAATAAGATAATAAGGACTTACAACATCGGACTTCAGAGTCTGGTGGACTTCCTGACTTCCAAGGGTGTCGAGGTCGAGGCCAATCCGAACGCAAAGATTTCGGACGAGCATCTTCCTGCCATCGAGAAGCAGTTCGGGAAGGACCTCGAGATGAAGCAAGCCTCCGAGAAAGTCGACATAAAACTGACTGAAATCCTTGAGAAGACCTCGAGGAAACAGCAGGAGAAGACCCAGGAAGACGATTTCGAAGAGCCGGTCAAGGAGACCGTGATCAAGAGCAACGTCTTTACCCCATCAACCCCGAAACCGGCACCTGTGCCGGAACCGGAGCCGGAACCGGTCGTTCCTGAGCCAGAACCAGAGGTACAGGAAGAGCCTGTTGTCGAAACCCCTGTCGTTGACTCTCCGGAAGTCCCTGAACCAGAACCGGAGGTCTCTTCCGTAAGCAAGGAAGAGGAAGCAGCCCCATCTGATACGGTAGTTCCGGAAGAGAAGGAGCCTGCAACGGCCGACGCCCCTGCACAGCAGGAAGAGTCTGCCGCCGAACCTCAGGACAAGCCAAAGGAACCTGTCAAGCAGGAAGGAGATGCCGCGGGATTCAAGGTGCTCGGCAAGATCGACATGTCCCAATTCGAGAAGAAGAGCGGCAAGAAGAGGGAGAGGATCGCAAAGGGAAGCCAGAAGGTCGATGTAGCCAAGGAAGGCAAGCAGGCCGACAACAATTCCCGCAAGGACAAGCGCGAAGCCGGAAAGAAAGACCAGCGCCAGGCCCAGGAACAGGGCAAGGGAAGGAAGCGCGGACGCGGAAGCGAACGCTTCAAGCCGGTTATGTCCGAAGAGGAGCAGGAGGCGATGCAGAAGGAAATCCAGAAGCAGGTCAAGGAGACCTACGCAAGGATGAACGACAACCGCAAGAACAACTTCGGAGCCAAGTACAGGAAGGAAAAGAGGGAGCAGGCTGCAGCCAAGACCATGGAGGAGATGCAGCAGGAGATGGCCGAAAAGTCAGTCCTCAAGGTTACGGAGTTCGTGACCGTGAACGACCTGGCCACCCTTATGAACAACACTCCAGTCAACGAAGTCATCAAGGCTTGCATGGAACTTGGCTTGATGGTTTCCATCAACCAGAGGCTGGATGCGGAAGCCCTCGTCCTGGTCGCCGAGCAGTTCGGCTACAAGGTTGAATTCGTTACCGCCGAGCTTTCCGAAGAGATCGAAGGCAACGCCCAGGAAGACCGTGAGGAAGACCTCGTGGCCAGGCCGCCTATCATCACGGTGATGGGTCACGTCGACCATGGCAAGACTTCCCTGCTCGACTACATCCGCAAATCCAACGTCATCGCGGGTGAAGCCGGAGGTATCACCCAGCACATCGGTGCATACAACGTGAAGCTTCCTGACGGACGCCACATCACGTTCCTGGATACTCCTGGACACGAAGCCTTCACGGCCATGCGTGCCCGTGGAGCCCAGCTTACCGACCTCGCGATCATCATCATCGCAGCCGACGACGCAGTTATGCCCCAGACCGTGGAGGCCATCAACCACGCACAAGCCGCAGGAGTACCTATGGTATTCGCTATCAATAAGATAGACAAACCTGGCGCAATGCCGGAGAAGATATACCAGCAGCTTTCCCAGATGAATATCCTGACGGAAGCATGGGGTGGAAAATACCAGTGCCAGGAGATTTCGGCAAAGAAGGGTATCAACGTGGACAAGCTCCTCGACAAGGTCCTGCTCGAAACCGATCTCCTCGACCTCAAGGCCAATCCTTCCAAGAAGGGTGTCGGGGCCGTCGTTGAATCATCCCTGGACAAGGGACGCGGCTACCTGGCTACAGTCCTCGTACAGGACGGAACCCTCAAGACAGGCGACATGGTGCTGAGCGGTTGCTATTACGGACGTGTCAAGGCCATGTTCAACGAACGTGGACAGAAAGTTGCGTCCGCAGGTCCTTCGACCCCTGTCTCCATCCTCGGTCTGAACGGTGCCCCTAGCGCTGGCGACAAGTTCAACGTGATGAGCGACGAGAAAGAGGCCAAGGCCATCGCCAACAAGCGCGAGCAGCTGATCCGCATCCAGGGCATCAAGACCCAGAAGCACATGACCCTCGAAGAGATCGGACGCCGTATCGCCATCGGCAACTTCAAGGAACTCAACGTCATCGTCAAGGGTGATGTGGACGGTTCCGTGGAGGCCCTCTCGGATTCCCTCATCAAGCTCTCCACCGAACAGGTCAGGGTGAACGTGATCCACAAGGCAGTCGGTGCGATTTCCGAATCCGACGTGATCCTTGCCGAGGCTTCGGATGCCGTCATCATCGGCTTCCAGGTCCGTCCTTCCACGGATGCCAGGAAGCTTGCCGACGAGCAAGGCATTGAAATCCGTCTGTACTCGGTCATCTACGACGCTATCAACGACGTCAAGGATGGTATCGAGGGTATGCTCGAGCCTATCAAGAAGGAAGAGATCACCGGAACGGCCGAAGTCAAGCAGACCTTCAAAATTTCCAAGGTGGGAACGATTGCGGGATGCCTCGTACGCGACGGAAAGATATCAAGGACTTCCAAGTGCAGGCTCATCCGTGACGGCATCGTGGTCTATACCGGAGAACTCGCCTCCCTCAAGAGGGGCAAGGATGACGCCAAGGAGGTATCTGCCGGAATGGAGTGCGGTATCGGCATCGACAAGTTCAACGACGTCAAGGTCGGCGACAGCATCGAAGCCTTCACCATCACCGAAATCAAGCAGACGCTCGATTAATCAAGGAATAGGATCTCAGAGTTCCCGGGACAGCACCTGGGTCATGCAATGAGCTGCGCCGTAGCCACGGATGATGTTGTCGAGTGGGATGTCTTCAACACTCACTCCGGCATCGTGGAAACGATGTTTCAGCTCATTGCTGTATCCTTTCACCGCGACAATCTTCCTCGGTGAAACGGTCAGGTAATTGTTGGCATGGTGCATTTCATCACCAGCGTCGATCGGAATGATCTCCATGCCGATTCCGCGTAGGTAGTCTGCAAAACGCAAGTCCTTGGCTTCCAAGGAATACTCCCTCGTATCGGGCAATCTCGACCAGATGTCGCAAGTCAAGAATCCCGGCTCGCCAGGAAGCGCGTCGAGGCGGCTCCTGACCATGGTACAAAGATCGCGGTCTATGATATCGAAATAGGTATCCAGGTGCATCTGCATCTGCCAAAGCTTGTGGTCCCGGACCACCACTATCGTATCGTGGCCGAAAGCATCGGCTTCCATCACCTGGCGGATTCCCTCATCATTGGTCCTCATCCCGCAACCGATGAAGCCGACATCTCCGGCAGGGATGTAGTCGCCGCCTTCAAGGCGTCCTTCTCCTCTGATACGCAGGATCGGACGACGCCCGAGATGGGCGTAGCACAATTCGATGACATCCGTTTCAGCGACCCGCTGGGGGCTGTTCATCCTGCAGATCACGTGTCCACAAGGAGTCGTGATGCTCTGGTCGCGGGTGAAATAGAGGTTCATCAAGGGTTTGAGGATATACTCGGCATCGTAGCCCGTATTGCTCCATGTGTGATGAAGCTTCACCTTCGGCCTGAAAAGGATACAACGGATGAGGTCGGCACGGCTCAATGTCATGAGGGTCTCCTGCCTGTAGGCTTCAGTCTTCTCGGCATCCTCCCCGGGATCTCCGGAAATGTCATATGTCAGCACGGTATCCGCCAAGGTCCGAAGGCTGTCGATATCCACTTCATTCAGGATGCCCCCGACTGTGTGGACCCTGATTCCAAGGCTGGAAAGGACTTCCATGTAGTGAACATGTTCCGCGGCAGCCTTGTCGATGTCGAAATAACGCTCGAACAGACCCGCAGCGGAATGGATGACCCCGTCGAAGATTTCTTCTCCAGGGGTGTGCATCAGCACCTCCTTTGCCGGCAACCACTCAGCCCGGGGGAATCCCTCCTGCCTCACTTCACCATGCCGGCTATCATTGCAAAATCCCATTTCAATTCGATTAGGACTGCAAATATAGCTGAATAATCCCTAAGAAAAAAACGTCATCCCATGTACAGACCGTACAGCCTGACTGTCTCGCGGGCCTCTTTCACGTCGTGGACGCGAAGGATGTCAGCCCCGTTCCGGAGGGCGATGAAATTCGCGGCCATGGTAGCCGGAAGGGCCTCCTCAGGAGTGATCCCAAGCGGCTTGTACAGGAAACTCTTGCGAGACAAGCCGGCCAGGACAGGACGGCCAAAAGTCTGGAATACAGACATTTCCCGGAGCAGTTGCCAGTTCTGTTCCACCGTCTTGGCGAAGCCGAAACCAGGATCCAGGATCCAGTCCCCAACGCCATGCTCCTCCGCCTTGGTACGGATTCCCTCGAAGAAATCCATGACCGCAGCAGTGACCCCGTAAGGATAATCGGTGAGACCGGACATGGTGGCCGGAGTCCCGCGCATATGCATGGCCACATAGGGGACCTTCAGTTCTCCCAGCAGTTCCCACATCGCGCCGCATCCTCCGCTGATATCGTTGACTATGAATCCGCCGACCAGGTCATAGACCTTCCGGACGATTCCCGGCCTGAAAGTATCCACTGAAAGACATATTTCCGGATATTCCCAGGCAATGATCCTCAGCGCCGGCTCCAGCCGGCTCCACTCCTCTTCCTCACTGACTGACTCGGAACCGGGACGGGTGGAACAGGCTCCGAAATCCAGGATGTCCGCCCCTTCGCCGAGCATTCCTTCCACCCTCCGGCGGAAAACAGCCTCGTCAAGCCTGCCGTCGGAAGCCAGCATCCTGCTGCCCGCGAAAAAGGAATCGCCGGTGATGTTGACGATGCCCATTATGCGGATATTTCTTCCTGCGTTATTGTCCATGGCACACAAAATTAATCAAAAATTGAATATCTTTGTAAGTTGATTAAAACTATCACAATGCTAGTCGTTCTGGAAGGTTTGGACGGGGCCGGAAAGTCCACCCAGGTGAGGAAACTCAAGGCTTATCTCGAAGGAATATGCTCCAATCTGGAATATATCCATTTCCCGAGATATGACTCTCCTGTTTACGGGGACCTGATCGGCCGTTTCCTCCGCGGGGATTTCGGCTCGAACGAGTCGGTCCATCCCCAGCTGGTAGCCCTCCTGTTCGCCGAGGACAGGCACCAGGCCGCCCCCGGAATCAAGAAAACCCTCTCCGAGGGAGGAACGGTGCTCCTGGACAGGTATGTATATTCCAACATCGCCTACCAGTGCGCGAAGCTGGACAACCTTGAAGAGCGGGAGAACCTGCGCGAGTGGATCCTGAACACCGAATATGGTTGTTTCGACCTTCCGAGGCCGGACCTGAACATATTCCTGGACGTCCCGATCGGCTTTGTGGAAAGCAGCCTGGAGCAATCCAGGAAGGGCTCCGACAGGGAATATCTCCACGGAGCGAGGGACATCCACGAAGCGAGCATCGAATTCCAGAAGAGGGTGCGCTCCATCTACGCGAGGCAGGCTTCCCTGGACCCGAAGTTCATCCGGATCGACTGTTCCGATGATGAAGGCAGGATGCTCCCTCCGGACGATATCTTCGCGAAAGTGAAGGCTGTGATAGACGAACGAATGACTGAAGAATGAAAACCAAGACTTTCCATTATAGGATCAGGAGGCTGTGCGCCTTCATCATCGGAGTCGTATTCCTGCTGGCAGGGATATTCAAGCTCCTTGACCCTACGGGCGCCGGGCTCGTGGTAGAAGAGTATCTCCGCTTCCTCCATCTGAGGTTCCTGATGCCGGCCGCCAAAGGCATCGGCGTCGGGCTGGCGCTCCTGGAAGCCCTTCTAGGTGCGGCCATGATCAGCGGAGTCTGGAGGAAACCGGTAGCCGTCCTGACATCGGTGATGATCGTCTGCTTCACGATCCTGACGCTGTTCCTGGCAATATTCAATCCTGCCATGGATTGCGGATGCTTCGGCGAAGTGATCCATCTGACGAATCTCCAGACTTTCCTCAAGAACCTGGTGCTGCTGGTCCTGATGCTTATAGCGTTCATGCCATACAAGGACTTCGGACGCAACAGGAAAAGGAAATATGTCGCCTTCTTCCTGGTCGCGGCATCCCTCGTGGCCTTTGCGATATATTCCCTGAAGACCATCCCGCTGGTGGATTACACCGCCTTCACTCCCGGAAGCGAACTGCTTGCATCCAAGGGGATCGATAGCGAAGAGAGCATCAGCAAGCCTAAGGTGATCTACGAGAAGAACGGACAGGAAGGGGTATTCGACCTGGACAAGCTCCCGGATTCCACCTGGACGTTCGTGCGGACCGAAGACATCAGCGTGAACGGACCCGAGCTGGACGACAACGTCCCTATCCTTTCGTTCTACGACTCCCTGGATGTCTATTGTGACGAGAAAGCCGCCGAGGGCAACGTGATGGCTGTGTCGGTCTATGACACCGACAAGGTCAAGGGCGATGGGTGGACCAGGATCTCAGACTTGCTGGAAGGTGCTTCCGCGGCCGGTTTCACTCCCCTGCTGCTGACCTCCACCACCAAGGAAGATTTCGACAGCCTCGAGGTGATCGTTCCTGAGGTACGGGAAAAGTTGCTCGGGAGCCTGTATTTCGCGGATTACAAGACTTTGATATCCCTCAACAGGTCGAACGGCGGAGCCACCTGGTTCAGTGACGGCCAGCTGATAGAGAAGTATCCGGCTTCAAAGCTGCCTTCCGGGGAAAAGATGCTCCAGATGACCGGAGACGACCCGACCGAATCGATGCTGCGTACCAGCACGAAGTCGCGCCTCCGTTTCCAGGGCTTCATCCTCTATGTATTCGCTGTACTCCTGCTGCTCTAGAATCCCGTATAGTTCCACGGGGTGATTGCACGGAGTTCCTCTTTCACGCTTTCACTGACGTCAAGCCCGGAAATGAATCGGGCTATCGTCTCCTCGCTGACAGCTTCCCCGGTGCGGGTGAGATTCTTCAGCGTCTCGTAAGGGTTCGGATAGTTCTCCCTTCGCAGTATGGTCTGGATGGCCTCCGCCACGACAGCCCAGTTCCTGTGCAGGTCAGCGTCAATGGCTTCCCGGTTCAGGATGAGCTTGCCCAAGCCCTTCTTCAGAGAGGCGAACGCTATCATGCAGTGCGCCACAGGCACACCTACGTTGCGCTGGACAGTGGAATCGGTCAGATCCCTCTGCAGCCTTGAAAGCGGGAGCTTCATGGAAAGGAAAGTGAATACGGCGTCCGCCATCCCCAGGTTGCCTTCGGCATTCTCGAAATCGATAGGGTTAACCTTGTGAGGCATGGCGGAGGAACCGACCTCGTTGCGGGCCACCTTCTGGTGGAAATACTCCATGGATATGTAAGTCCAGATGTCCCGGCACAAGTCTATCAGGATGGTGCCGATCCGTCGCATGCAGTCGAATATGGCGGCAAGGTTGTCGTAATGGTCGATCTGGGTGGTCGGGAACGAACGCTTCAGGCCGAGGGAGGCCACGAAGGAATCCGCGAATGAAGGCCAGTCTGTCTGGGGATAGGCTACCTTGTGGGCGTTCATGTTTCCGGTAGCACCTCCGAACTTGGCCGGATAGGACAGCTGGCGAAGCTGCCGGATCTGCTCCTCGAGACGGGAGACGAAAACGTCGATCTCCTTCCCCAGGCGAGTAGGAGTCGCCGGCTGCCCGTGGGTCTTGGCCAACATAGGGATATCCTTCCACTCCCGCGCATCGGCGGCAAGTATGCCGACGATCTCCTCAAGTGCCGGAAGATATTCATTCTCAACGGCTTCCTTAAGCATGAGCGGCTGGGCGGTGTTGTTGATGTCCTGGGAGGTCAGACCGAAATGGACGAATTCCTGCCAGCGGCTGATACCGAGAGCCTTGAACTGTTCCTTGATATAATATTCGACAGCCTTGACGTCGTGATTGGTGACTTTCTCGATATCCTTTACCTTCTGCGCCTCTTCCGGTGTCATGTCCACGTACAAGCTGCGGAGAGCGGCGAAGAGTTCATCCCGGGTCTTGCCGGTCCCCTCTCCGAAGCCGGACAGCTGAGGAAGCGGAATCCCGCACAAGGCGATGAAGTATTCGACTTCCACGCGCACCCTGTTGCGGATGAATGCGAATTCGCTGAAATACTGCCTCAAAGGCGCGGTCTTGGCGGAATAACGACCGTCCACCGGAGAAACCGCCATAAGAGAGTTGAAATCCATAATCAGTTATTTTTCCAAGACATAGACGTCATCGCCAGGCTCCTTGAAGCCGAAATTCTCACGAGCGAACTTCTCCAGGGAATCGCGGTTGTCCGTCAACCCTTCGATCTGACGGTCCATCTCCTTGATTTCCATCTGGTACCGCTCGATCTGCCGGTCCTGGCGACGTATCTCGTTGTTGGCTTTGATCCAGCGGACTATGTTGTTCTGGTTGAGGAAACCGACCAGCAGGATGAATATGGCTGTCGATATGATGGCGTAACGGATGAATGAGCGCTTTTCAGCATTCTTTCCGTCCTTGTCCCTGTTCCAGATATCCCTGAACTTTCCCATCGGCGAGTAATGATATTAATGCAAAAATAGTTATTTTTGTACAATTATAACCGCATAATGATTCTTAAATAATACTTTACAAGATGAAACCAACACTTCTCGTACTCGCAGCAGGCATGGGCAGCCGTTACGGCGGCCTGAAGCAGATGGACGGACTCGGCCCAAGCGGCGAAACCATCATCGACTATTCAATCTATGACGCAGTGAACGCCGGCTTCGGCAAGGTGGTCTATATCGTCAGGGAATATTTCCTCGAGCAGTTCAAGCAGACCGTGAAGGAGAAATATTCGGGTATCACCTGCCCTGACGGAGCTCCCCTCGAGTTCGATTTCGTCATCCAGGAGCTGAACAAGATCCCGGAGTGCTTCACCCTGAACCCTGAACGGCAGAAACCATGGGGGACCGCCCACGCCGTGCTGATGGCGAAGGACGTCATCCACGAGCCGTTCGCAGTCATCAACGGCGACGATTACTATGGGAAGGACTCTTTCAGGATCCTGGGAGACTGGCTTCGTGCCCACGAGGGCAAGAAGGGCGTCTGCAGCATAGTCGGATTCGAGCTTGAGAATACCCTCTCCGAAAACGGAAAGGTCAGCCGCGGAATATGCTACTACGATGATTCCAAGCACCTTACAGGCGTAGCCGAGCACACCAATGTCGGCAAGGAGGAAGACGGCAAGGTATATGGCGACAACACCGTCAGCGGCGAGGAGCACGTGGAAGTCGACGGAAAGGCTCTCTGCTCCATGAACATGTGGGGCTTCACCCCGGATTATTTCGAACTCAGCGAGAAAGTGTTCTCCAAGTTCCTCGAGGCCAATATCAACGAACTCAAGAAGGAGTTCTACATCCCTTATGCAGTGGACATCATGATGAAGGAGAACGGCTACAAGTGCGAAGTCCTCACCACTGATTCCCGCTGGTTCGGCGTAACCTACAAGGAAGACCGCCCGGGCGTGGTCGCGAAGTTCCAGGAACTCGTGGACAACGGAGTATATCCTACCCCACTCTGGCAGAAATAACATAACGATATGCCTTTTTTCAATAACCGAAAGGTCGAAAAGAATTACGACCTTCTGTCCGCCTGCGCCTGGTACACTCCAGGCGTAAGTGGTCTTTTCGCAGTCTTGGGATGGTTCCTCGTCGGAATGGTCCTGGCAGCCCTGGTCACGATGCCGATGATGTTCGGAGGAATGACGGACCTGTCCTACGTGATGCTGATAATGTATCCGATCCAGTTCATTCCGCTGTTCATATTCGTAAGGCTCCAGAGCAGCAAGAATTCCTTCTTCGACAGGGGCTACAAGCTGGACAGCAACCACTTCGGCAAGATGGGAGGAGCCGGCCTCGCCGTTTTAGTGGCGGTCGGCATGCTCGCCGCCGGGATGATCCTGGAAGGCGTGAACCATTTCCTGCCTGACACCAAAGGTTCCATGATCGAGCAGATGGAAAAGATGATGAACGGTCCGCTCTGGGTCAACCTGGTGACTATGTGCATCTTCGCTCCCCTGTTCGAGGAGTGGATGTGCAGGGGCGTCATACTCCGCGGCCTGCTTAACTACGAGCACAAGGGCGGAGAATTGAGCCAGAGGCCGAGGGGAATGAGCCCGGCCCTTGCAATCGTGATCTCGGCGCTCTTCTTCGCCGCGATCCATGGGAATATCTGGCAGGGCGTGACAGCATTCGCCATCGGCTGCCTGATGGGCTATGTATATTACCGCACCGGTTCGCTCAAGCTCACCATCCTGATGCACTGTGTCAACAACACATTTGCCGTCCTGACCCAGAAGTTCGGGAGCGATACCCTCAGGGAGGCCAAGAGCCTGGTGGACGCCCTCCCGCTTTGGGAGTATGCCATCATCTTCTGCGTCAGCGCTGTGATCGTGGTACTGCTGATCCTTTACCTGCGCAAGGTAGAGTTGCAGGATCCTCAGGGCAACTGCGACATCATCCCTTCGGCCGACGAACAGGCCATTACCGGATAGTCATAGACGCTGTCAAGAATAAGCCCGCCGCGACCATTTACCCGTACAGGGCGCGAAGCGCAGGGAGCGGCAGGCTTATTCTTGACTGCAACAGTTCAACCGAAATATGCAGAGAATAATCGAGCATCCGGAATTAGGGAAGGTCACGGTTCGTAAGAACCCCAGGTCACGCAGGATTTCAATCCGCGTGAACCCGCGCCGGGGAGTTACTGTCACTATCCCTTGGTATTGCTCGTACAGAAGGGCGGAAGCGTTCCTGACGGAGAACAAGGAATGGGTGCTTAAAACCATTGCGAGGCAGCAGGAACGGCTTGCCGGAGAGGGCGCGATATCCCCGGAAGAGACCGAAAGGCTCCGCAAGGAAGCCAAGGCCTGGCTGCCCGCACGCCTCGCATTCCTGGCAGAGAGATATTCCTTCAGCTACAACCAGGTCCGCATCAAGAACAACGTCTCCAACTGGGGAAGCTGCTCCAGGAAAGGGAACATCAACCTCAACCTTCATATAATGAGGCTCCCGGAGGATCTCAGGGACTATGTGATCCTGCACGAACTCTGCCACCTCAGGGTCCCGGACCACGGACCGGAGTTCCATTCCCTGCTCGAAAGCCTGTGTCCGGACCATCGGAAGAAAGAAAAAGAGTTGAGAAAGTACAGAATTTTTTGATTCTCTGAAAATTATAGGTATATTTGCAGGCTTTTTCGCGTGGTGCGGAAAGCGCGGAACTATTATTAACAAAATTTTTTGCGAAAATGGCAGAGTATTTACAAGCCGACAAGAAGCAAGAGATTTTCGCCAAGTACGGGAAGTCTAATACAGACACCGGCTCACCAGAGAGTCAAGTTGCTTTATTTTCCTACCGTATCAATCACCTCACGGAGCACGTGAAGAAGAACAAGAAGGACGTTGTCACTCGTCGTTCCCTTCTCCGCCTCGTAGGTAAAAGGCGTCAGGTCCTGGACTATCTTCAGAAGACTGACATCGAGAGATACAGAAATATCATCAAGGAGCTCGGTCTCCGTCGATAAGCATACGATAGGAACAGAAAAGGGGATTGGCTGTGCAGCGATACGGCCGTCCCCTTATTTTTTAGAAAAAGCGGTAAAAGCAGTTAAATGAACATTGTTACAAAGAAAATCGAATTATCCGACGGTAGGGTAATCGAAATCGAAACCGGTAAGATTGCCAAGCAGGCAGACGGTTCGGCAGTGGTAAAGATGGGAGGCACGATGCTCCTTGCCACTGTTACATGCGCAAAAGAAGCGGCAGAAGACACAGACTTCCTTCCACTCCAGGTGGATTACAAGGAAAAGTTTTATTCCGCAGGACGTTTTCCTGGCGGTTTCATGAAGAGGGAGGGCAAGGCCTCCGATTACGAAGTACTTATCGCACGTCTCGTCGACAGGGCCCTCAGGCCTCTGTTCCCGGATGATTTCCACCTTGCAGTATTCGTCAACATCTGGCTCATCTCGGCCGAAAAGGACATCCAGCCGGATGCTCTCGCAGGACTTGCTGCATCTGCAGCTCTCTCTTGCAGCGACCTTCCGTTCCTCGGTCCTATCTCCGAGGTACGCGTCGCCAGGATCGACGGACAGTTCAAGATCAATCCTACGTTCTCCGAGACCGAAACGGCCGACCTCGAACTGATGGTCGGTGCTACCGAGGAGAACATCATGATGGTAGAGGGCGAAATGAAGGAAGTTCCTGAAGATGTGATGCTCGAGGCCATCAAGTTCGCTCACGAAGAGATCAAGAAGCATTGCCGTGTCCAGAAGGAACTCAACAAGGAACTGGGCAAGGATGTCAAGAGAGAATATCCTCACGACGAGGAAGACGAAGATATCAAGAACAAGATCCACGAAGCGGCATATGCAAAGTGCTACGCTCTCGCCAAGTCTGCAAAGCCAAAGCATGAGAGGGAAGCCGGATTCGAGGCGATCAAGGAAGAATGCATCGAGTCCCTCGGACTCTCCGAGGAAGACCTCGAGGCCAAGAAGATGATGATCAACCGTTACTTCGGTCACGAGCAGAGAGAGGCTCTGAGGAACCTCGTACTCGACGAAGGACTGCGCGTCGACGGTCGCCAGACCACCCAGGTCCGTCCGATCTGGTGCGAAGTGGACTGCCTGCCTTGCGCACACGGTTCCGCGATATTCACCCGCGGCGAGACACAGGCCCTTGCTTCCGTAACCCTCGGAACCAAGATGGACATGAAGGAGATGGACGAGGTCCTCGTCCAGGAAGACCAGCAGTTCGTCCTCCATTACAACTTCCCTCCTTTCGCCACCGGCGAAGCCAAGTCCCAGAGGGGTGTCGGCCGTCGCGAAGTCGGTCACGGCAACCTCGCTTTCAGGGCTCTCAAGGCCGTTATGCCGAAGGCTCCTGAATTCCCTTACGCTGTGCGTGTAGTTTCCGATATCCTCGAATCCAACGGATCTTCATCACAGGCTTCCATCTGCGGCGGCTGCCTCGCTCTCATGGACGCAGGCGTAAAGATCAGCAAGCCGGTAGCCGGTGTCGCAATGGGTCTGATCACCGATGAAAAGGATCCTAACGGCCGCTACGCCATCCTCACCGACATCCTCGGCGACGAGGACCACCTCGGTGACATGGACTTCAAGGTTGCAGGTACCAAGGACGGTATCACCGCGACCCAGATGGACATCAAGGTGGACGGTCTGTCCTACGAAGTGCTCGCAAAGGCTCTTCAGCAGGCTCACGAGGGCAGGATGCACATCATGGGTGAAATGATGAAGTGCATCGACAAGCCTCGCGAGGATTACAAGCCGTTCGTTCCTAGGATCGTAAGCTTCGAAATCCCTAAGGACTTCATCGGTGCCGTCATCGGCAAGGGTGGAGAAACCATCCAGAAGATCCAGGCCGAGACCGGTGCTGTCATCACCATCGACGAGGTCGACGGTAAGGGTGTCGTGGACATCGCTACCAATGATGCAGAGGCCATGCAGAAGGCTTACGACTGGATCCAGGGTATCTGCGCCGTTCCTGAGGTCGGTGAGACCTATCACGGGAAGGTCGTTTCTATCCTTGAATTCGGTGCTTTCGTTGAGATCCTTCCTGGCAAGGAAGGTTTGCTCCACGTCTCCGAAATCGCATGGAACAAGACCGAGAACGTAGAGGATGTCCTCACAGTCGGCCAGGAAGTCGACGTGAAGCTTCTCGAGATCGACCAGAAGACCGGCAAGATGAGGCTTTCCATGCGTGCCCTCACTCCGAAGCCGGAAGGCTACACCGAGCCTCGTCCACGCAGCAACGGTGGAAACCGCGGCAATGGCAACGGTTCCAGGAACGGTGGTGGCAGCGAGCGCCGCAACGGTGGCAGCGAACGCAGGAGCAATGGCGGCAGCAACGAGCGCCGCAACGGTGGTGACCGCAGGAACAGCTTCAGGAAGAACAATGAAGCTTCCGAGGATCGTTTCGAAGGCAGCCACAACAACTCCGAAGAGTACTTCTAGCAGTAGCCCGCTGAGCGGCAGTTCCCGCCCAAGCGACTCTGAATATGAAAAAAGGTCGACCAGAACGGTCGACCTTTTTTCATCTCGCCCGACTTCCGGCTTGTGTTTGAGATGCCGGCATTTTCGTCATGCCCGGCTTACTCGTCATGCACGGCTTGTTCGGGCATCGCAGATTATGATTCATAAGGAGGCAACTACGGTCCCAGCTGAGTACAAAATCAAGGCTTTTTGTTCCCAACTGCAAACTTGAGGTTCCAGTTGGGTACATTATGGCCAGAAATCGTACTCAAGTGAGACCTTTTGACCAAGCAGGAGGTATCATTATCATAGTTGCTTGTCGGTGACCTGGACACTGCCCGGGAAGCATTCAGGTCCTCCATCGAATGAACATATTCCAGGACGGTATTTTGCAGGTAACCACAACATCCTGAGTATCAATGAGAAACTGTTTCAAGAAGGGAAAGATGTTCAGATTCCGGGTGCTGAGGGGTGACTATCTGATCTTGGCACCGCCGCCGGAATATGCGATCTCCGGCGGCTGGGCGCTGCGGGGAGCTCCGCCCCAAGGGGCTCTCCTCGCGCCCTACCAAAGGCACGACGGGGTCCCCGGTCGAGCCGGGGATGACGGTGGTGGAAGGCGGCAGTTGGCTGCAACGTTAGGGCGCATTTACCCGTACAGGGCTGCGAAGCAGCAAGCGCCCGGCGTTGCAGCCGCTGACGGCAAAGAGATCCCCGGTCAAGCCGGGGATGACGAGCAGGTCGGGAATGACGAGATTCCCGGACAAGCCGGGGATGACGAGCAGGTCGGGAATGACGAGATCCCCGGTCAAGCCGGGGATGACGATATCCAGCCGGGATAAAAGGAGCAGGTGGCCGATAACTCAGCCACCTGCTCATAAACATCATGTTACCAAGATTACTTCTGGACAATCCTGATTACATAGTCGGTGTCCGGAAGGTTGGCAGGGAGGGTGACGAGAAGCCGGTCTTTGAATTTCTTGAATACCAAAGGCTTGCCGTCATACAGGGCTGTGACTGCCTTAACCTTGGCCTTCTTGGCAACCATTACCGCACCCGGATTCTCGAACACATGGAGATAGAATGTCTTCGGGTCTCCGATAGGAGCAGTCGTGACGCCCCATTCCTGCTCGGCGAGAGGTCCGGGACCACAACCCTTGATGGATTCTCCATTCACCCTCATCCATTCTCCAATGCCTTTGAGCCTGTCGAGCGCCGCCTGAGGCAGCTCACCACTGGCCTGAGGACCGATATTCAGGAGAAGGTTCGTATTCAGGGAAACGCACTGAGCAAGCTTGCAGACCAGGTCCTTGATGCTCTTGTAGTCCTGGTCGGACACACTGTAGCCCCAGGAGTGGTTCATCGTCTGGCACATTTCCAGAGGAAGCGTACCGATTTCCTGGCCCTCCGAGAACCCTGCGGTATTCTGCCCCGGAAGATCCCTTTCGAACATCTGGAAGTCCTCCCCTTCTATCGGAAGGATATGATGGTTGTTGCCTATCAGGACATCCGGATTGAGAGAATGCAGATAGCTGTAGAACTCCGGCATCTTCCAGTCGAACGGAATGCTGTCGCGCTTGTGGTCCCAGTAACCGTCGAACCAGAGGGCGCGGACCGGAGCATAGTTCTCCATAAGTTCCTTGCACTGGGCTTTCATGAAAGCCAGATAGTGGTCGTAGTCCTGCCTGTCGGTCCTGCGGCCGGCATTGCGGCCAGACTCTCCGAGAGGATAATCATCCCTGGTCCAGTCCAGGATGGAATAGTAGAACTGGAGCTTCAGTCCCTGCTCGTGGCAAGCGTCGGCAAGTTCCTTGATCACATCCCGCTTGAACGGAGTTGCATCAACGATATTGTAGTCCGACTGCTTGGTGGCGAACATAGAGAACCCGTCATGGTGGCGGGAGGTGATGGTCACATATTCGGCCCCGGCATCCTTGAATGCCTTCACCCACGCCGATGCGTCATATGCGGCAGGATAGAAGCCGGAAGCAGCCTTGGCATATTCCCCGGCGTTCAGTTTTCCGGTGTTCATGTACCACTCGCCCTGGGCGTAGGAAGCATAGATTCCCCAGTGAAGGAATATTCCGAAACGCTCCTTGACGAATTCCCTTCTTTCGCGGATGTTGCCTTCCGAAGGCAGGTATGCCTGAGCGAAGGCGCAAGTCGATGCGAGCAGCATCGCTCCCGCGATCATCATCGTTTTCAACGCTCTCATATTCAAGTGTTTCTATACTCCGCCAAAGGCACTGTAACCACCATCGACAGGAATGATGATGCCGGTCACGAAACTGGACATGTCGCTGAGGAGATATAGCATGGTGCCTACAAGGTCCTCAGGTTCTCCGAACTTGTGGGTCGGAGTGTTGGCGATGATCTTGCGGCCGCGCGGCTTCAGTTCGCCGGTCTGCTCGTCAGTAAGGAGGAAACGGTTCTGGTTGGTCAGGAAGAATCCCGGAGCGATCGCGTTGCAACGGATGCCGGTCTGGGCAACATGGACGGCATACCACTGGGTGAAATTGTTGATCGCACCCTTGGCGGCGGAATATGCCGGAATCTTGGTCAGAGGACGGAACGAGTTCATCGAAGATATGTTGAGAACGTTCCCCTTCCCTGCCTCGAGCATGTCCTGGGTGAATACCATAGTCGCCAGGAGAGTCCCCTTGAAGTTGAGGTCGAACACGAAGTCGAAACCTTCCATGTCCAAACCGTAGAAGGTGTCGGCCAGGTCATCGTCCATGGTCATCTGCTCTGCCTTGCAGGTCGCCTTCGGAGAATTGCCTCCAGCGCAGTTGATCAGGAAATCGATCTTCCCGAGCTTGGCATGGACCTCGTCGCGGGCTGCGAGGAGGGCCTCCTTGTCCAGCGTGCTGGCTGAGATGCCGATGCACTTGATACCGAATTCGCGGGCTATCGCCTCGCCTTTTTCAGGGTTGTCCTTTCCCCTGCTGATCACGGCCAGGTTGACTCCGGCCTCGGCCAGTCCCCTCGTAAGGGCCATCCCGATCACTCCGAAGCCACCGGTGATAACGCAATTCTTGCCTTTAAGGTCGTCGAATGAATATTTCATATCCGTAAAACTTTATTCTGCAAAAAGTCTTCTGATGTGACGCTCACACAGGTTCTCGATCACCTGCTCGGCGATTACGTCGCTGTGCTTCTCGAGCGCCGGATAGTACTCGTCCCCAAGTTCCGCAGCTATCTTGTAGCTGACATGGATCAGCTGGCGGAATGAAGGATTGTAGAGAGGGTCCTCCTGGTTGTGCCTCATCGTACGGGCATAGGTCTGGGCATCCCACTTCGCGACCTCTTCAGGAGAAGGAAGGGCATCCACGTCCACGTCAATCACGGTAGCATATGGTACGGTCAGTTCGTCCATGCGGCCGAGGGCGTTGACATAGATCTTCTTGGCAAGTTCCAGGGCCTTAGGATCGGCCACTGCAAGTCCTATGTTCTCCTCGAGCCAGGTGGTACCGGCTGTCTTGATGTGGATTCCCTTGTCGTATTTCCGGATCAGGCGACCCATGATAGGATAGATGGAGAACTTGTCGGAACCGGAGTGGATGGAAAGCTTGAGATTGTCGCACATTCCGAACTCCTTGACGGCGAAATC
>ONPI01000004.1 GCA_900319685.1 uncultured Bacteroidales bacterium
CGCTTCCACGAGCATATGCTCACCACCTGGGAGGAAGAAGGAATAGCCGGAGAGGGCTCATACCCTTCGGGCCACACGATGAGAGGCTGGAGCGCCGCGATGATCCTTTCCGAGATCAATCCGGCCGCAGCCGATGCCCTGTTCGAGAGAGCCTGGGAATATGGTGAAAGCCGCGTCATAGCCGGCGCACACTGGCAAAGCGACGTGGATGCCAGCCGTCCTGCGGCCAGCATCGGCTACGCCAAGCTGCAGACCAGCCCGGCATTCCGTGCCCAGATGAAGAAAGCCAAGAGGGAATTCCGAAGGCTAATCGACTGATTTAAGCTCCCATTCCGCCTTCACGTCCTCATAGAATGAAGCCTGCGCGGTCTGGATGTAAGGCATCAGCCAGAATGTCCCGATCCCTAGGGTGAGGATGGACAGGAGGTACCATCCGATAAAGCTGATATACAGGTAGAACAAGTCATACTTATGCCCGTACATCATATCCTTGCTCAGGTCAATAGCTTCGTTTACAGTTAGTTCCGGATGGTCCTTGACGATGTACATTGTCATCGCATAAGACAGGCTCTTTATGATGCCAGGGATAACCAGCAGCAGAGACCAGAGAGCGATGAGGATTCCCCTGAAGAGATATGCCCACACACTGCGCCAGTAAGGCTTGAACCCCTCGCGGAAGGAATTGGCGGTGATCCTGTCGTCTCCTTCGACCAGCAGTTTCTTGAAACTGTTCACGTAGCCGACTAAGAACGGGCCGATGACGAGTATCATGCCCAGGAAGAATACACCGTACCATCTGGACGCAGCCATCAAACCCATTATGTCAGCCGAGTTTGTACGGAATACCGCCACCTCGTAAGGTGATATGAGGAATAACGTCAGGAGGTAATAGACCAGCGTTGCGAGTACGGCAGGTGCCCAGTTGCCTTTCAAGGCAGCCAGAGCCTCGTTCTTGTATTCTTGATTCTGTTTCATTTGACTAGTATTCGATTGCTATCGAGGTCACGAAGTTGTCCATGCAGAAGCCGAGAGGGAACTTGCCCGAAGAAGCGACCACCTCGAACTTGAGGTTGTCCACGCCCGGTTTATTCTCGAATTCCCAAGGTTTCCATTCATTGACGTACTTGAGCTCGCTGCCGGTGTAATCCACGAGCATGAACTCTTCCGTACCGGTCTCGGTCCCGGAGAGATATTCGTGCGCGATGACTTTCAAGAAATCTCCCTGTTCGACCTCGCCACCCAGGCAGAGCATCTCCACGGCCTTGGTGTTGTTGATGAACAATCCACTGACGGTGGCAGAGAACTTCGAATAGTTGGAAGTGCTGTACCGGATGTCATATTCAGGCATTAAGCCTGGGCTGTAGAAGAAGGCCGCATAGGCCTTGCTTCCACCCGATCCCGCATCCGGACCTGCAGATGCGAACCTGGAGAGCTCGATAGGCTCGTCCGGACCGCCTTTCTTGATGGAAATCTTCCATCCGCCCTTGAAATCCGTGTTGATATCTTCTCCGCACTTGGTGCTGAGATATACCACCTGGTCCATGGCGAATATCTGGGCATAGACAAGACTGTCCTGGAAATACATCAACGAACCATCATCGACCAGACCGTCGAAACTGGAGATAAGGGTATAACTCACCGAACTCGGGGTGTCGAAACCGTGGCAGGAAACGAATCCTGCAAGGCACAAAACAGCAATGATGCTTTTGATCAAGTTTTTCATAAAGATGATATTTATACGTTACAATAATATTTCCACCGTACCTACGAAAGTCGCAGGACCCGTAAGCCAAACATCCGAAGCGCGGAATCCCTCCCCCGACCCTTCAGGCACGAAATCCACCGACAATCCGGCGATTGCCGCCTTGATTCCGTAGGAGATGCGCCCGGTAGGATCCTCCTTTCCGAGGATGCCCCTCGAATATGCAGCGATAGCAGACGCCACGATTCCGGTACCGCAGGCGAGGGTCTCGTCCTCGACACCTTTCTCAAAAGTCCTGCCGTGAAGCACGACCCCGTCAGGAGTGTCCTCCGGTTCCACGAAGTTGACATTGGTCCCCTCCGGAGCGAACCTCGGGTCCGCCCGCAGGACCTTGCCCTCTTCCTTCACCGGATAGTTTCCCAGGCCTTCGACAAACTTGACAAGATGCCGTGTGCCCGTATTCAGGAAAAATGCGTTCTCCTCGGGAATAGCAAGTATCCCCTCGACATCGCGCATTTTCAGGCGGATTATCCTGGTATCGCTCAGTTCCTGGGAGGCCTTCCTCTCGACTATTGCAGTATGCAGGCCATCAGGAGCCTCGAACTCGACCGGATAGTTGCCTGAAACCACTCCCAGGTCGGCCGCGAATGACACGATGCATCTTCCGCCGTTGCCGCACATCATCCCGCAGCTCCCGTCCGGATTGAAGAACAGCATCCTGAAATCCTTGGACTCGCTCTTTTCAAGGAGCATCACGCCGTCCGCCCCGAAACCGGTATGGCGGTCACACAGGCGCCTGACCTGCTCTGAAGTGAGAGACAGGATACCGTCCCTGTTGTCCGCCAGGAGGAAGTCGTTGCCGGCTCCGTGATATTTGTAAAACTTCTGAAGCATCTTATCTGAGAAGGGTTTCCAGTTCAACTGACGCAGCGGTCCTGCCGTCGCGGTACTTTACGATCACGGGGCAGTAGAGATGGATACCGGCATCCTTGCCGGGTCCCTTGGTCACAGGCCTGCTGCCAGCAACGACCACTGCTCCGGCCGGAACGACCGTCTTGCCTTCCGGGGACTTCGGGACGAAATCGCCTTTGGTCGCGTCGAAGAGCGGAGTACCGGCAGTGATGATGACTCCGGAACCTATGACGGCGCTTTCCTCGACTATGGTACCCTCGTAAATGCCGCAGTTGCCTCCTACGAAGGCATTGTCCTCGATGATCACCGGCAGGGCTCCGGCAGGCTCAAGCACACCTCCGATCTGGGTTGCGGCGGATACATGGACGTGCTTGCCCACCTGGGCGCAGGATCCTATGGTTACGTGTGAATCGACCATCGTGCCCTCGTCCACATATGCGCCGATATTCACGTAAGAAGGAGGCATCATTATCACGGAAGGTGCGAGGAAGGCACCGCAGCGCACGCTGCTCCCGCCCGGGACGATGCGGACCTTGTCTTCCAGGCTGAACTTCCGGAGCGGCAGGGTGTCCTTGTCGAAGAAGGAATATTCCTCCTTGGACATGTCGATGAGCCTGCCCTGGCGGAAACCTTCAAGAATGGCTTCCTTGACCCAGGCATTGACTTTCCATCCGTTCGGGGTCTTTTCCGCGACCCTTATCTCACCGGACTCGAGCCGGCGTACTACTTCACTGAACTCCATCATATTCCTGATTAATCCAAATCCGCGAGGATCCGTTTCATTGCATCGAAAGTGGAAGGAACCGCCTCCGTCAATGGCAGGCGCATCTCGGCGGTGCAGAGGCCGAGCAGGGAGAGGCCGGCCTTAGCCGGGATAGGATTACTCTCCACGAAGCATCCGTCGTAAAGGGGCATCAGCTTCCTGTCGAGTTCCGATGCCTTCGCAAGGTCTCCTCCCAATGCGGCGCTCACGAATTCCTCCATGAGGCCCGGGGCTATGTTGGAAGCCACGCTGATCACACCGTCACCTCCGTCCGAAATGATTTGGAGGGTCTGGTCGTCGTTGCCGCTCAGGACTGAAAAGCCTTCAGGCCTCCCGTCGATAACTTCCTTGACCTGGGCGAGGTCGCCGGAAGCTTCCTTGACAGCGATGACGTTCGGGATGGTAGCAACCCGCAGGGTCGTCGCCGCCTTCATATTCGTTCCCGTCCTTCCAGGGACATTGTATGCCACTATCCCCTTGGAAGTAGCCTCCGCCACGTGGGCAAAATAGCGGTAAATCCCTTCCTGGGTAGGCTTGTTGTAATACGGCACCACCACCAGATACGCATCCGGTCCGAGTGGTTCGAGCAGGCGGATATTCCTGACCGTGGCTGCCGGGGAATTGGTACCCACACCCACGACCACCGGCTTGTCCGGGCAAAGCTCGCGGGCGATGCGGAGCAGTTCTACCTTCTCGTCGTCCTCGAGACACGGAGTCTCTGCAGTGGATCCGAGCGGGACAAGGAAGTCGATCCCGGCTTCCACCTGCCTGCGCACCATTTTCCCATACGCCTCGAAATCTACCTTACCGTCCCTGAAAGGCGTCACCAGGGCAGTACCGCATCCTCTGAGTATCATTTGTTTTCCTCCTTGAAAAATAATTCCTTGAATTCATGTACGCCGGTCAGGCCTTCGGTCATCAAGGCAGCCACCACCGCGCCTTCTGCGAATCCCTTGCGTGAGAAGGCCTCATGTTCCACCGTGATACGGTCACAAGCTCCTTCGAAACCTACGGTATGGGTGCCGGCGAGTTCGCCCACCCGTACTGAAGCTACGTCAGGGCTCATGCCCATCTGGCTTTCGACCACCTCGGCCAGTGATTTGGCAGTGCCGCTCGGAGCATCCAGCTTGTGGATGTGATGCTTCTCCACGATATACGGCGCATACCCTCCGGCCTTCGCCAGAGACTTCGAGATAACCTCGACAGCGGCGGTGAGCACGTTGACCCCAACCGAGAAATTGGAAGAGAATATCATCGGAGTCCCGCATTTCTCGAAATATCCGGTCACCTCGTCCTTGATGTCGTTCCAGCCGGTCGTTCCCACGACCACAGCCTTGAAATTCTCCGCAAGGACCTTGTAGTTGGCCCGGAAGGCATCAGGCCAGGTAAAATCTATGCACACGCACTCCTTGGCCAGTTCCTTGTCGAACGAAGCGATATCCTCGCTTGCACCGGCACACTCGATACCCTTTTCCTTCAGCGCCGCTTCCACCATATGGCCCATGCGGCCGTAACCCGAGATAACGACTTTCATCACTAGCTGTCTTTGAATATGAAACCATGAACGGCTTCCAGCGTAGGCTGGAGCCTTTCCCTGTCGATCACGAAGCTCTCGCTCATAAGGTTTGCGCCTACATCGGCCAGGTGCACCTTGCCGGCAACGCTGATCACCTTGTCGCCTAGACCCTCGGATGATGTTATGTTGCGTCCTACTACGGAAATGAACGCCTTGTCGCGGTAAACCGTGACCGACGCCCAGGCTGCGATCTCATCCAACGCATCCTCCAGCCCGTCCCACTCTTCAGGGATCACGAGATAGACTTCCGATTCCGTAGCCTTGGCCATGGTGACGGGAATACGCCTCGCGAACAAAGCCCCGGAAACCTTTCCAAGCATACTGCAGACCCCTTCGAGTTTGTCTGAAGCAATCCTGATGAACAGGATCCCGTCCCTGAATGCCACGGACTTCGGCCCGTCCGGAGCCTCATCGCTCCTGACCACCAGGGAGCCCTCACAGGAAGGGTTGCTGGAATTGAGCACCCGGATAGGGATATTCCTCTTCCGGGCAGGTTCGATCGTGAGAGGATGAAGGACCCTGGCTCCCATCGCCGCCATTTCCGCGGCTTCCTCGTAGGATATCACATCAATCTTCCTGGTGTCATGGATAACCCTCGGGTCAGCCGTCCTGATCCCGTCCACATCGGTCCATATCTCCACCCTTTCAGCATTCAGGGCCATTCCGAAGATCGCAGCCGAATAGTCCGAGCCTTCGAATCCCAGGACCGTGGTGGCTCCCTTCCCTGTCGAAGCAACGAATCCCTGGGTTATCATCAGGTCCGTGCCTCTGGATTCCATACCCACTATCCTCTTGACATTGGCTTCCGTGACCTGCAAGTCAGGCCTGGCGCTGAGATAGTTGTCGTCAGTCGTGATCATCCTCCTGGCGTCGATCCAATGGCAGGTGATTCCGCTGGCATTGAATGCATAGCTGATGATTGTGGAAGAAAGCAGCTCTCCGACGGAGATTATCCTGGCTTCACTGCGGGGAGACAGCTCGCCGATCTGGCATACTCCTCCTACGAAATTCGCGACTCCGCTTATCAGGGTTTCGATGTCGCGGTTGCATTCCCCGAGCAGTTCCGGACTGCCGGAGAGAAGGTTGGCGGCCAGGGAGAAATGCCTTTCCCGGAGCTGGGCAAGCAGTTCCCGGACCTTTTCCTCGTTCTGCTGCCCGGCTTCGTCAGCGACCGCGCACAGCAGCCTGGTGACCCTTGCGAGGGCGGATACCACCACGAGAGGTTTTTCGGAAAGCCTGCTCCTGACTATGGAGATCACCCTTCCGATGGCTTCCTCGTCCTGGACGGACGTACCGCCGAATTTCATTACTATCATCGTGAGTTCGTTTTATTGAATGTCTTGAATATCCTAATGTCATTCTCCAGCGCCTCCCTCATGTCGGATACGAGGATATATTCCTCATCCGTATGGGCTGTGAGTATGGAACCGGGACCGCAGATCGCCTTGGTCTTGAAATACTCCAGGCGCGGGGCGTCGCTTCCGAATGATGCCGTCTTGGACTCGATACCCTCGACGTCGCTGTAATAATGGAGAGGAACGTCGCCTCCGAAAGCCTGGACGATGGTGCCTGGAGGGCATATGCTCACAAGCTTGTCCTGGATGATGGCATCGGTGGCGAAAGTCGTCCTGAAATAGATCCTGAACCTGGTCTCAGGGCTGAGGACGTTCTGCGGATTGCCGCTCAGGAGGTCTCCCACGTTCCAGGTGGTCGGTCCGAGGACCGGGTCGTCAGGCAGTTCCATAGCGCGCAGAGCGTTGATGAAGTCCACGAACTTGTCCACTGCGCTGGATCCGTATTCAGGATAACCGGAATGGCAAGGCCTGCCCTTGAGGGTTATCTCGAAAGCCTTGGTACCCTTGCTGGCACTGACCAGGCAATTGTCGGTCGGTTCGCCCACCAGGACGAAATCGCCGCCTTCGCAGTCCCTGGTCCAGGCGATGGCCCCGTGGGATCCGGTCTCTTCGCCTGCGAGCAGGAGAAGTCCGAAATCGGTATATCCCTCTTTCTGCAGCCTCAGACATGCATTGTACATAGTGAAGAGCTGGCCCTTGGCATCGCAGCTTCCCCTTCCCGTGATCATGGTATCGTCATCGAGGGCGACCCTGCCGTCAGGCAGGATCTCTCCCTTGCGGACACAGACCACCGAAGGTTTGATGAAAGGCGGCACCGTGTCCATATGGGTACAGAACACGAACGACGGCTTACCGGTGCCGGACCAGTCCAGCATCACGTTGATGGTGCCGTCGCCCACTTCGTGCTCTATCACTGTGCATCCGGGAACCGGCAGGCGTTCCTCGAGGAACTCCGCAAGGCGTCTTTCCTCCCCCGATGTGGAGCAGGTACCAAGTATCTCCAGAAAGAACTCAAGATCCATACTCTATTCTGCAGCTTTGAGGGTTTCGATGAAATCTTTCACTATCCCGTCCTTCGAGAAGTCGTCCCAGACCGTGACCTTCCGAGGATTATCGTCTCGGGCAACCCATTTGCCCTCAACATATTCCGGAGCAGGAATCTCGTACGGGACGGCCCACTTCGGGTTCTTCACGATCGCGACGGCAGCCATGTCGTACAACGCCCTGGTCTTCTCCGGTCCCTTGAGGTTGATATGCTCGAAAAGGTCGATCGCATAGTCGCCGAAGCAGCTGAACTCTCCTCCGTGGCGGCCCTCGACAGGAGTGTCCACATGAGGTCCGAGGCCGGCGAAGTTCTCATGGACAAAATCCAGGGTCACCCTGACATAGTCGGTTCCGCGACCTTCCTTGCCCAGGACGGTCACTATCTCCATTGGGATGTCAGTGTCGAGGACATAGTTCATCGCCGGGATATCGTTTTCCATATTGTACTCGCCCGGCTGAGGATAGTTGGAACCAAGCCAGACCAGACGGATGTTCCCGGCGATTCCGGGGGCCTTCCGTAATGCAAGGGCGACATTGGTAAGTTTGCCTACGGCTATGAGGGTCAGTGGATTCTCCGGACTGTAGGCTTCAGCCTTCCCGATGATGAAATCCACGGCCTCGCAGCCGTCATAGACATCGTTCCCGAGACTGTCTTTGATATCGAGGAAGTTCCCTGTCGCTCCGTCGATGACCTGAACTCCTTCCCCTGCCTTTCCGATCAGTCCTAGCACCCTGCGGGCTTCAAGGCTGTGTTCGGCCGCGGGTCCTCCGACCCTCGTAGCATTGGTGGTGATTCCGAGCACGTTGAAAGCGTCTCGGTTCAGGAGAAGATATGCGATGGCGTGCTGGTCGTCCAGCTCGTTGTTGGCATCAGTGTCGAATATCACGTCTGCCGGGCGGACATCTTCCGCCTTCCTGCCGCATCCGACGAAAGCCGCGAGGATGATGGCCAAAGAGAGCAATCGTTTCATAATCAATATCATTCAGACGACGGAGCGTCAAGTTTAAATTCCGGATGCCTTACGGATGAGACCTTCAAGGCATAGGCAAGGACCAGAGAGGCTATGCATACGCATATGAACATGATCTCAACCTTCACAGCACCCGCCGCCTCGGAGCCTTGAGCCTCACCTGCCAGGATGTTCCCGGCGAACATCTTGAAGGACATCAGGCCGAGGTTCTGCACCCAGTACACCAGCGAATATGCCGTGCCGAGCACCTTGTCCGGAACGATCTTCGGCACCGAAGGCCACATCGCAGCCGGGACCAGGGAATACCCGAATCCCAGGAATATCATGCTGAGGTAGCCGTAGAACGGCACCCCCTTCGGCGCGAATGCCAGCAGGAGATGGGCGGCGAACGCGAGTATCGCGCCCAGGATCATCCACCTTGTACCCTTCCCCGCCTTATCCACCAGCATTCCGAACAGAGGAGCGAAAACCACCGTCGAGAAAGGAAGCACCGAAACCATCCATTTGGCCGCATCGACCGGAACGTCGAAACGCGGGATCAGGATAGCTGTCGCGAACTTCTTGAAGGCTATTATGCTGCTGTAGAAGAATACGCAGAGCAAGGCAATGAAGATGAACTGCTTGTTCTTGAGCAGGCCGAGCACGTCGGAGAAACGGAACTTCTCGTTTTCCGCCGTCTCTACGGAATCCTTGAGCCCCCGCTGCTTGTCGAACCTGGCGTCCAGTGCCACGAACAACGCCCAGAGGATGATTCCGACCATCATCAGGAACAGACCCAGGAACGCCGGACGGGCAGTCTCGGCGAGAGTATAGATCTCTCCCGAAACCTTCGCAGCCACCAGGCGAGGTGACATCACGAAAGCGAACAGGGTACCCAGCCTGGCAATCGCCAGCTGGAGTCCCATCGCCAGGGCTATATTCCTACCTTTGAACCATTTGGCTATGGACCTGGTCACTGCTACCCCGGCTATTTCACTTCCGAGGCCGAACAGCATGCAACCGACATAGGCTACCGTCAGGGAAGCCTTCGGAGCCATCCCGGAAGTGATGGCCCAAGCCACGAGCGCGGCACCTCCAGCCATCATTCCTACGAATATGGACCCCGTGACGCGGACGCCCCATTTGTCAAGGAGCATTCCGCAGACGATCAGTCCACCGAATATGCAGAGGGTGGAATAGCCGCTGGTATAGAAACCGTAATCAGCCGAGTTCCATCCGAGCTGGAGCATCTCCGGATGCTCGAACAGATGGGACAGGGTGCTGAACATGTCGTCGAAGTAGTACGATGCGAACATCGGTACCACCAGGCATGCCAGGACGATCCAGCAGGAATATTTCTTAAGCGCCTTTTCCAAAACTATTTGCGGATATTAGGAAGTTCGAGTCCGTAACCCTTCTTCTTGTCCTCGGCCTTCAGCATGATGCTGAAGATGAATGCCAGGATACCGAAGCTGGAGAACACTATCATCGGAATAAGATAGCCACCAGTGGACTGCCTGAGGGAACCGATGATCTTCGGTACGAAGCAGAGTCCGATGTTCTGTACCCAGAATATCAGGCAGTAAGCCGAACCGAGGATCTTTTCGTCGATGATCTTCGGCACAGACGGCCACAATGCTGCAGGAACCAGCGAGAAGCTGACCCCGAGCACCACGATCAGCAGGAGTGCCAGCCATTTGTGAGGGAAGGCCGGAAGCACGAATGCGAAGCACAGGTGGCACACGATCATTATGACGGAACCTATCATCAGCATGGTCGCACCCTTGCCCTTCCTGTCCAGGAATATTCCCAGGAAAGGAGTAAGGCACATCGCCAGGATCGGGAAGCAGCTGAACATGCGTGCAGCGGAAGCCGCATCGATCAGGAGGGTCTCCTCCAGGAAGTTGGTAGCATACCTCTGGAACGGGAAGATAGCGCTGTAATACAGGACGCAGAGCATCGCCACGATCCAGAACATCTTACTCTTGAATATGGCTCCCAGGTCGCTCACATGGAATTCGTCCTCAGGGGATTTCTCTTCCGTCGCGAGTCCGGCAGCGACAAGGTCCTTGTCGAACTTGGTATCCATCACCCCGAAGATGATGAAGTTGATGAGGCCTATGACGAGAAGGGCGCCGCAGAATCCGAGCGGGGCCACGACCGATCCTCCGAACTTGTTGGCTATGATCGGAGATATCCACATCACTGCGAAGACACCGAGCCTGGCGATAGCCATCTCGAGGCCCATCGCAAGAGCCATCTCCTTACCCTTGAACCACTTGGCCAGGATCTTGGAGACATTGGTACCTTCCATCTCGCAGCCGCATCCGAAGATCATGAATCCGAGGGAAGCCATCTTCGCGCTGGCAGGCATGTCAACCCACCAGGTTCCGAGCCACTGGTAAAGCGAGGTAGTGGTGAACCAGTCGCTCACTCCGATGAATTTGATAGCCGCACCCAGGACCATGATTGCCGCGGACAGGACGCCTGAGAACCTTACTCCAAGCTTGTCCAGAATCACACCTGCGATGATGAGGAAACCGCAGACATTGAGGATGTACTCCGATGCCGCATATGTTCCGAACACGCTGCTGTTCCACCCGAGATTGCTCTCCACCAGTGACTTCAGCGGGGACATCACGTCCACGAACATATAGGCGAAGAACATCATCAGCGCCACGAGGATAAGGACGGTCCACCTCGCCAGAGGTGAATCGTTCATCAATTTGTGTAATTTTTCTGCCATTACTGTCTATAGTTTATCCAATTGTTTCCGAATATATCCGAATCAAACTGCTAATTTAATAAAATTGTATCAATTCAGAAAAAAGCAGTACCTTCGCACCGATGATCCTGGACAATGTCAATTCTCCCTCTGACCTGAGGAAACTCGGCGAGGAACAGCTTCCGGACCTCTGCAAGGAGATCCGGGAATATATCGTCGAATGCTGCTCCCGTAATCCCGGCCACCTGGCTTCAAGCCTCGGTGCAGTGGAACTCATTACCGGCCTGCACTACGTATTCGACACTCCTGACGACAAGCTCGTATTCGATGTCGGGCACCAGGCCTACGCGCACAAGATTCTCACAGGCAGGAAAGAAGCCTTCCGGAACAACCGGAAACGCGGCGGCCTGAGTGGATTCCCTAACAGGGATGAAAGTCCGTACGATGCGTTCGGAACCGGGCACGCTTCGACCTCCGTCTCCGCGGCTCTCGGCCTGGCGGAGGCAGCAAGGCTGTCCGGCAAGGGTAACAAGGTGGTCGCCATGATAGGTGACGGAGCGATGACAGGCGGACTCGCGCTGGAAGGGCTCAACAATGCCGGAGAAAGCGGAGACGACATCCTGGTAGTACTGAATGACAATGAGATGGCTATCGACGGGAACAAGGGTGCACTCCACACCTATCTCCTGAAGATGACCACCGACCCGGCGTACAACAAGCTCAAGACGCACGTCTGGGACAAACTCGGTGCCGGAAAGTTCAGGAACTGGGTCCAGCGGGCCGTCAGGCAGGCAAAGTCCGGACTCGTCAACCGGTCCGGAGGAGACCTTTTCGAAGCCTTTGGATTCAGGTATTTCGGCCCGATTGACGGAAACGATATCCATCAGGTAGTCAATACCTTGCAAAGGCTTAAGAGCATCCCTGGACCGAAACTGCTCCACGCTTATACGGTTAAGGGGAAAGGCTATGCGCCGGCGGAGGCCGACCCTACGACCTGGCACGCTCCGGGAGTATTCGATGCCGGCACCGGTGTGAGGCCCGCCAAGGAATACAAGGCCGCCCGTTACCAGGATGTATTCGGAGAAGTCCTGTGCGACCTTGCCGCCGCCGACCCGAAGGTCGTCGGAATCACTCCTGCGATGGCCACCGGGAGCGGCATGTCGAAATTCAAGGAACTGTTCCCGGACAGGTTCTACGATGTAGGGATAGCCGAAGAGCACGCAGCCACATTCGCCGCTGGTCTGGCCGCGGGAGGTTTGAAGCCATATTGCGTCATTTATTCATCATTCGCCCAGAGGGCATACGACGAGATCGTCCATGACGTAGCTCTCCAGCATCTTCCGGTGGTGTTCTGCTTCGACAGGGCGGGACTCGTCGGAGAGGACGGTGCCACCCACCATGGCGTGTTTGACCTGGCGGCGATGCGGAGTATCCCGAACACGGTGATAGCCGCTCCGAAGGATGAAACCGAATTCAAGCGGATGCTCTGGAAAGGACTGGAGATCACTGAAGGGCCATATATTATAAGGTATCCGAGGGGAATGGGAGAAGGCACGTCCTGGAAGACGGATCCGGTCGACACGATCGACATCGGCAAGTGCGAAAAGCTCATGGACGGCGAGGAGGTCGCAGTCCTTGCCCTGGGGCCGGTGGCGAACAGGGCCTTCGAGGCGGCATCAAGGCTGAAGGAAGAGAGCGGAAAGACCCCCGCCCTTTACAATGTCAGGTTCCTCAAGCCGCTCGACCCGCAGATGCTTTCAGAGATTTCCCGTTTCAGGCAGGTCATCACCCTGGAAGACGGAAGCCTCCGCGGAGGCCTGTACAGCGAGGTCTGTGAATATGCCGCCTCAAATGGTCTGGACGTTGCCGTCAAGGGTTTCGGGACTCCCGACAGGTTCATTGGACAGGGGACCGTGGACAGCCAGAGAGAAGAATGCGGACTGGACGCCGGAAGCATATTCAAGACCCTCGACGGGTTATTCAAAAATAATTGAAAATTTTTTGGCGAATCCGAATTTATACCTATCTTTGCAATCCCTTTTGCAAAAGGGTCTTTGAAATAACGCCGAAATAGCTCAGTTGGCCAGAGCACGTGATTTGTAATCTCGGGGTCGTGGGTTCGAATCCCTCTTTCGGCTCACACAAAGCCTCTGGTATTTCGGAGAGACGTTTTGGGAGGATCGCATAGCGGCAATTGCGGCGGACTGTAAATCCGCTCCTTCGGGTTCGGTGGTTCGAGTCCACCTCCTCCCACACAAGAAAAGCGGAAGTAGCTCAGTTGGTAGAGCATCAGCCTTCCAAGCTGAGGGTCGCGAGTTCGAACCTCGTCTTCCGCTCCATAATAAGCCGGTGTAGCTCAGGGGTAGAGCGCATCCTTGGTAAGGATGAGGTCATGAGTTCAAATCCCATCACCGGCTCAAATTGCGTATAATAGATTAGTTAACACTTTATATTCATAATATTATGGCAAAAGAAACATTCCAAAGAACCAAACCGCATGTCAACATCGGTACAATTGGCCACGTTGACCACGGTAAGACCACTTTGACTGCCGCTATCACCAAGGTTCTCGCTGAGAGAGTCGCTGGTAACGCTGACAAAGTAAAGTCCTTCGACCAGATCGACAATGCTCCTGAAGAGAAGGAGCGTGGTATCACCATCAACTCTGCTCACGTTGAGTACGAAACAGCTAACCGTCACTATGCACACGTAGACTGCCCAGGCCACGCTGACTACGTTAAGAACATGGTTACCGGTGCTGCCCAGATGGATGGCGCTATCCTCGTTGTCGCATCTACCGACGGTCCTATGCCTCAGACCCGTGAGCACATCCTGCTTGCCCGTCAGGTAAACGTTCCTAAGATCCTCGTCTTCATGAACAAGGTTGACCTTGTTGATGATCCTGAGATGCTTGACCTCGTTGAGATGGAGATCCGCGACCTGCTCGCATTCTACAAGTTCGATGAGGACTGCCCTATCATCCGCGGTTCAGCACTTGGTGCTCTCAACGGTGAGAAGGTGTGGGAAGACAAGGTCATGGAACTCATGGACGCAGTCGACGCTTACATTCCGCTTCCTCCACGTCAGAATGAGAAGCCGTTCCTCATGCCTATCGAGGACATCTTCTCCATCACCGGTCGTGGTACCGTCGTTACCGGCCGTATCGAGGCTGGTACCATCCACGTCGGCGATCCTGTCGAACTCGTTGGCTTCGGCGATGAGCCTAGGAGCACCACCGTTACCGGTGTTGAGATGTTCCGCAAGCTCCTCGACCAGGGTGAGGCCGGTGACAACGTAGGTCTCCTCCTCCGTGGTATCGACAAGAAGGAAGTCAAGAGAGGCGAGGTCGTGGCAAAGCCAGGTTCCATCACTCCTCACACCGTTTTCAAGGCTCAGATCTACGTCCTTAAGAAGGAAGAGGGTGGACGTCACACTCCATTCCACAACCACTATCGTCCTCAGTTCTTCATCAGGACTCTTGACGTTACCGGCGAGATCACCCTTCCTGAAGGTGTCGAGATGGTTATGCCAGGCGACAACGTCGAGATCACTGTCAACATCATCACTCCTGTTGCTCTGAACGAGGGACAGCAGTTCGCTATCCGTGAGGGTGGCCGCACAGTTGGTGCAGGACAGGTCATCAAGGTTATCGAGTAATTTTTCTCGATTGGAAATCCGGCGGGACTGAAAGGTCCCGCTTTCCAGGGGAATAGAACAAGGGTAGTTCAGCGGTCTCCAAAACCGTCGATGTGGGTTCGAATCCTGCTTCCCCTGCTAATATCAAAGGTTACGATTTGGTAATTGTTTAACAGACATCGTATACGCTTCCAAATTACGAGGTCCATTAAATGCAAAGATGAGAAAGTTCATTAACTATTGCAAAGAGTCCTACGTGGAACTCACCAAGAAGGTCACTTGGCCAACCTGGGACAAGCTTCAGAGCTCTGCCCTGCTGGTAATGGTCGCTACAGTGATCCTTGCGTTGGTACTCTTCGTAATCGACTTCGTTTTCGAGCATCTTATGACACTTATTTACACATTGTAATTTTCGCGATTACTATGGGTGACATGAAATGGTATGTCCTTAGGACAGCAGGAAGCAAGGAAAAGAAGGCCGCAGAGTATCTTGAAAAAGAAATAGAGCGGTTCAAGCTCCAGGACCAGGTTGCGCAAGTCCTCGTCCCGGTAAAGCGTGAGATCGTAACCAAGAACGGCAAGAGGAAGGTAGTCGAGAGACTGCTTTATCCTGGCTATGTCTTGATTCAGGCCACCCTTTCACCGGAACTCGAGTTCATCATCCGCAACGATGTTCCTGGAATGTCCGGTTTCCTTACTGAAAAGAGGACTAACGGATCTCTCACCGAAAGGGTCCCTGTGCCGATTCGTGACGAGGAGGCTCAGTTCATCCTTGGTAATCAGGATTACAATGCGGAAAGTCCTGCAGAAACGGAAGTCAATTTCGAAATCGGTGAATCTGTGAAGATCACCGACGGTCCGTTCAGCGGTTTCAGCGGAACCGTTGATGCTATCGAAGAAGACCGAAGCAAGCTCAAGGTGATAGTTGTGATTTTCGGCAGGAAGACCCTGCTGGAACTCAGCTTTACTCAAGTAACAAAAGAATAACAATCAATTATGGCAAAAGAAGTTACCGGATTCATCAAGCTCCAGATCAAAGCAGGAGCCGCTAATCCAGCACCTCCGGTAGGACCGGCACTCGGTTCCAAAGGCTTGAACATTATGGACTTCTGCAAGCAGTTCAATGCCGCGACGCAGGGCGCCGCAGGCAAGATCCTGCCTGTAGTCATCACCGTTTATTCGGACAAGTCCTTCTCGTTCGAGGTCAAGCAGCCACCTGTGGCCATTTCCATCAAGGAAGCAGCCAAGGTCCAGAAGGGTTCGGGAGAACCTAACAGAAGGAAGGTCGCATCCATCACCTGGGACCAGGTAAGGACGATCGCCGAAGGCAAGATGCCAGACCTCAATGCCTTCACTCTTGCTTCCGCAATGAAAATGGTTGCCGGAACAGCAAGGAGCATGGGTATCAGAGTCACCGGAGAATTTCCTGAGAACCTTTAAATTTCACACGCAAAATGGGTAGAATTACAAAGAACCAGAAGGCAGTCGCAGAAAAGTACGACTCTTCAAAGCATTACACTCTTGCACAGGCCTGTGAAATTCTGAAGGACATCACCTACACGAAGTTCGATGCATCTGTTGAACTGTCCGCGAACCTTGGTGTGGACCCTCGCAAGGCCAACCAGATGATCCGTGGCGTCGTCACCCTTCCTCACGGAACGGGTAAGGTCGTCAGGGTCCTCGTGCTCTGTACTCCTGACAAGGAGACCGAGGCCAAGAACGCAGGCGCCGACTATGTCGGACTCGATGAGTATATCGAGAAGATCAAGGCAGGATGGACTGATGTCGACGTCATCATCTGCACCCCTTCCGTAATGGCAAAGGTAGGTGCACTGGGTCGTATCCTCGGTCCTAGAGGCCTCATGCCTAACCCTAAGACAGGTACCGTTACCATGGAAGTAGGAAACGCTGTCAAGGACGTCAAGGCAGGTAAGATCGATTTCAAGGTCGACAAGACCGGTATCATACACGCAGCTATCGGCAAGGTTTCGTTCACTCCGCAGCAGATCTGCGAGAACGCCACCGCTCTCCTCAACGAGATCCTCAAGCTCAAGCCTCAGGCTCTCAAGGGCACCTATCTCAAGGGTGCTGCCATCTGCACAACCATGAGCCCGGGTCTCAAGATCGATGTCAAAGCATTCACTAGCGGCAGCGCTGAATAAAAAACCTATCACGTTATGAAGAAAGAATTGAAAGATCAGGTTATTGAAAGCATCTCAGCGCAGCTGAAGCAGTATCCTAACTTCTATGTGACCAACATAGAAGGTCTGAATGCGGAAGACACCGTAAAACTCCGTCGCGAGTGCTTCGAGAAAGGTATCAAGCTCACCGTCGTGAAGAACACTCTGTTCAAGCACGTACTCAAGGGCCTTGAGAATGAGGAAATCAACCAGCTCCTCCCTATCTTCACCGGCAACACGGCGATTATGTACACCGAGACTCCTAACGCTCCTGCAAAGCTCATCAAGGACCTCCAGAAGAAACTTGGCGGCAAGCCTGAGCTCAAGGGTGCTTACGTACAGGAATGCGCATTCGTCGGTGCAGACAAGATCGATGAACTCTGCGCTATCAAGTCCAAGGAAGAACTCATCGGAGATATCATTTCTCTCCTCCAGTCTCCTATGCGCAATGTCATCTCCGCTCTCCAGAATGGTGGCGGCCAGACTATCGCCGGACTTGTCAAGACACTCTCGGAAAAAGAAGCAAAATAATAACAATAAACAATTTAATAAAAATCAATTATGGCAGATGTAAAAGCACTTGCAGAAGAGTTGGTTAACTTGACTGTAAAAGACGTTCAGGAACTCGCAAAGGTTCTCAAGGAAGAGTATGGTATCGAGCCTGCAGCCGCAGCAGTGGCAGTAGCAGGTCCTGCAGCTGCAGCTGAGGCTGCTCCTGCTGAGCAGACCGAATTTGATGTTATCCTCACCTCCGCAGGTCAGGCTAAGCTCCAGGTCATCAAGGCCGTCAAGGAAGCTCTCGCCCTTGGTCTGAAGGAAGCTAAGGATCTCGTTGACGGCGCTCCTAAGGCTGTCAAGGAGAAGGTCTCAAAGGCTGAGGCTGAACAACTCAAGGCTGCCCTCGAAGAGGCAGGCGCTGAAGTTGAGATTAAATAACTCAGCTTCTCCCCTGGCGGGAAAATCAACAGGTTTAGAGTCTTTTCAGGCTCTAAACCTTTTTGTCGTATTAAGTTTTTCTCCATTTCCTAAAGGCAGAACATGTCAAAAAAGACTAACAATAAGCGAATAATGTTCGCTACCTCTAAAATTCTGGAATATCCTGACCTTCTGGAAGTTCAGTTGAAATCTTTCAAGGATTTCTTCCAGTTGGAGACGACGCCGGAAAACAGGAAGGACGAAGGTCTTTTCCAGGTGTTTCAGGAAATATTCCCGATCGAAGATACGAGGAACAACTACAAGCTGGAGTTCATTGACTACTTCATCGACCCTCCTCAGTATTCGATCGACGAATGTCTTGAAAGAGGACTTACATACAATGTTCCTCTGAAGGCAAAACTCCGCCTTTCGTGCACCGATCCAGAGCACGAGGACTTCGATACCAGGGTCCAGGATGTGTATCTCGGCAATATCCCGTACATGACGCCTGCCGGCACATTCGTAATCAACGGATCGGAAAGAATCATAGTATCGCAGCTGCACCGCTCCCCTGGCGTATTCTTCGACCAGAGCATGCACGCCAACGGTACCAAGCTGTATTCAGCCAGGATCATCCCGTTCAAGGGTTCCTGGATTGAATTCGCGACGGACATCAACAACGTGATGTACGCATATATCGACCGCAAGAAGAAGTTGCCTGTGACAACCCTTCTCCGCGCGATCGGTTACAACTCGGACAAAGACATCATCGACATATTCGGTCTTGCCGACGAGATCAAGGTCAACAAGAAGAATCTCGAGGAGAACAAGGGCCGCAAGCTTGCAGCCAAGGTTCTGAAGACCTGGACCGAAGACTTCGAAGACGAGGACACCGGTGAAGTCATCCCTATCGAAAGGACCATCCCTATCGTGGAAAGAGGCGAGATCCTCGACGACGACACGATCGAGAAGATCTCCGACACCGATGTCAAGACCATCCTCCTCCAGAAGGATGAGACGAACTCCAATGAATATGCTATCATATTCAACACTCTCCAGAAGGATCCTACCAACACGGAGATCGAAGCTGTCAACTACATCTACAAGCAGCTCCGCAATTCCGAACCGCCTGATGAGGCTACCGCAAGGGACGTCATCGACAAACTCTTCTTCTCCGAGAAGAGGTACGACCTCGGAAACGTAGGTAGGTTCCGTCTGAACAAGAAACTCGGACTGAGCACAGATCCTGAGGTCAGGGTCCTCGAGAAGGGCGATATCATCGCCATCATCAAGTACCTGATCGAACTGATCAACTCAAAGGCTACCGTCGATGATATCGACCACCTGAGCAACAGGCGTGTCCGCACCGTCGGCGAGCAGCTTGCCAACCAGTTCAGCGTAGGTCTCTCCAGGATGGCCAGGACCATCCGCGAGAGGATGAACGTCCGCGACAGCGAACAGTTCAACCCGATCGACCTGATCAACGCGAAGACTCTGTCTTCAGTCATCAATTCCTTCTTCGGCACCAGCCAGCTGTCCCAGTTCATGGACCAGACCAACCCGCTGGCGGAGATCACGCACAAGCGCCGTCTCTCCGCTCTCGGTCCTGGAGGTCTTTCCAGGGACAGGGCAGGATTCGAGGTGCGAGACGTCCACTACACCCATTACGGACGCCTCTGCCCTATCGAGTCTCCTGAAGGTCCTAACATCGGTCTTATCTCCTCCCTCTGCGTCTATGCAAGGATCAACGGTCTTGGATTCATCGAGACTCCTTACCGCGATGTCCACAACGGAAAGGTTGACCTGACCGACAAGGGATGGCACTACATGACCGCCGAGGAGGAAGAGAACAAATACGTCTCCCTCGCGAAGGTCAAGATGGAAGACGACGGTACCATCAAGGAAGACAGGATCCAGTGCCGCCTCGAGGCGGACTTCCCTGTCGTCTCCAAGGAGCAGGTGGACTACATGGACGTCGCTCCTAACCAGATGGCTTCCGTCGCTGCTTCCCTGATTCCGTTCCTCGAGCACGACGATGCTCACCGTGCGCTCATGGGTGCAAACATGATGCGTCAGGCGGTTCCGCTCCTCACTCCGCAGGCTCCTATCGTAGGAACCGGCCTTGAAGAGAGGGTCTGCCTGGACTCCAGGACCCAGTTCATCGCAGAACGCAAGGGTGAAGTCACCTACGTCGATGCAAGGGAGATCAGGATCAAGTATGACCAGACCGATGATGAGAGATTCGTCAGCTTCGCTCCGGAAGAGACTGTCTATACGCTCCCTATCTACCGTAGGACCAACCAGAGCACGACCGTCACCCTCAAGCCGATCGTCCGCAAGGGCGACAAGGTGGTGGCAGGACAGGTGCTCACCGAAGGCTACGCTACCCAGGACGGAGAGCTTGCGCTCGGCCGCAACCTCAAGGTGGCATTCATGCCTTGGAAGGGTTACAACTACGAGGATGCCATCGTCCTTTCCGAGGAGATGGTCAAGTGGGACGTGCTCACTTCAGTCCATGTCGATGAATACCTGACCGAAGTCCGCGACACCAAGCGCGGAATGGAAGAGCTCACTTCCGATATCCCTAACGTCAGCGAGGATGCCACCAAGGACCTCGACAGGCAGGGTATCATCAGGATCGGAGCTCACGTCGAGCCAGGTGACATCATGATCGGAAAGATCACTCCAAAGGGTGAGAGTGATCCTTCTCCTGAAGAGAAACTCCTGAAGGCCATATTCGGCGACAAGGCCGGAGATGTCAAGGATGCTTCCCTCAAGGCAAATCCTTCGCTGAGCGGCACCGTCATCAAGACCGCCCTCTACGCGAAGGCCTCCAAGGAAGGCAACCGCAGGAGCGCCAAGAACGACCAGAAGGCTCGCATCGAGGCTCTCCAGGAAGACTTCGAAAAGAAGGCTGCCAAGCTCCACGCCGACTTCTTCAAGAGGCTTTGCGTCCTCGTGAAGGGCAAGAAGAGCGCTGGAATCAGCGACCTCTACGGAGTCGAAATCATCCCTAAGGGCAAGGAAATCACCGCGAAGCTGCTTGAAGGAGTCGATTTCAAGAATATCAACTCCAGCAAGTGGACTTCGGACAAGGGAACCAATGCCCTCATCCAGGACCTTATCAACAATTACTGCATCACCTACAAGGTCGCCGAAGCCGAGAACAAGAGGCTCCAGGACAAGATCAAGGTAGGTGACGAGCTCCCTAACGGAGTCATGCAGCTCGCAAAGGTCTATATTGCCAAGAAGAGAAAGATCACCGTCGGTGACAAGATGGCCGGACGGCACGGTAACAAGGGTATCGTAGCCAAGATCGTCCGCCAGGAAGACATGCCGTTCCTCGAGGACGGAACTCCTGTGGACATCGTGCTGAACCCTCTGGGCGTGCCTTCCCGTATGAACCTCGGCCAGATCTATGAAACCGTGCTCGGATGGGCAGGTTACAGGCTCGGGCTCAAGTTCAGCACCCCTATCTTCGACGGAGCAACGATCGACGAGATTTGCAACTACACCGACAAGGCCGGTGTTCCAAGGTATGGCAAGACCTACCTCAGGGACGGCGGTACCGGCGACTGGTTCGACCAGCCAGCAACTGTCGGCGTGATCTACATGATCAAGCTCGGCCACATGGTCGACGACAAGATGCACGCCCGTTCCATCGGACCATATTCACTCATCACCCAGCAGCCTCTCGGCGGTAAGGCACAGTTCGGAGGCCAGAGGTTCGGAGAGATGGAAGTATGGGCACTGGAGGCCTTCGGTGCAGCAAATGCTCTCCAAGAGATCCTTACGGTCAAGTCTGACGACGTGACCGGACGTTCGAAGACTTATGAAGCTATCGTAAAGGGCGACCCTATGCCGAACGCCGGTATTCCGGAATCCCTCAACGTCCTGCTCCATGAGCTCAGAGGACTCGGACTCAAGGTTACTTTGGATTAATTCAAGATAATTGGAATTTCAGAATATGCCTACTTTCAACAATAAGGAAAATAAGGTAAAGAGCAATTTCTCGACGATCAGCATTTCCCTGGCATCACCGGAAGACATTTCTGCAAGGTCTTGCGGAGAGGTCCTCAAGCCGGAGACGGTCAACTACAGGACCTACAAGCCGGAGAGGGACGGTCTCTTCTGCGAGAAGATATTCGGACCTACAAAGGACTACGAGTGCTATTGCGGAAAGTACAAGAGGATCCGCTACCGCGGAATCGTCTGCGACAGGTGCGGCGTCGAAGTCACCGAGAAGAAAGTCCGCAGGGAAAGGATGGGCCATATCGCCCTGACAGTCCCGGTGGCCCACATCTGGTACTTCAAGAGCGCGCCTAACAAGATTTCCTCACTTCTGGGCATTCCTGCCAAGAAGCTCGAATCCGTGATCTACTACGAGAAATACATTGTTGTCAGGCCTGGCCAGAGCGGCATCGAGAAGATGGAACTCCTCTCCGAGGACGAATATCTCGACGTGCTCGCAAGATTCCCTGAGAACGACAACCTTCCTGACGACGATCCGAACAAGTTCGTCGCCAAGATGGGTGCCGAAGGTATCTACGACTTGCTCAAGGATACCAACGTGGTCGAACTCTCAAGGGATCTCCGCCAGAAGATGCTCACCGAGACATCCCAGCAGAGAAAGGCTGAGATCCTCAAGAGGCTGAGCGTCGTCAAGTGGTTCCTCGAGTCCAAGGACATCAACCGTCCGGAATGGATGATCATGAAGGTTATCCCTGTCATCCCGCCGGATCTCCGTCCGCTCGTTCCGCTTGACGGAGGCCGTTTCGCGACGACCGACCTGAACGACCTCTACAGAAGGGTCATCATCAGGAACAACCGTCTGAAGAAACTCATCGAGATCAAGGCTCCGGAAGTCATTCTCCGCAACGAGAAGCGTATGCTCCAGGAAGCCGTCGATTCCCTGTTCGACAACTCCAAGAAGTCCAGCGCAGTGAAGAGCGAGTCCAACAGGGCTCTCAAGTCACTGTCCGATTCCCTCAAGGGAAAGCAGGGACGTTTCCGCCAGAACCTCCTCGGAAAGCGTGTCGACTATTCGGCCCGTTCCGTCATCGTCGTGGGTCCGGAACTGAACATGCACGAGTGCGGTCTGCCTAAGTTCATGGCTGCCGAGCTCTACAAGCCGTTCATCATCCGCAAACTCATCGAAAGAGGTATCGTCAAGACTGTCAAGTCCGCCAAGAAGATCGTGGACAGGAAGGACCCTGTCATCTGGGACATCCTGGAGAACGTAATGAAGGGCCATCCGGTGCTCCTCAACCGTGCACCTACCCTCCACAGGCTCGGTATCCAGGCCTTCCAGCCAAGGATGATCGAAGGAAAGGCTATCCAGCTGCATCCGCTCGCATGTACGGCGTTCAACGCCGACTTCGACGGTGACCAGATGGCTGTCCACCTCCCTCTCGGCAACGCCGCGATCATGGAGGCACAGCTGCTGATGCTCGGATCCCAGAACATCCTCAACCCTGCCAACGGCTCCCCTATCACCGTTCCTTCCCAGGATATGGTGCTCGGTCTGTACTACATCACCAAGATCAGGCCGGGAGCAAAAGGCGAAGGACTGACGTTCTACGGCCCTGAAGAGGTCATCGTAGCCTACAACGAGAAGGCTATCGACATGCACGCCAAGATTGGAGTCAGGCTTCCTGTCGACAAGCAGGATGCCTCCAAGGGCGAGCACATCGTGGAGACCACTGCCGGCCGCATCATCGTCAACCAGTACGTCCCGGAAGAAGTTCCGTACGTCAACGAAGTCCTTGGAAAGAAAGCCCTCAGGAAGATCATAACCGAGGTCATCAAGAACACCGGTGTCACCAGGACAGCACAGTTCCTCGACGACATCAAGAACCTTGGTTACGACCAGGCATTCCGTGCAGGCATCTCCTTCAACCTGGGCGACGTCATCGTCCCGGCTGAGAAGTCGAGCCTCATCGAACAGGGCTACAAGGAAGTGGAAGGCGTCAAGGCCAACTACTCGATGGGTTTCATCACCAACAACGAGCGCTACAACAAGGTCATCGACCTCTGGACCACCATCGACAACAAGCTTACCGGCATCGTCGAGAAGCAGATCTCTGCTGACCAGCAGGGCTTCAACCCTGTGTACATGATGCTGGATTCCGGTGCCCGTGGTTCAACACAGCAGATCAAGCAGCTGTGCGGTATGCGTGGCCTTATGGCGAAGCCTCAGAAGTCCGGCGCCGCAGGAGCTGAGATCATCGAGAACCCGATCATTTCCAACCTCAAGGAGGGAATGACGGTGCTCGAATACTTCATCTCCACCCACGGTGCCCGTAAGGGTCTGGCCGATACCGCCCTCAAGACAGCTGACGCAGGTTACCTGACCCGCCGTCTCGTCGATGTATCCCACGATGTGATCATCACCGAGGAAGACTGCGGTACCCTCAGGGGTCTTATCGCAACGGCCATCAAGAACAAGGACGAAATCGTCGAGTCTCTCGGCGAGAGAATCCTCGGACGTACATCTGTACACGATATCTTCAACCCTCTCACGGGCGAACTGATCATCAAGGCAGGCGAAGAAATCAGGGAAGCGACCGCTGAACTGATCGACAGCCTCCCTATCGAGCAGGTCGAAATCCGTTCCGTCCTCACTTGCGAGTCCCGTAAGGGTGTCTGCGCAAAGTGCTACGGACGCAACCTCGCAACCAGCCGTATGGTCGAGAAGGGAGAAGTGGTCGGCGTCATCGCGGCACAATCCATCGGTGAGCCTGGTACACAGCTTACACTGCGTACCTTCCACGTCGGTGGTGTAGCCGGAAGCGCTACCGCTGATTCCACGATCGAATCCAAGTACGACGGCAAGGTGGTCTTCGAGGAACTCAGGACCATCCAGAAGGTCGAGTCCGACGGAACGAGCGTCGATATCGTCGTCAGCCGTATGACCGAAGTCAGCATCATCGACGAGAACACCGGCATTACCTACTCCCACTACGACGTCCCTTACGGCTCCAAGCTGTATTTCAAGGACGGCGACAAGATCAAGAAGGGAGACCTCCTCTGCGAATGGGATCCGTACAACGCCATCACCATCGTGGAGACTGCAGGTAAGGTCCAGTTCGACAACCTCATCGAAGGTGTCACCTACCGTGAGGAAATCGCCGACGAGCTGGCAGTCAACAAGGACAAGGTCATCATCGAGTCCAAGGACAGGACCAGGAACCCGTCTCTCGTCATCGTCGATGCAGATGGCAACCAGATCAGGCAGTACAACCTTCCTGTCGGTGCCCACATCATCCCGAACAACGGAGACACAGTCAATGTCGGAGACGTGATCATCAAGATCCCTCGCGCCATCGGCAAGTCAAGCGATATCACCGGAGGTCTTCCTAGGGTTACCGAACTCTTCGAGGCCAGGACTCCTTCATCCCCTGCCATCCTCTCCGAAATCAACGGTGAGGTACTTATGGGCAAGGTCAAGAGGGGCAACCGCGAAATCGTCGTCAAGAACAAATCCGGAAAGGAGATGCACTATCTCGTTCCGCTCACCAAGCAGATCCTCGTCCAGGAGAACGACTACGTCAAGGCCGGCACCAAGCTGTCCGACGGTGGCACCTCTCCTACCGACATCCTCAACATCCTCGGACCTGTCAAGGCCCAGGACTACATCGTCAACGAGGTCCAGGCGGTTTACCGTCTGCAGGGTGTGAAGATCAACGACAAGCATTTCGAGATCATCGTACGCCAGATGATGCGCAAGGTCCAGATCACGGATCCGGGCGATACCGAGTTCCTCCAGGAAGAACTGGTGGACAAGTGGGAGTTCATGGACGCCAACGACAACATCTTCGGCAAGTACTATGTGCTTGACCCGGGCGATTCCCAGAAGTACATGATGGGAGACATCGTCAACGCACGTGACATGAGGAACGAGAATTCCTCTCTCGAGCGTCAGGGAATGAAGATGATGGCCGTCCGCGAAGCCAAGCCGGCTACCGCGAAGCTTGTGCTCCAGGGTATCACCAGGGCAGCCCTCAGGACCAATTCGTTCATATCAGCCGCCTCCTTCCAGGAGACCACCAAGGTACTCAGCGAGGCCGCAATCCGCGGTCGCGTGGACTACCTCGAAGGCCTGAAGGAGAACGTCATCTGCGGTCACCTCATCCCGGCCGGAACCGGCCAGAAAGAGTTCCAGGATATCCTGGTCGGCCGCAAGGACGAATACGAAGCCGAAATGTACGAACTCTAACAGAGGGTTCCCGATGCAAAACCGAAAGGCGCAGCCGCTTGGCCGCGCCTTTCTTATTATGGATATATCAATGTTTGTTACTTTGTGCCGTCCAGTATCCCACGGAGGTATCCGATGGATTCCGCGACGCCGGAATGAGGGTCAGCAGGGTTCTTTTCGAATTCCAGAGATATAACTCCCTTGTAACCAACCTTCCTGAGAGCCTTGACAATCGGACGGAAGTCTATCACTCCCCTGCCCATCTCCCAAGTCTGGCCGGCTTTCGAAGCGGCTGTCTCGTCTTTGATGTGGATATCGTATATCCACTTGTGGTACTTCCGGACTATTTTGGCGATGTCCTCCCCGCTGCGAACGGAATGGCCCATATCCAGGCAGCATCCGACCCCGAGGGAAGGATCCTTGACCATCTCCATTATCTTGTAGATGCTCGGGAAAGCAGCTCCGTCAGGTCCGTGGGTGTGGATAGCCACACGGATGCCCGTCTGCGCAACCTTTGCAATCACATAATCGATGAGTTCATAGTTCGGAACTCCGATGAACACCTCCGACCCGTAGCGGGCAGCGTAGTCGAAAGCCCTGTCAACCTCTTCCTTGGATTTCATGTATATAGGTCCGAGAATATAGCCCTCAACGCCGTAGGAGGCACATTTTGCCTTGAAGGCATCCATCTGCTCCTTCGTGGAATCCAAAGGCAGCCACCAGTCCTTGACAGAGAAATACTTGACTCCCATCGAAGACAGATACTCCAGCGTCCGGTCAATGTCAAACCTGCTGTACGAGAATCCCGCGACCCCGATCTTGAAATCCTCCGACCCATGCTTCCCCTTGACCAGCTGGGCGTTCGCGGTCACCGATCCTGCGAGCAGCAGGAACATGACCGCTACCGATACTATGATTCTGTCTCTTCTCATTCTACGAATATTACATCTTGTTCAGGAAGCATTTGATGGTGTTCTCCATAAGGCAGCAGATGGTCATCGGGCCGACGCCGCCGGGAACCGGCGTGATGACGGATGCCTTAGGGGCTACGGAATCGAAGTCCACGTCCCCGCAGAGTTTCCCTTCCTCGTCCAGATCCATCCCTACATCGATAACGGCAGCACCTTCCTTAACCATATCTCCGGTCACGAACTTCGCCCTGCCTATGGCGACGACCAGGATATCTGCGTTCCTGGTATATGAAGCCAAGTCGGAAGTCCTTGAATGACAGATGGTGACGGTGGCATTGCGGTCCAGCAGAAGCTTGGCGATAGGCAGGCCGACAATCTGGCTCCTTCCGATAACGACGGCATTCTTGCCGGCTATCCCATATTCCGCGGCATCAAGCAGGCGGATGATTCCGGCCGGGGTGCAAGGAACGACGCAGGAAGCGTTAGGCCGCTTCTGCCAGAGGGCTGCGGTATTCAGAGGATGGAATCCGTCCACATCCTTGGACTGGGCGATCGCCTCAATGACTTTCGGCTCGCTGATCTGCTTCGGAAGAGGCAGTTGGACCAGGATGCCGTCCACGGAGTCGTCCGCATTCAACTGCTCGATCTTGTCCAGGAGTTCCTGTTCCGGAGTGTCGGCAGGCATCCTGATAGTGGTATTCCGTATTCCTACCGCAACGCAGGCCCTCTCCTTGTTCCTGACATACGTCTGGCTGCCAGGGTCGTCACCGACCAGTATCACCACCAGATGAGGGACCCTTCCGTATTTCTCCGGGAAGGTCGCAACCTGCTCGGCCATCTGGGCCTTGAGCTTTGCCGAAAGTTCTTTTCCGCTGATAATCATCGTAATCCTATTTTGAATTTTTCAATAATGGTTTGCACCATAAGGGATGCATTTACCCGTACAGGGCTGCGAAGCAGCAAGCACCCTTATGGTGCAAACCATTACTATAACACCCAATGTCCTATGTCCGTACGATGGAACAGGTTCTCGCAGCGGATCTTTCCGACTGCGGCTAGCGCCCTGTCCCTTGCATCCCTCAAATCGCTGCCCGAAGCCACGACCATCAGGACCCTGCCTCCGGCCGTACGCATTCCTTCGGAAGTACCCATGTGGTATATGCGTACCTGGGGATCTGCAAGAGCCTCCTCGAATCCAGTTATCCCGAATCCTTTCTCATACGAGCCCGGATATCCCTTTGAAGCCATCACGAAGCCCAGGACCGGCTTGTCGGACCACTTGAGTTCAGGCATGAGGATAGAAGCCGGAACTGTCAGGCCTTCCATCGCAATCGTACCCTCAGGCAATTCAGGGGCTGATCCACCTTCAGCTATCGCGCAGAATACCTCGAATATGTCAGTCTCAAGGCGCGGGAGCACCACCTCGGTCTCCGGATCTCCGAAACGGCAGTTGAACTCCACCACCTTGATTCCGGACGGGGTCTTCATAAGGCCGCCGTAGAGCACTCCTTTGAACGGGCATCCCTCGTCAACCATGCCGGCGGCTACCGGTTTCATGATTTTTTCCAGGGCGTATCCATAATCCTCTTCAGTTATGAACGGCACCGGGGAATATGCGCCCATCCCTCCGGTATTAGGTCCCTTATCGCCATCGAATGCGCGCTTGTGGTCCTGGGAAAGGACCATAGGGAATACTTCCTCGCCGCAGACGAAGCAAAGGAACGAGAACTCCGGGCCGGTCATATATTCTTCGATCACTACCTTGCCCTTCCCGAACTTGTCGTCCAGGAGCATATCCTTGAGGGTAGCTTCCGCTTGTTCCAAGGTCTCCGGGATGACGACGCCCTTGCCCGCAGCAAGACCGTCGTATTTGAGCACCACAGGGAAGGAACCGTTACGAACATATTCCAGAGCTTCGGAATAATCGGAAAAAGTCTTGTAGGCAGCCGTCGGGACTCCGTATTTCTGCATCAGGCGCTTGGCGAAATCCTTGCTGGACTCTATCATCGCAGCCGCCTTGCTTGGACCGAATATAGGCTCTCCGGCTTCGGTGAATACATCCACGATTCCTTTGGAAAGAGATGCTTCAGGTCCTACTACGGTGAGGTCTATCCCCTTGTCCTTCACGAACTTAAGCAGTTCGTCAATCTGAGTATCCTTGATAGGTATGCATTCAGCCTGGCTGGCGATGCCGGCATTGCCGGGAGCGCAATAGATCTTCCCGACGTGGCTGGACTTGGAGAGAGCATCCACGATAGCGTGTTCCCGTCCTCCGCCTCCGACTACCAGTACTTTGGCATCAGACAGGACGGACATCCTGCGACGGAATTCGACGTAGGCCTTCTTGTCTGTCTCGACGTTGCTGTTTTTCCAAGGCAGCAATGAATTGATTCCCATATCCGCTAATGTTTGAAGTGTCTTTCTCCAGTGAACAGCATCGCGATGCCGAGTTCGTTGCATTTCCGTATCGAATCTTCATCCCTGATGGATCCGCCAGGCTGGACAATGGCTTT
>ONPI01000158.1 GCA_900319685.1 uncultured Bacteroidales bacterium
CCTACCGGCACCGAGCGACATGATCCTGTACAATGATAAATACGAGACAACCCTAATTCTTCAGGACACTCTTGAAAAAGGCCGCTTTATCGAGATTCTTGACTTTCCTTTCCCCCAATCGATGATAGAGAATGGATATTACTATGGACAGTTAACCGTAACCCTTGTCAGTAAGCCAATTCTTAATGCATCTCAAGGAGCAGAGTATTGCCAGTCCAATCTAAAAGTGATGATGGGCACATACGACAACAAGACCCAGAGGGATATTACAAAAAGGAATATCAAGAATCCGATCGGAGCTGAAGGAAGAAAGAATCTTCTAGGGTCTTCGCTATATAGTTGTAAGGCAAAAGAAGATACCACAACACCATATGCCTCGGAAAGAATGCTTGTTGATTATGGGGATAAGTTTCAGCCTATCAAGAAATGGTGCGTTGATTTAGAGGAACTTACACAAGGAAAAAAGGAAGACCATCTTAAGGCTCCAAAGTCGTGGTATCTTAAGATAGAAGGGTTGTACCGGCAATTCATTGAAGACCTCAACGAGTCGAACGATGAGGCAATTAGCCAGGAATTCTGCCTGATCATAACCATCAGGGATAACAAACACAGACACGAAATCTACGACGAAGTTACCCAACAGTTAGAGGTCAATGGTTTCGTATATAGCTCTGTCACTGCTGAACAGCATATTGTGGTTTCATCCAGTTCAGAAGAATAACCGAATAAAAGCCATTGAAATATACATTTATCAATCCTATTTCTTCGCAAACTGGGTGATATCGATGCACATCTGGTCGACTTCGCGGTTGACCTGGACAAAGTTTTCATAGAGGATATGCTCTTTCGCTTCCTTTGAGGGGAAGGTGTAGAACTTCGGCAGGTCTGTATAGTTTTTCTCCTCCTCAGCGATTTCCTTCATATTGAAGTCCGTCTTGCAGTAGAATTTCGAGGTCTGGAACTCTTCGCTCTTCTGGATATCCATGCTCCCTCCTTTACCGGTCTTGGTCTTCACGAAGTCCCTGGCCGTCTGCCCGCAGATCCAGCCCGTCGGCATGTCGGAGATCTTCGAGGCCGGAACGAGACTGTCCATGTTCTCATTCAGGTTGATGGACGTGCGGTCCCTGTCGATGGTGACACCTTTCTTCAACTGGACGACCTTGCCGAAGATATCGTTCGAGAGCCACTCAAGAGTCTCCTTGGCTCTCGCGGAACCGCTGACGACATTACCAACGGTTGTGATTACCTTCTGCATGCCCACCTTGCCATAATCGCTCTCCAACTGCGGCAGTTCCTGGAATCCCAGGGTCACACTGACCTTGTTGCTTCGGGCCGTACCGATGAGTCGGTCGATCTTATGGAAATACAGGGTAGGGAGCTCATCGACGATGATGCTCACCGGGATGTTCTTGCCCTGGCCGGTGTTCACCCTGGTCACGAGACGGTTCAGGATCAGGGCGTTCAACGCGCCGATGATGCTCTCCATCTCCGGATCGTTGGCGATCAAAAGGTAACTCGGGTTCTTCGGGTCACTTACCTTCAGGTCGAAGTCGTCCCCGTCCTTGTGGAAGATCCAGTAAGACTCCTTCGTGGCGAGGCGGCTGGTGTAGACTCGGAGCGTGCCGATCATACCTTCCAGCTGTTCCATGGCCTTGTTCTTCAAGGCCGTCTGGAACGGTCCGAGAAGCGGTAGCACTTCCGGGTCAGTCTGGAGCACGTCGAAGATCGTCTGGTAGTCCTGGTTCAGGAACGACAGGATATGCGGCATGTCGGAGTACTGACCCAGCCAGTAGGCGGGTTCGACGAAGAGTCCGTCCGCTCCCTTTACCCTTCCCGTGAGGCGTCTCTGTCCGGTCTGACGGTCCGTATCGTATTCCGGGATCAACGGATGGCCATCCTTGTCATAGGGCATCTTGTTCCAGTTGCAGAAAAAGAAGATGCAGGCGGCGAGGAAGTTCACGGCTGATGTCTGGAAGAACTGGTCCGATCCGCCACCACCTTCCTTCTTTCCCTTCTGAAGGGAGTCCAGCAAGGTCTCTGCCGTCTCGCTGGCCGCCGCGAGGTTGTTGATGTACTTGAGCTGGATCGGGTTCACACGCCTGGAGTACTCCACATCCACGAAATTGATGACGTTGAACTGGCAGCCCGCCGGGACTTTCCCGCGTTGCTTGTTGAGCCGATAATGATAATAAAGCTTCCGGGCGAGGGTGGGGAACTTATAGTCATAGACCACCATCGCGAAGCCCTTGGCGCTGTGCTGCCGGATGAACGGCTCGATGATCGAGAAGGTCTTACCGGAGCCCGGCGTACCGACAACCCAGGTCCCGCGGAACGGGTTCACGATATTCACCCAACCGTGACGGAACTTGCCCTTGTAGTAATAGCGCATCGGCACATTGACGCTGTACTGGTTCTCGATCTTCTCCTCGCACTGGACGAAGGACTCGTTCTCGAAGTTGAACCTGTCCTTCAGCAGGCCTTCCTTCAGGAACTTGGAGATGTTGTCCAGGGCGATATGCACGAGCACCGTACCGACCACCGACGCGGCCATATAGAGCCACAAGTTAAGGGAGACGGTGTAGATCCTCGGGGACATCCTGTGAGAGAAGAGCCAGACGGACAGGACCACGATGAAAAGGCCCGCGACCAGTGGGTAAAGGACCATCCTGCGGGCATCGAACTCCAGCTGCTTCTTGTTCCTGGTGCCGATGCAGGTGATGCAGATAAGGAGCAGGGTAGCGACCTTGCTCCAGATGAGATTCCCGTCGGCATATATGAACCAGCGCCGCATCCTTCCGTGTATATCCATGAGGATGCCGCCCCAGAAATCCAAAACGGCCGGGTCGACGGCATAGATGAAGAACTCCAGGATGAGCGAGACGTAGACGAGGCTCCTGAAGATCTTGTATCCTACGATAAGGTCCTTACTTTCTTCCATGGCGTTTCCTGAAGAGTAACAGAAGGGTAGTGATCAGTGCAATAATCATCGGATCCGGACGGGCATCTTGATCCCTATCCCGGCACCCGCGTGGAAAAGACCTTTCCATTTAGGGAGCGTCACGCTTGCGCCTGCCTGCCAGTAGAACTGCCATCCACCCCGCAGGACATAGCTCTGCTGCCATCCGGCAAGCAGGGCAGCCTGGAAGTCAGAAGGGGAGGCTCCGAACGAAACGCCGAAACGGGCGGAGCCGTAGCGGTTCCTCGCCCTGTAAACGCAAGGTTTGTAGGCCGCACCGAGACCCCAACGCCTGTCGAGATTACCAAACTGTTGCCCGTTCTGCGGAACCGTCATCTGGCCTTCCGCGAAGACTTCCCATGCATTGTGATAATGTGTCTCGTACTCCCAGAAAAGGACTGCACCCCCGGCAAGGTGATACGATACCCCGGCACCGAGTCCTACGCGGTGGGAGTTGTCCTGAGCCCTGGCCGCGACACCCATGCTGAGCATGGCCGCAATCAACAGAATCCGTCTCATACGTTAGTCCTCCACAAGCAGCGTCTTACTGAACGAATCGGCATTCAGCACGTCCTCATAGTCGATGGACAG
>ONPI01000012.1 GCA_900319685.1 uncultured Bacteroidales bacterium
TAGGTGTTGGCACCGAACATTACGAATGAGCCAGGCGTGCGTGGGGTGTCCTTGTCATACTGCTGTGCAAAGTACTCCCAGTCATCCTCTTCCGGGGTCTGGATTTCTTCTTCCTCTTTACAGGAATTGAACGCTGCGATGAATGCGATTGCAAGGATTGCTAATGTAATCTTCTTCATTTTCTTGTCCTCCATAGAATTAGTCCCAATCATCGTCCTCTTCACCGATGATGTGGTCGTGAACGTCCTGTCCGCCAGTACGGACATCAGATGCGCAGATTGGCTGCTGCGCAGAGAAAAGAGTTACCTCCTTCGTTACCGGAGGTTCGTACAGGTGTTTCTTCATTTTACCGGAATAAATAGTTTCTTCAATTGAATAGTTCGTTCAGTTGAAGTGTTAGCAAAAACGTAGGGCACAAAAATAGTAATAAATTATTGTAATACAATAGTTAAAACAACAATTTTCAATGAAATAATAAAAATTATGCCATTATTTTTTATAATTTTACATTTCTTAATGATTTCAGAGGATGAAAAAGGCGATAACCATAATGGCATTTCTCTTCTGCGTGGCGTTCTCAAACGCGCAGAATATTGATATTGAACGATATGTACGCGACTGGGCACCGACAGCCGTGCGGGAGATGTACCGAAGCGGTGTGCCGGCCAGCATAACCCTAGCCCAGGGTATCCTGGAGTCCCGATACGGGAACTCTCCGCTCGCTACCGAAGGGAACAACCATTTCGGCATCAAATGCCACAAGGGATGGGAGGGGAAGACTATGGCTTACGACGATGACGAGAAAGGCGAGTGCTTCAGGGTATATGATTCCGCGGCCGAGTCTTTCCGCGACCATTCCGACTTCCTGCGCTACCGCGACCGATACAAGTTCCTGTTCGAGTTCAGTACGACCGACTACAAGGCCTGGGCTTACGGGCTCAAGAAAGCCGGATACGCGACGGATCCGAGCTACCCGGAGAAACTCATCCGCTACATAGAGGACTACAAGCTTTACGAATATGACACGGTGGAAGAGGACCAGCTGCCTGCCGTTGCGGAAGTGCCTTCCGGAACCGTCACCACCGAGTCTCATGCCCATAAGCCTTCGCACGAAAAGAAAGCATCCAGGAAGACCCGGAAGGACAAGAAGGGGAAAGCGGAAGTGACAGGAGGCATTCCGGAGTCCCCGCTGGCGATCGAGGCACCTAAGAAAGTGGACAAGAGTGAGTTCGAGGAGTTCCATTTCTCCCTGAGCAGGGAGGTGTATTCCCGCAACGGCGTCCTTTACGTGCTGTCCGTGGAAGGGGAGACATATTCAAGCATCGCGGCACAGTATGGCCTCTATTTGAAGAATATCCTGAAATATAATGACTTGAGCGAGGAGGAGGAGCTTCTCCCGGGTACGATAGTATATATACAGAAGAAGAAAAACCAATCCGAGAAGGGGCTAGACATGTTCATCGTCGACGACGATAGCCAGACTCTGCGGGATATTTGCCAGAGGTTCGGCGTGAAGATGTCCAGCATCTGCAAGATGAACGGCATCCCGGAGGGGTACAACCTTACCGAGGGCGATACGATCATGCTCCGTTCAAGGAGATAGTGGAACTGACCGATGAATACTTGGAAATGGATAGTCCTGGCGCTCGCGCTGACAGCCGTGGTAGCCGCCGGTGCCCTTGGAGGCAAATGGTTCAATGACAACAAGAGACCTAATTTCAACCGGAACGTCGAACTCTATGTGACACCCGGAATGTCGGTCAACGATATCCTGTCCCAGATTCCGGACAGCGTGCTTGCCCGCCGGCGGAGCCTTGACAGGACGCTGCGGAAGTATCTTGACGACTCCTCCATCAGACCCGGACATTATGTCGTCGAGAAGAACAAGCCGAGCGTGTATGCCGCAAGGATGATAAAGAAGGGCTGGCAGACTCCTGTCAACCTGGTCCTGTCGGGTACGATGCGGCTCAAGGGACCACTTGCCCGCAAGATAGCCAACCAGATGATGCTGGATTCGGCTACTGTCCGCAAAGCCCTGGACGACAAGGAACTCCTGGCGCGGTACGGGGCCACGCCGCAGGACGTGTTCTCGCTCTTCATGCCTGACACTTACGAGGTTTACTGGACTGACTCCGAAGGAGGTTTCGGTCGTGGCTTCCATAGTTAAGGGAGAGTCCAACCATGAGCCGGAATATCCTTCCATCGCAGGAGTCTACCTCAACCGCCTTGAGAAGGGGATGAAGCTTCAAGCCGATCCTACAGTGGCATATTGCTTCGACTATTCCCTGGACCGTATCCTGCTCAAGCATTTGGAAGTGAATTCGCCATATAATACCTACAAGTATCCCGGCCTGCCTCCGGGGCCGATATGCGTTCCGGACAAGGCAAGTCTCGAAGCTGTCCTTAATCCGGACAAGCACGGATATCTCTTCTTCTGCGCCAGCCCGGAGATGGACGGAACCCACCGTTTCGCAACGACACTGTCCGAACATAACCGCAATGCGCGCGAATTCCAGCGTGCCCTGGACGCCAGGAGGAAACGGTAGTTCCGCCTGAATCGCATTATTTCACGGAAATTGTTTATCTTTACGTGTTAGTAGTATCTTATTGCTTTAATTCTCGTAAAGATGGACGACAAGATCCGGAGATTGTTCCCGCAATTCGACGATGCAGGACTCTCGCTCGTCGAGCGGGCGTACGGCATTGCCGCGGAGGCGTTGGAGGGGCTTTCCCGCTGGGACGGGCGTCCTTTCATAGGGCATCCCCTCAATGTGGCACTGATTGCAGCTGACGAGATCGGCCTTCCGGCCGAGTGCGTAGCCGCCGTATTCCTTCATGAAGCGGAAAGGCTCGCGGAGTGGTTGGATATCGAAAAGGCCAGGGAAGGTTTCCCTGCGGATGTCATTACGATGGTGGACGGACTCGACAAGATATCCACCATCAAGCCGAAGGACACACGGCTTGAGGCCGAGAATTACAAGAAGCTCATAGTCAAGTATTCCAAGGACCCGAGGGTGACGGTGCTGAAAATTGCTGACCGCCTGGAGGTGATGCGCAACCTGGATTCCTGCCCGAAGTCCACACGGGAGAACAAGATTCTGGAGACCTTGATGCTGTATATTCCGCTGGCCCACCAGCTCGGCCTGTACAACATCAAGAGAGAGATGGAGGATATCTACTTCCGATATGCCGAACCCGAGGCATACAGGTCCATCACCAACAAGCTGAAGGCCACCGAGCGCGACAGGGAACGGCTGATGATCCAGTTCATCCAGCCTCTCAAGCAGAAGCTTTCCGATGCCGGGATCAAATACAAGCTCAAGGTCAGGACTAAGGCGGCATATTCGATATGGTGCAAGATGCAGAAGCAGAAGGTGCCGTTCGAAGGGGTATATGATGTTTTTGCCATCCGCTTCATCATAGATTGCGAGCCGGATCCGAAGGTCGAGAAGGACCAGTGCTGGAAGGTCTTCTCCTACGTGACCGAGGAATATGAGCAGGACACCGCCCGTTTGCGAGACTGGATCACCACTCCGAAGTCCAATGGATATGAGTCCTTGCATATCACGGTCAAGAACAAGAGGGGAGCATACATCGAAGTCCAGATCAGGACTGCCAGGATGGATGACGAGGCCGAGAACGGCAGAGCTTCCCACTGGTCCTACAAAGGAATCAAGCACGAAGAATTGCTCGACAGGTGGCTCTCATCTGTCAGGACTGCTCTGGAGCATCCTCAGGAGGCTGATCCCGAGGAACTTCCGCAACCACCGGACAAAGATATATTCGTATTCACACCTACCGGGGAACTCCGGATCCTTCCGGAGGGCGCCACGGTGCTGGATTTTGCGTTCAACATCCATTCTGGGCTGGGAGTCAAGTGCATAGGCGGAAAGGTCAACGGCAAGGCCGTATCAATCAGGGAGAAACTGAAGACCGGTGATACCGTTGACATAATGTCATCCAAGAACCAGAAGCCTTCTCCGGACTGGCTGGGCTGTGTCGTGACTTCGAAGGCTCGCAGCCGCATCAAGAGGGAACTGGATGCCGAGGAATACAAGAAAGCTTCCCAGGGCAAGGAGATGCTCTCAAGGCGTCTGAAGAACTGGAAACTGGAATTCCCGGACGAGATGATGGCGGAGTTCCTGAAGAAACTGAAATACACGACCCAGTATTCCTTCTATGCCGCGATAGCCGACGGCATCGTGGATGTCAACGATGTAAAGAGCTTCATTCAGGAGCATGACAAGATCGCCGCAGCAAGTGTCGAGGCTGCCAGGGAGATCGATGCAATGAGGGCTGCATCTGCGGCCGGATGGGAAGGAAAGCATTCTTCGGATGACATATTGGTGCTCAACGCTCGGGACCTGAAGGGCTTGGACTACAAGATGGCGAAATGCTGCCATCCCGTGTTCGGTGACGATGTGTTCGGCTTCGTTACACGTTCGGAAGGTATCAAGATACATCGGATTTCATGTCCGAACGCGTCGCGCCTGATAAGTGCATATCCATATCGTATCCAGAGGGTCAAGTGGGCGGAGAGTCCGTCTGCTGGTTCCTTCCAGAGTACTTTGAAGATCGTATCTGCGGTGGATTCGTCCGTAATCGGAAAGATAACCGAGATCATCGGGATGTTCAAGGCTTCGATGCGGACGTTCAACGTCATAGAGAACCACCGCAACGGCACTTATGAGATTACGCTCAGGCTGTCCGTGCCGTCAAATATGGAACTTGACAAGGTGATTTCCCAGATTAAGGTCCTCAAGCCTGTGATCAAGGTATCCAGGGTCTAGTCCTTCCAGACTTTGAGATATTCCTGCAGGGCCCACATCTCGTCCCTGTACTTGGCGGCCTGGCTGAAATCCAGGTCGGCAGCGGAATGCTCCATCCTCCTCCTGTCTTCGGCGATGGTCTTTTCTATCTGTTCCCTGGTCATGGAACGGATGACCGGGTCCTGGAGCACTGCGGCCAGGTCGGCCTGTACATAGCCGTCCGCGAAAGCCGTATTCCCTTCACGCTTGGAATCGTGGCCGAGACCGACCGAAACGGTTCCCTTCCCAAGTTCGCTCGGATCCGGGATGTAAGTAGGACGGGATACGGAATCCGCTGCGCTGACCCTTCCGCTCGGACCGTTCTTGATGCGTGGGTTGACTGGCTTCCCGGCCGGGCTGCCGTACAGTTCCGACACCAGAACGTTCTGCTTGACCTCGACCTGCCTTGGCGTGATGTTGTTGATCTTGTTGTATTCCATCTGCTTGGTCCTGCGCCTGTTGGTCTCGCGGATGGTTTCCTCCATCGAATCGGTGATTGTGTCGGCGTACATGATGACAAGTCCGTTGAGATTCCTGGCCGCCCTTCCAGCGGTCTGGGTCAGAGCCCTTCCAGAGCGCAGGAAGCCTTCCTTGTCGGCATCCAGGATGGCTACCAGCGAGACGGTCGGTATGTCCAGGCCTTCCCTCAGGAGGTTGACTCCTACGAGCACGTCGAACAGTCCGTTCTTGAAGTCTTCGATTATTTCCACCCTTTCGGCGGTATCTACGTCTGAATGGATGTACCGCACCCTGATTCCGATCTTGTCCAGATAGTCGTTCAGCTCCTCGGCCATCCTTTTTGTCAAGGTCGTAACGAGGACCCGCTCGTCATTCTCTGACCTTTTCCGAATCTCTTCAACGAGGTCATCGACCTGGTTCTCTGTCGGACGCACTTCGACAGGAGGGTCCAGCAGTCCGGTCGGCCTTACGACAAGTTCCACGACAAGTCCTTCCGAGCGCTCCAGCTCGTAATCCGCAGGAGTTGCACTGACATAAACCTTCTGCCCCGTAATATCGTTGAATTCATCGAAGGTGAGAGGCCTGTTGTCGGCAGCGGCAGGCAGCCTGAAGCCATATTCCACGAGCACGGACTTCCTGGAATGGTCACCTCCGTACATTGCCCTTATCTGGGGGATCGTGACATGGCTTTCATCGATGAAGGTAACGAAATCGTTCGGGAAATAGTCGATCAGGCAGAAAGGTCTCTGTCCAGGTTTCCTGCCGTCCAGATAGCGGGAGTAGTTTTCGATGCCCGGGCAGTAGCCCATCTCCTTGATCATCTCCAAGTCGTTCTCCACCCTTTGCTGCAAACGCTTGGCTTCCAGCCCCTTGCCTATCTCGTTGAAATAGTCCAGCTGTTTCTTGAGATCATCTTGAATCTGGCTGACCGCCTTGATGCTCCGTTCGCGGGTGGTTACGAAATTCGTTGCCGGGAATATCGGCACTTCGTCCAGGTCTTCGATATGTGCCCCGGTGACCGGGTCGATGAGGGAGAGGGCTTCGATCTCGTCTCCGAAGAATTCGATCCTGACTGCTTCGTCTGAACCTCCCAGGAATACATCCACCGTGTCTCCGCGGACCCTGAACGTGCCTCGTCTGAAATCCACTTCGGTCCGGCTGTAGTTTGCGTCCACCAGGTGATAGAGCAGGCGGGTAAGGGAGCGTTTCTCTCCTCTTTTAACCGTAACAGACTGGGCATGGAAATCGTCCGGATTGCCGATTCCGTACAGGCAGGAGACACTTGAAACGACTATCACGTCGCGCCTTCCGGACATCAGGGCGGAAGCTGCACTCAGCCTGAGCTTGTCGATCTGGTCATTTATGGAAAGGTCCTTTTCGATGTACGTGTCCGTGACTGGCAGATAGGCTTCCGGCTGGTAGTAGTCGTAATATGATACGAAATACTCCACTGCGTTGGACGGGAAGAAACTCTTGAATTCGCCGTACAACTGTGCCGCCAGGGTCTTGTTGTGGCTGAGTATCAGTGCCGGACGCTGGAGCCTTTCTATTACGTTGGCCATCGTGAATGTCTTCCCGGAGCCCGTGACTCCGAGCAGGGTGACATCCCCGACCCCCTGTTCCAGGGCCCTGCAAAGCCCGTCGATGGCTTCAGGCTGGTCCCCGGAAGGCTTGTATTGCGACTCGAGACGGAATTTCATTCGTTGATGATCAAAGACTTTACGCCAGGCGGCTGAGTTCGTAGTCGGCCTTGATCTTGTCGATTATGGCGCAGACGACCTTGAATGTGCGGCTTTCCTTACGGTAGTCGGCAGGGGCGATGAAACTCGCACGTCCCTGGCGCTTAAGTTTCTCGGCGAAGGCTTTCTTCTTGGGTTTGTCAGGGTTGTAAACTGCGATCGTATGCCCCCCGAACATCGAAACGATCTTCATGCAAGGAATATCGGTCTCTCCGTCCCCGAAATAGATCATCCTCGGATAAGGAATCCTTTTCTTGTCCTCGGCGATGCTGGCGTTCACCATCTTGTTGTCATGGGCAGAGAATATTCCTTTGTTGATCTTGAATATGAACTGTGTCTTCGCGGTGTAGTCCACCGCGATTCCCGGCCAGACCGCCTCACCCTCGTCGTTGTATATGTACGAACAAGCGAATATATGCTTGAATTCCTTCGCGAGAGGTGAGCCTTCGATGATTTCCTTCAAGCCGGAGGAATTGATATAATGCTCTATCTTGACCCCGTGCGCTTCACCGTATTCGTTTATAAGGCCGAACCATTCCTTCACTCCCTCGAACAGTTCGATGTGCTTGCCGAATTTGCGGAAGTCGGAGCGCCGGAGGGTGATGTTGTTCTTCTTGGCCTCATCGAACATCATCTTCATGTAGGACAGGACGTTGCTGGCATCCTGACCGGCGGCAAGGCCATCGCTCATCTTCCAGAATACCTCCGGAGTCTTGCCAACTGCCTGGATGAATCCGAACTCCTGCATGTTGCCCGGAGAAAGGGTTCCGTCGAAGTCATAGATGAGTGCTACAATCGGTTTCTTTTTCATGGTACGGTAATTATTTCACCACAAATAGGGCGTTTTCACTAAATACTCGTTGATTTTACAAATATATTAATAATTCGCTTGAAAGATATTTCCAGCCAAGCTAAATTTGTGGATACTGAATACAGAACAATTCTACGATGGAACATTACTTATCCTTACTTCAACAAGCTACTCGCAAGTACTGGGACAAATCCGCTTTGAACACTATCGGCGGAGAATCATTCACATATTCCCAGATGGCGACCCTTATCCGTAAATTCCACCTTTTCTTCGACAAGGTCGGAATGCAGAAAGGGCAGCACATTGCTCTCTGGGCCCGCAACAGTGCCAGATGGGGAATGTCCTACCTCGCAATCAACACCTATGAAACCGTTGTCGTCCCGATCCTGGCCGACTTCACACCCGAGAATGTAGAGTTCCTGCTGGACCACTCCGACAGCGTGGGCCTTCTGACCAATGCCGACAAGTTCTCGAAACTGGACATCGCGAAGGCTCCCCAGGTCAAGTTCGTGATGGACGTGGACAACCTCCAGATACTTTATTCTGCCGATCCGGAGACCGAGCAGGTCTGGAAAGACATAGACAAGCTGTTCGCAGCTGAATATCCGGACGGTTTCGGCCCGGACGATGTCAAGTACCCTACGGACAATATGGATTCGCTCGCAGCGATCAACTATACTTCCGGATCCACCGGCAACCCAAAGGGCGTGATGCTGACCTACAGGAATTTCTCGGCCACGATCGATTTCAGCCAGAGGAACAGGCCTACGTCCGACAGCAACAGGATGATTTCGATGCTGCCTATGGCGCATATGTACGGCCTCGTCACCGAGTTCATCTATCCGCTTTGCTTTGGAACTTCCATCTACTGGCTCGGCAAGGCTCCGACCCCGAGCACGCTGATGAAGGCGTTCCAGGAGGTCAAGCCTTACCAGCTCATCACGGTTCCGCTGGTTATGGAGAAGATCTTCAAATCCAAGGTAAAGCCGGTCCTCGACAAGCCTTCTATGAAGGTCCTGTGCGCGATCCCTGGAATCAACAAGGTCATATTCAAGAAAATACACGACGAACTTATCAATGCTTTCGGAGGTGAGGCTTCGGAATTCATCCTTGGCGGCGCTCCGGTGAGCCCTGAAGTGGAGAAATGGTTCAAGAAGATCAAGTTCCCTTACACGGTCGGATACGGAATGACCGAGGCTACCCCTCTGCTCGCATATGCCAGCTGCGCCACCTACGTCGCAGGTTCCTGCGGAAGGCCTGTGGACTGCTGTACCGTCCGCATCGACTCCGAGGATCCGGAGCATATCGCCGGAGAGATCCAGGCCAAGGGTGAGAACATCTGCATCGGCTATTACAAGAATCCTGAGGCTTCCGCCAATGCGTTCACCGAGGATGGTTTCCTGAAGACCGGTGACCTTGGAATCATGGACAAGGACGGGAATATCTTCATCAAGGGCCGCAGCAAGTCGATGATCCTGACCGCCAATGGACAGAACATCTATCCTGAGGAGGTCGAGGCCATCATCAACGACCAGCCTTTCGTGGCCGAGTCCGTGGTCGTGGACAGGGCATCCCACATCGTAGCCCTCGTGTATTTCGACCAGGATGCGATGAAGAAGGCCGGTCTCGACGCCGAGACCATAGCCGACCTTCCTGAAAGGGTCCGTGTCAACTCGAACAAGAAACTCGCAAACTACAGCCAGATTTCAAAGGTCGAGGTTCAGGAGATGCCGTTCGAGAAGACCCCTAAGATGTCCATCAAGAGGTTCCTGTACAAATAGTCGAAGAGTTTTTGTCCTCTGATGCAAGATTACGGTATCTTTGCATTTAGATTGACGTAAAGCTTTTTTCGATGATACGTTATTCAAGTGTGGTTTACAAGGTGGTGGTCAGGTTCGCAATGACCGCTGCCTTGTTTCTTTGTTGTATCGTCTCTTCAGCCCAGACTCCGGGTAAAGGCCACGAACTGAGGCTGGGCTACGGCGGGGCGCCGCTCGGCCTTGCCTTTGCTGGCGGCTTGTATTACCGTGAATACGATCCTGGATATTATTATTCCCTGGACCGTTTCCGGGATTATCGCGGCAAAGGCATCTCAGTCGGAGTCCTGACCTTGCAGTACAGTTGGAATTTCAATGCAAAAAGGTCCCTTGGACTGAATGTCGGCTGGGACCAGGTTTTCGGAAAGTTGTACGACGGAATGACCGACGAGGTCAGAGGATGGCAGAAATCATACGGCATCGCCTTCTATCCCGAATACCGGAGGATATGGAATCCTTACAGCAAGGTGAAGGTTTATCTCTCCGTAAGCGCAGGGTTGGGAGTGGGCTTTTACAACAATTGCAAAAGGGAATACAATCCTGGCGATTGGAGCGTGGTCCCTATCCTCCAGTTCACTCCGGTAGGCATTTCTTTCGGTGGGAAAGTATTCGGATTCGCTGAGATCATGGAGGGTACCTACATCTTCGGAGGACGTGCCGGTATAGGTTACAAATTCTAGAAATATCTGGATATGAGGAAGTTGATAATAATTGTGAGCGTCCTTTTCGTCGCAGTGTCCTGCGACATCATAGGAGAGGGTGCGAACCATAGGGATTCCAGGATGAAGGATGAATCCGTCGGACTTGTGAGTGCTTATCTGCTTTCTCCGGCAGTCATGCTGGATTACCTCCTGCTCGCGGACAGGTTCATTCAGGCTCCGGAAGAAGAGAAGGATTCCAGCCTGTACGACAGGGTCAGGCAGACCCTTTACAAAGGAGACGGCGATACTTGGCTCATCGAGAACCTGGGCACCCTTGATACCGGAGGCGGATCCCTCCACGAGCCAGGTGTCATCTGGAAGGTGGAATTCAAGGACGGATACGGATATTACGGGTACTACAGCTCTTCTTTCCTGCATGCACCGGGCCTCGATGGCTGGTCCTTCGAATGTGTGTCGGATGATCTGTGGAGTGCCGTCGCTTCGGATGAGAACGTCACTGCCTTCCAGTTCGACGGAGATGAGACATTCCTCGTGTCGACTTTCGGGGAGAGGAAGACTCCGGACGACTATGACTGCTCCTTCAAGACCGAAGGCGAGTTCAAGATGGTATTGAAATACGTGGACGAAGAAGAGCGCTGGTGGATATCAGGCAGGTTCTTCCATTCCGTAGGGCGTGGGAGCAACGTGTATGAATCTTGCGAAGCAGTTTATTCAGGATACTCCAATCCTTCCTTCAATCTGGTGAAATAGTCATGAAAAGGATACTTTTGTCGTTGGCCCTTGTGTTGGCATGTATTTCCGCTTCTGGCCAGGAAACAGATGCCTGGTCCAGGTTCGAGGTGAACTGGGGATATGGGTTGTTACCTCTGATCCAGGCGGACAGGTTCAATGAAGGGAGTGCATGGAGGATAGGTGCCGGTTCCCTGGGATCGATATACAGGCCATATACGTCCGAGGTCAGGATGACCGGCGCGTTCAGCGCCGAGTTCGGGTACAGGACAAGCCGGAAGTGGACGATCTCCCTGATGACATCGTTCAACCAAGTGTTCGGAGCCAGGAGCATCCAGGCCTTTCATTCCGGCGACGAATATCAAGTCAACTTCAGGACGGAGTCGGTGAACGGATACAACATCGCCATCATCCCGAGGTGGCGGTACGATTACATTATCAAGCCAGGTTTCCGGATGTATTCTTCGTTCGGGATGGGGTTCGGATTGTATGTCAACTATCACACTGGCGAGGATTCCTATTATGAGCCTGTACAGGGAGAAATCCAGCTCGTGCCGCTCGGCATCACGTTCGGCAGGAAATGGTTCGGTCTCGTGGAAACAGGCTTCGGATCCCAGTATGTGGGAGGAAGGATTGGTTTCGGTTACAGATTCTGAAGATTATGAAAAAGGTATTATTCTATATTCTTTCGGTATTGTCCATATCTGGCTGCTTGACCGTAACATCCCAGGAAGAACCGTCTGACAGGATAGGCGAGATGGAGTATTATGCCAGGTTCAAGGTATACCACGAAGTCCAGGAGACCGTCCGCTATCTGGCGATGGCTTGCAGACTGGACGAATATACCAACCTCTCGGAACAGGATAAGCGGGCATCCATTTGGAACGACATCAGAGGGAATGTATTCGTCAATGGTGACGGAGTCATCAAGCTGGCGGATTATGCATCCTATGAGACCGGGAAAATGAGGCTGGGGGAGGAGACTGCGGAGTGGAAGGTCAGGGATACATACGCCGACATGTCGTTCATCTGCAGCGGCCCTTCTTCCTGGGTATGCTCAATGGTTTACAGCAAAGCGGTTGAGAACGCTCTCGTAGCCGTTCTCAAGGATAAGGAACACGGGGTCTGGACCCTTGGATATGATTCGACGGAGACAGAGGGTGAGCACAAGGCTGTATTCTCATCCGAAGGGCTGGAGGCAACGTATATTCCTCGTTATGAGCAATACTATACAACTACGATAACGGACTCGCCTGTCTTGCTGACAGGCAAAGTCACCGTTGTGTTCTATGAAAGCGGGGAACAGGTGGACTGGCTCGTAATGGAGTGGTCAGGCTCTTCGGAACCAGTCTCTGTCAGGACAAGCCGTAATACCGTTACTTGAGATAAGCGTCGGAAACGACTTTCTCGCTGCGGGCGATGAAGTCCGCCAGGGCTTTCCCCTTCAGCATTCCGTTGGCCAGCAGAGCCAGGTCAGTGACCTGCTTGAGCAGTTCGCTTCCTTCGGCATATTCCTCGATCTTTTCCTTGTTCTCCTTGAGGCCTGAGACGATCTTGGCCATCACCGGGTTCTCCAGGTTGACCTTTATGTCGAAAGCTTCCGGCATCTCTCCATAGAAGTTCATCCCGCCGCCGAAAGAACTCATCTCGCGGTACCGTCTCATAAACTCGTTCCTGGTGATCAGTATAGGAGCGGCGTTTTCGCCCAGGTTGTCGGCTTCCACCTGATAGTCATTCTCCTTTGGAAGTACGGCTTTGAACAACTTGGAAAGGTCTTCCTTGTCGCTGTCGGACATCTCCGGTTTCACCTTTTCTTCCTTTAAGATGAGATTGTCGACAGAGTCGGAATCCACCCTGGCGAACCTGCTGTCCTGGATCTTCTGCTCCAGGAGGTTGACGTAGTGCGAGTCGAGTTCGCAGTCCATGAGGAGCACGTCGTAACCCTTGTTCTTGGCCGCTTCGATGAACGAATACTGGGCATCGGTGTCGGTTGCATACAGATACACCACCTTGCCGTCCTTGTCGGTCTGGGTGTCGGCGATGGCCTTCCGGTAGTCCTCCTGGGAGAAGAACTTCCCGTCGGTGTTCTTGAACAGGGCGAACTTGAGTGCCCTCTCGCAGAACTTCTCATCTGAAAGCATACCGTATTCGATGAACAGCTTGAGGTTGTCCCATTTGCTTTCCCACGCTTCGCGCTCGTTCTTGAATATCTCCTCGAGCCTGTCGGCAACCTTCCTGGTGATGTAAGTGGAGATCTTCTTGACATTCTCGTCCGCCTGGAGATAACTCCTCGAGACATTCAGAGGAATGTCCGGCGAGTCGATCACACCGTGGAGGAGGGTGAGGAAATCAGGCACGATGTTGTCCACGTGGTCGGTGACGAACATCTGGTTGCAATAGAGTTGGATATTGTTTTTCTCTATGGCCATCCTTTCCTTGATCTTCGGGAAATAGAGTATGCCGGTCAGGTTGAACGGATAGTCCACGTTGAGGTGGATGTAGAACAGAGGTTCTTCCTTCATCGGATACAGGTCCTTGTAGAACTTCTTGTAGTCCTCTTCCTTCAGCTCGGATGGTTTGCGAGTCCACAGAGGCTCGATGCCATTGATTACATGGTCCTTATCCGTGTCCACGTATTTTCCGTCCTTCCACTCCTGCTCCTTGCCGAATATGACAGGGACCGGCATGAACTTGCAGTATTTGCCAAGAAGCTGGCTTATCTTGCCCTTCGAACCATAGTCCTTTGCGGAATCGTCATCCAGGAACAGGGTTATGACCGTACCGCGGTCTTCCTTGGTGCACGGCCCCATTTCGAATTCCGGATTCCCTTCGCAGCTCCAAAGAACCGGTTCGGCACCTTCCTGCCACGACAGCGATTCGATCGTGACTTTCCGGGCCACCATGAAGGCGGAATAGAAACCGAGTCCGAAATGACCTATAATATTCTGGTCCTTGTATTTCTGGAGGAATTCCCCTGCTGAGGAAAAGGCAATCTGGTTGATGTATTTGTCCACTTCTTCAGCAGTCATTCCGATGCCGTTGTCGATGATCCTGAGGACCTTGGCTTTCTCATCAAGCTCGACGGTGACTTTCAAGTCACCCAGTTCGCCCTTGAATTCACCGTTGGAGGCCAGTGCCTTGAGCTTCTGGGTGGCATCCACTGCGTTTGCGACGAGTTCCCTCAGGAATATTTCGTGGTCCGAATAGAGGAATTGCTTGATTACCGGAAAAATGTTTTCGGTGGTCACACCGATCTGTCCTTTGTTGGTTTCCATATCGTGTTTTCTTTTTTGTCATTTTTAGGTGTATGAGTCAAATTATGTTCCAATCCGAACCGACTGACAAATTGTCACAAAATATATTTTAAGGCCCTGTAATAGGGTTTAAACGATTTTTTTTATATCTTTGTGATTTGTAAAGCAGTATTGACAATGTCAGAAATCCCTCAGTCTTTCCCGTTGGACTCCGAGAAGATTTACTATTCTACGGATGACCTGACCCTCGACACACCCGAGGGCCCTAAGACTCTGAGGGTAGGTGCATGGCTGAACGAGGACCCTGTCCGCATCCACAAGATGATAGTCCGGGAGAAGGTCCTGCGTGTTGATCAGATCGAGGTTTACAATCCGTTGATGAGCAAGTTACGTCGTGCCGACCAGGTATACTACAAGCAGTATATGGGGCTTAACGCGACCATCGATTTCCCGGGATTCGCATCTGACATAATCGCAAAGATACCTTTCGAAAACGACCCTGTGGGCTTCTACAAGTGGTGGCGCAAAGGCAAGCACGAGGATAAGGTGTATCTATCCAAACTTAACCAGATCCGTCTGTTCCAGAAGGTCTTCCTGATGGAGCCTAAACTGATGCTCAAGAAAGACATCGATTTCCTCAAATCGTTCTGAGCCAGAACGATTTTTCGGTTTTTTTGTATAAAAACAAGATTTTGCATATATTTGGGCAAAGGCTTTTGTGCAGACACTTTTTTAACACAAATAAAAATCATCGAAAAATGACTTACAAGATTATCGACATCCAGGGCATCGGACCTGTTTATGCTGAAAAGCTTATAGCTGCAGGCATCGAAACCGTAGACCAGCTTCTCGAGGCAGGCAAGACCGCAAAGGGCCGCAAGGAGCTTGAGGAAAAGACTGAAATCACCGGTAAGCTCATCCTCACTTGGGTTAACCATGCAGACCTCTTCCGTATCAAGGGAGTAGGCCCTCAGTTCTCAGAGCTTCTCGAGGCTTCAGGTGTTGACACTGTCAAGGAATTCCAGCACAGGAATGCTGAGAATCTCGAGGCCAAGATGAAGGAAGTCAATGAGGAGAAGCACCTCACCAAGGTCGTCCCTAGCGTCAAGATGCTTCAGAACATGATCGACCAGGCCAAGGAGCTTCCTCCTGTGGTTACCTACTAATCCGGGTCATTGAAACTGTAAAGGGCGGTCCGCTTTCCGGACCGCCCTCTTTTTGTTGTCTCCGTATCGGAAAGATATGGAACTTTTTCATATATTTGTAAGCTATAAAAACCATGTCTTGATGAACCGTATCGCAATTGTACTCGCCATTGCTGCGACCTGTCTGGGAGCATATTCGTGCAAGTCCAGCGGGGATGGGCAGAAAGGTGCCGGCATTGAAGTCGAAATGATTGAATTGCCTTCGGGCAACTTTACGATGGGACTTTCTCCCGACAACCGGACCTTCGTCAAGGGTGCGGTGGCACAGGAGGTCGCCCTGGATGGCTTTGCAATCAGCGCAAAGCCAGTTTCCCAGGCTCTGTGGACCAAGGTCATGGGGAGCAATCCGAGTTCCGTGAAGAATCCAGATGCTCCTGTGGACATGGTTTCATGGAACGATGTGCGCAAGTTCATCAAGAAGTATGTGAAGCTTACGGGCCAGGATTGCTCCCTTCCGACTGAGGCTCAGTGGGAATATGCCTGCAACCAGGTCGGTAAACTGGGTTTCGTGGCGGTCTCGGAATGGTGCGGCGATACCTTCGATGCGGTTCCTGCCGGAGCGACAAAGGATGATTACTTCGACCCTATGACATTGATGGTCAATCCCTGCGGCCCTTCCGAGGGTGATGTGAAAGTCGTTCGCAATCCTTCTGAGAGGATTGGCATCGAACGCCATACCAAAAAGGCCGGGGTCGGTTTCAGGCTTGTGAGGTTGACTGACGACAAACTCACCGGGAATATGCTGGCCGTGCTGGATGGCAATTCCCTGGATCGTGAGACAGTCGATGCATCAGTTCAGTCACCGGAGGAATTCACCATAGGCGATGTTACTTTCCGGATGGTCAAGGTGAAGGGCGGCAGTTTCCAGATGGGATTCTCTCCTGAATCAGCGCCGAGATGGTCTTTCGCCCTGCCGGAGAACGAAAGCCCTGCCCACAAGGTCACCGTTGATGATTTCGAAATAGGGGAGACGGAAGTTACCGTCGGTCTCTGGAACGCCGTCATGGGTTCGGTGCCGTACCTGAACGACATCAATGAACCCGACCTTCCTGTGGGGAATGTATCCTGGTACAATTGCCAGTCCTTCATACGCAAGCTCAACACTCTTACAGGCAGGAAGTTCCGCCTTCCTACCGAGGCTGAATGGGAATATTCGGCAAGAGGTGGTGCCGGAAGCCGTAACCATGCGTTCAGCGGCAGCGACGATCCTTGGTCCTGCATGTGGTTCCTGGACAATGCACGCATGAAGCCTCAAAGGGTCGGTTACCTCAAGGCCAACGAGCTGGGACTCAAGGATATGAGCGGAAATATGTGGGAGTGGGTGTACGACCGTCCTGAGACATATTCGGAAGAATCCAGGGTGAACCCGACGGGTGCCGATTCCGGTGGTAACCGTGTACTCAGGGGCGGTAGCAATTCCAGCAAATGGGAAGCCTGCCGTGTCAGCAACAGGTCGTTCATGCCGGCTAAGAACGTCAAGGGTACATTCGGATTGCGCTTAGCTCTGTAAACCATGGATAAACAGAAGAGATCGTTGCTAATCACCCTGGCGGTCCTGGCCGTCATAGGGACAGCCTGGCATTTCACGTGGAGCGGAAGGGAACAGGAGTCTCCGGACAACCAGGTCATCGATACCTTGATGGAGGCCGCGGGAAAGGATGTGATGTCCCTGCTTGAAGTCCCTTACCGCCTGGAGGACAACGCGAGCAACATTATCGAGCATATGGGTTACACCCTTTCCTACAACAACGATTTCCGCGTTCCCAACTGGGTGGCTTACGAACTCAGGGAGTCGGAGATCAATACCGGCTTCCGGAGCCGTGAGGACAGGTTCGAACCGGATCCTCTGATCAAGGGGAGGCAGGCATACGACCGGGATTATGTAGGTTCCGGATATGACAGGGGGCATATGGCCCCGGCTGCCGACATGAGATGGAGCTCCCAGACGATGAAGGAGTGTTTCTACCTGAGCAATGTATGCCCTCAGAACCATAACCTGAATTCAGGGGCTTGGAATGACCTGGAGAAGCAGGTCCGCTACGAAGTGAAATACCATAAGACGATATGGATAGTGTGCGGTCCGATATTCGAGAACACATATCCGAAGCATATAGGCAGCAACCACGTGATGGTTCCGGATTCTTTCTTCAAGGCCCTTCTTGCCAAGCGCAAGGACGGCTCATACGCATCGATCGGCTTCATATTCCCGAACAAGGCGTGCGAAAGGAACCTGATGGACTATGCGATGACTGTCGATGAACTCGAGAGCAAGCTTGGCATGGATCTGTTCTTCAACCTCGAGACGAATGCCCAGGATAAGGCGGAGTCTTCCATGGACCCTTACGGGGACTGGAGGATCAGGGATGTGATACTGAAAGATTAATTCAATACAAACCACAGATTAATGGAACAACTTAATTTAACCTGTCTTCATGACAGCCACGTGGCCCTCGGAGCCAAGATGAGTCCTTTCGCAGGATTCGATATGCCTATCCAGTACACTTCCATTACGGAAGAGCATCTGGCGGTGCGCAACAATGTCGGAATGTTCGATGTCTCGCACATGGGTGAGATATTCGTAAGCGGACCGGACGCGGAAAGGTTTGTAAACCATGTGTTTACGAACGATGTCCGTCCGATGGTTCCGGGCCAGGTCCTCTACGGCATGATGCTTTATCCTGACGGAGGTACCGTCGATGACCTTCTCGTCTATAAGGAATTCACAAGCGACCACTATCTGCTCGTGGTCAATGCTGCCAACATCGAGAAGGATTTCCAGTGGCTGAAGGACAATTCCGCTGGATTCGACGTGAAGATCGATGATGATTCCCGCAACTGGGGCCAGATCGCCCTGCAGGGCCCTAAGGCTGAAGCGACACTTGTCAAGGTCCTGGGCTTCGCTGCAGATGCCGCGAACCTGTCTTTCTATACCTTCAAGGATTTCGAAGATTTCGGGATGAGGGTGATCATCAGCCGTACCGGTTATACCGGAGAGGACGGGTTCGAGATATATGCCGCACCTGGTCTTATCGTGAAGTACTGGGAAGCTTTCCTTGCCGCAGGCGTGACTCCTTGCGGACTTGGATGCCGTGACACACTCCGTTTCGAGGCCGGCCTTCCTTTGTATGGAGACGAGCTCACCCCGGCGATTTCCCCGGTCGTGGCAGGCTTCAGCATGTTCTGCAAGCTGGACAAGGATGAATTCATCGGAAAGGAAGCCATTGTCGAACAGAAGGCGAACGGTACCCCTATGAAACTTGTCGGAATAGAGATCGAGGACAAGGCTATCCCTCGTGCCGGATATCCGGTCGAACTTGAAGACGGGACCGAAGTCGGTGTTGTTACCACAGGCTATCACAGCATATCCCTCGACAAGAGCATCTGCTTCGCCCTCGTCAAGAGGGAGTACGGTGCCCTGGATGCCCCTCTCTCGATCCGTATCCGCAAGAAGGTCTTCCCAGGCAAGGTGGTGAAGAAGAGATTCTATCAGACGAATTACAAGAAATAATCAATAATAACAATCAATTCAAATTATGAGCAAAGTATTAGAAGGTCTCCGTTACAGCGATGACCACGAATGGGTAAAGGTAGAAGGAAACGTAGCAGTTGTCGGTATTTCCGATTTCGCACAGCACGAACTTGGTGACATCACCTATGCAGACCTCCCTGAGGTTGACGACGAAGTGGTGGCCGGAGAGGAATTCGGGGCGCTTGAAAGCGTGAAGGCTTCCAGCGAACTGATGTCCCCGGTTTCCGGAAGGGTCATCGAGGTGAATGCCGAGCTTGACGATGCTCCTGAGAAGATCAATGAGGACGCATACGAGGCCTGGATCATCAAGGTAGAGATGACCGACCCCGCAGAGGTCGATGCTCTCATGGACGCAGCTGCTTACCAGGAGTTTACTGAGAAGTAGATCATGGCTACATTCCAGTATTTCCCTCATACCGGAGATGATGTCCGCAAGATGCTGGAACGCGTCGGAGCCGGGTCCATCGACGACCTGTATTCCGATGTCCCGCAGGATGTCATCTATAAGGGAGAATATGACCTCCCGGACGCTATGTCCGAGCAGGAGGTCAGGGATTTCTTCGAGAGCCTGGATGAGAAGGATTCCAAGTTGAAGGTCTTCGTAGGTCAGGGTTCATATGACCACTATACTCCTTCGGTGATTCCTTACATCACCTCCCGCTCCGAGTTCCTTACTGCCTATACACCTTACCAGGCGGAAATCTCACAGGGTACCCTGAGGTATATCTTCGAGTACCAGAGCATGATCTGTGCACTGACCGGGCTGGATGTCAGCAACGCCTCGATGTACGACGGACCTACCGCCGCAGCCGAGGCTGTGAGGATGTCCCTTGCCTGCACCCGTAAGAAATCCAGGGTGCTGGTGTCCAGGACCTTGCTCCCGAACGTTATCAGGACCATCGAGACATATTCCAAATACAGCGGGATCGAGCTTGGATACCTGCCTGTGATGGACGGGCATACTTGCCAGCACCACATGAAGGCTGAGCTTTCCAAGGGAGATGTCGCCGGTGTGATCGTTCCTTCGGTCAACCGCTTCGGAATAATCGAGGACCTCACCGGCTATGCCGATGCTATCCACGAGGCGGGCGCCGTATTCATCGAATATTGCGACCCTTCCGCACTCGCGGTACTCAAGACTCCTGCTGAGTGGGGGGCTGACATCGCCGTGGGTGATGGCCAGAGCCTTGGGATTCCGATGCAGTTCGGAGGCCCTTACGTGGGTTTCATGGCTTGCCGCAAGGACCACCTCCGCAAGCTTCCGGGGAGGATCGTGGGTGAAACCAGGGATACTGAAGGCAGGCGGGTATTCTGCTTGACACTCCAGGCGAGGGAGCAGCACATCCGCAGGGAAAAGGCTACTTCCAACATCTGTTCGAACGAGAGCCTCATGGCCCTTTTCGTTACGGTATATGCCTCTCTGATGGGCCCTCAGGGCCTTAAGGAGGTGAATGACCGTTCCTATGCCGCCGCCCATTATCTCCACGACGAGCTTCTCAAGACCGGGAAGTTCGAGGAGGTATATGACCAGCCTTTCCTCAAGGAGTTCGTACTGAAGCCTTTGACCGATGTCCCTGCTCTCCAGCAGAAGCTTCTTGACGGCGGATTCTTCGCTGCCCTCCAGGACGAGGACGGCAATGTGACTTTCTGTGCAACCGAAAAACGTACGAAAGCTCAGATCGATGAGCTCGTAGCATTGGTGAAGGAGGCCTAGGAATATGAAATATTACGATAAACTCATATTTGAACTCTCAAGGGAAGGCCGTACGGGTTATTCCCTCGGATCATCTTCCTTCGCCGTGGACGGAGTCGTTCCTGAAGCAGGGATACCGGCAGGGCTGCGCCGCGGAGACGCTCCTGCGCTGCCTCAGGTCAGCGAGATCGATGTAGTGCGTCATTACACCAACCTGTCCCAGATGAACTTCGGTGTGGACACCGGATTCTATCCTTTGGGCAGCTGCACGATGAAGTACAACCCGAAGATAAACGAGGAGATTGCCAACATGAAGGGCTTCCAGGGGCTTCATCCCCTGCAGCCGGCTTCCACCGTCCAGGGCGCTCTCGAGGTTTATTACGGGATGAACAAGGCTCTTTCGGCACTGACCGGAATGGCTGGATTTACATTCAATCCTTGCGCTGGTGCGCACGGTGAGTTGACCGGACTGATGGTCATGCGCCGTTACCATGCCCTGCGCGGAGACTTGAAAAGGACCAAGGTGATTGTCCCTGACAGCGCCCATGGCACCAATCCTGCCAGTGCGGCAGTCTGCGGACTCGAAGTCGTGGTTGTCAAGTCCAAGGCTGACGGACTTGTCGATGTCAACGACCTGAAGCCTCTCCTGGGCGACGATATCGCCGGTATCATGATGACGAATCCGAACACCCTGGGTCTGTTCGAGAAAGACATCAGGCAGATTGCGGATCTCATCCATGGCTGCGGCGGACTCCTTTATTATGACGGGGCGAACATGAACCCTCTTATCGGAGTCGCGCGTCCGGGCGACATGGGATTCGATATCCTTCACCTCAATCTCCACAAGTCATTCTCTACGCCTCACGGTGGTGGAGGACCTGGCTCCGGCCCTGTGGGAGTCTGCGAAAAGCTTCTCCCATGCCTGCCTGTACCAAAGGTGGAAAGGAACGGAAAGGGTGAACTGGTGATCGTCCGTGATGCCGAGCAGACTGCCGGTGAGGTTTCTGGCTTCCTGGGTAATTTCGGTGTTATCCTGAGAGGATATGCCTATATCCTCATGCTGGGAAAGCAGAACGTCAAGATGGTCGGAAGGTATGCCACCCTTGCTGCCAACTACATCAAGGAGAGCCTCAAGGATTGCTACAAGCTTCCGATCCAGTCTGTCTGCAAGCATGAGTTCGTCTATGACGGCCTCATCGATGACGGTTCGAGGAAAGCTGCCGACGGTACCGTGGAAAGGGAAGGAGCGACGACTCTTGACGTAGCCAAGAGGCTGCTGGACTTCGGCTTCCATGCCCCGACGATCTATTTCCCTCTGCTGTTCCATCAGGCTATCATGATCGAGCCTACCGAAACGGAATCTGTCGAGACGCTTGATGCGTTCATCGAGGTCATGAGGAAGATCGCAGCCGAGGCAGCCGAGGATCCTGCGATCCTCAAGGCAGCTCCTCACAATGCTCCGATCACCCGTCCGGACGAAACGACGGCCGCGCGCCAGCCGGTCCTCAAGTATCAGGACGAGACTGTCTAACCTGCATTATCCGTGGACAGGAAGAAAAAGATAGGACTTGGTGCGGCCTGGCTCATATGCGTGGCCGCACTGGCCTTCTTCCTGTATTACGGCCAGAAGTACCTGCTCTGCTTCCGCGAGCAGCAGCAGATGTTCTTCTTCGACTGGGGGTATGTATCGGGTTTGCTTGGCCAGGTCGGTGGTTTTTCCGTCCTCTGCGCCAGGTTCCTGACACAGCTGTTCCGTCCTCTGTGGGTCGGACCTGTGGTCACGGCTCTCCTGGCCGGAGGAAGCGCCTGGTTCATCTGGAAGTCGATGGAAAGGTTCGGTGCCGGTTGGGAGGCTTTCCCGCTTTCTTTCCTTGCACCTGTATTCGTGCTGGTTTCCTTTCTCGACGGACAGTACTTCTATCAGGGGCTTGTCGCTTTCTTCATGGCTTGCGCGGCTTTATGCCTGTACAATTGCGTTGCCGCGGAGAAAGCCGGTTCAAGAGCCGTGCTCGGAACGCTCCTGGTTCTCCTCCTGTTCGTGCTTGCCGGTCCGGCAGCCTTGCTCTTCGGAGTATCAGCCCTGGTGTGTGACCTGGTCGCAAGGCGCCCAGGCGTGGCATGGTCAGTCATTTCTCCGGTCCTGGCGCTTCTCCTTGCCTGGATCTCGGTCCTCTGCGGATGGACGGCCACCATGAAGTTCTCCTGCACGCCGGCTTTCTATTACGAACTGATGGCGGCCAAAGTCCCATTCATCCATAACCTTAGCTGGATCCTGCTGCCGTTGAGCCTCATTGCGGTCCTGCTTTCGAAAGCCGTTTCGAAATCCGGTACCGTTCTCAAGGCATTGTTCTGTGTCCTGTTTCTTTTGATTGTGCTCATCCCGTTCAGAATCTGCTATTTCCGTACGCTGAACAGGGATATGATGCGGTTCTCCAGGCTGGAAGTACTGACGTCGAGGCAGGATTGGAATGAGATCATAAGGATATGCTCCCATGATGTCCGTTCGCTCCATGACCTGAATTACCTCAATCTTGCCCTGGTGGAGAAAGGTGTCCTTGCTGAACAACTTTTCAAGTTCCCTCAGGCAGGACCTGAATCGCTGATCGCAGATGAGAAGAGCGAGTCAGCCATCGATATGCTGAGGCTATCGCACATACTCTTCTCGATGGGTAACATGGCAGGAGCGCAGAGCATGGCTTTCAATGCCAACCAGGCTTTCTCCAACAACCCGTCGATGCTCAAGATGCTGGTGCAGGTCGATCTGATGCGAGGTTCATATGACGTTGCCGGAAAGAATATCCGGCTTCTGAAGAAGACGCTTGCTTATCGTTCCTGGGCCAAGTCACACGAGGCATTCCTCGGTAACGATGCCCTGGTTGAAAATGACCCGGTGTTGTGTAACGGCCGCAGGGATATCCCTGAAGACGGGGATTTTGTCCTGGGTTCTTCCTTCGATGACTTGAGAAGGATCGTGAGGACGAATCCTGACGATACGAAAGCCCGGCAATATGCTCTGGCCTATATGATGCTGTCGAGGAAAGATGATTGATGGGATGCAGATGAAAAGATTGGCTATATACCTGGCTTTCAGTATGATATTTATTTCCTGCGGCAGGGAAGTGAGTATCGGAGGAAGTCTCGGAGCGGATTCGGAGATATTCCCGGATTATGCCGGTGTGACGGTTCCTTGCAACATCGCTCCGCTTAACTTTTCCTATCTTGGGGAGGAGGAGTCGCGGCTGCTTGTCGAAGGCAGTTTCGGGACCCGTTGGATAAAGTCCAGGAAGGGCTTGTACTCTTTCGGGATCCGTGGCTGGAGGAAGATGCTGGACTCATGCAGAGGGTCCGACCTCGTCCTTACCGTCGTGGTCCGGAAAGAAGGGCGATGGATGGCCTGCAATCCTTTCAGAATATCTGTCAGTGACACTCCGGTGGATCCTTATCTTGCCTACAGGCTCATCCCTCCTGGATATCAAGGCTGGTATGAGATGGGAATTTATCAGCGCGACCTGGAGTCATATTC
>ONPI01000166.1 GCA_900319685.1 uncultured Bacteroidales bacterium
CATTTTGATTGATGCAAATTTAGCGGTTACTTTCGAATCCAATGATAATCAATTAGTGGATTATCTTAATGATTCCTACTATTATATGCATAATCATTGATTATTTTACCACATTGATTTATATTTGCACAAACTTACCGCGATGAAAAAGTCAAAAGCCCAGGAGCCTGAGATTCCCGTTCTCCTTATGCAGGAAGGGACTCCGTTCGTACCCGACACCAGCCGGTCCGGGGAATACCGGAGCCATCTCAACGAACCTTTCCGAACCCAGGAGGGTCGGATATTGCTTGTCCGGGAGGGCCGTGCAGTGTACACGGCCAACATGAGAAGGTATGAGCTGTTTCCAGGGCATATGCTCGTTTCACCGGCCGAGACGATCGTCGAGATCAACGATGTCAGCGACAACTACAACGGGCAACTTCTCCTGTACAGCGACATTCCGGCTACGGCAGCCTTTGAAAAACCGACTGCCGTGAAACTGGAGGGCGACGACCTGGAAAGGATGGGTGCCTACTTTGATTTGATCTCCCGGGTTCTGAAGAAAACGGAGTGGTCACAAGCGACCGTCCAGCACTTGGAGATGGCGCTCCTCAATGATCTCAAGCACACGAAATATGTCCTTGACCAGTCTCTGAAGCCCAATCCCGTCTCGCATTCCGAAACAGTCTTCAACCAATTCCTTGATCTGGTGAGCAGGTTCGGCAGTACGGAACACCAGATATCGTTCTATGCAGACAGGCTGCATCTCACCCCGAACCGCCTGTCGACGCTCGTGAAGGATTACAGCGGACGGACGGTGGCCGACTGGGTCAATATCGCCATCATACACGAGGCGAAGGTGCTGCTTCGTTATTCCGACCTGTCATCTTATGAGATAGCCGACCGGCTCAATTTCTCGGCGGCATCGGCCTTCTCCGCTTTCTTCAAGAGGCAGACAAGCCTCACGCCCGGGCAGTACCGCAAGACGTGAGGCCTATTCTGATGGCTACCGGCGTCGTTTATACGTGTCCAGCCGGATCGGGCTGGCCCATATAGGCATATTCATAGATCATGTCACCGTGCGCCTCCTTCGTCTCACCTCCCGCCGGAGTGAAGCGGACACCGCCTTTGGCATAGTAGCGGCAATACTGCATCCTCATGCCAATGGCATCGTAACGCTTGCGCATGTTCTCTCCGGCCAGTTCGTACATGTCCCAGAACTCCAGCTGGTCCTCCCAGGTGACATCGAATTCCACCCTTGAACCATCTTTGTTCGTGAATACATAGTGACTCGTCTTGGGGAACTCCCGGCCTTTGTGGACCTCCGGTTCCAGGATCGTGTTGAGTTCGAAGTGCCCGTCTGTCATGAAGACGACCTTCCCGGTCTTGTTGTCCATCAGTCCGAACATCGGGAGCTGCTTGTAGCCGTATTGCCGGGCAGCCACGAAATCGTAGATGTACACGGTGTAAAGGTCGGTGTACATGCGGCCCCAGAGCCAATGGTGATACAGCGCGAAATGCATGGTGTTCATCCACTGGTGGTCGTGGTAACCGACGCCTTTCACTTCGTGCCATGCCCCGTCATAGAACAGACGGCCGCTGACTTGGTTTTTGGGGACGGCCAGATCCGTGTGATAGAACTCGTCGTTGTCACCGAAGGCGAGCAGGCTGGTCCCCTGACGGAAAGGATCGGTCAACGCGTCATAATGCAGGTCGAGACCGACACCGTGAACGGGCTCGAAGTGAATGTCATACTGCTTGAAGTCCCCCTTGCACCAGTGGGGGCCGCACTTGCTGTCGCACTGTTCACGGGAGAAGCTGCCCTCAGCGGCACCATAGCAGATATCATCGCGGAACTCCTTCCCTTCAGGCGACTTGATATAAATGTTCACATGAGGGCTATCTTCGAACTTGGCCATTCCCTCCGGTGACTTGGGACGGAATCCCACCATGTACTTGGTCCCGTCCTCCATGGTCCCGTCGAAATACCAGATTTCGCTGCCGACCTCTTCGGTCTTGGTCCGGCGGCCGTCCTCCCATTTCTCGACTTTTTCCGGATTGATTCCCAGTTTCTTGAAATCCTCAGGCTGATCCATGAGCCGTGCGCGAAGCACCTTTGCATTGTTGGTTTCCATATCGTTGAATTTTTTATGAGTTTCTGGATGCAAAGGTAATGCGGATTATCCGCACGAATGTTACTCTAAAATAAGAATAGATTATTTATTCCTACTATTATTTATCTATCACGAAAAGAAAAATGGAAATTGATTATATAAAAATGAGTGGATACCACAATCCCGATTTATCGGCTCGTTATCTGCCGAATCCAGTCAAAGACCTCATCCAGCGCGTAGTCCCCGCTATGGGGACGGTTCCAGGCCAGGAGGAAATCCACGTCCAGACCGGCATTTTCCAGTTTGGTGGCGAAAGCGACCGGAACGGGGAAAGACGTGTCGCGGTCGCGTGAACCGTGTCGCACGTACCAGTGAGGCGCATTGGTCGCCTTGTGGTTGCCCACGAAATTCATCGGATTCATCAGGAAAACATTCCGCTGGATTTCTTCCGTGAGCGACTCACCGGTTAGCGAGGCGGAATATTCAGTGAAATTGACTGCCTTACCGGCCGCATCTCCGAATTCTTCGTTCTCGCCGGAAGCACGGCCGCCCAGCACTCCCTTCGAATCGAAGGACGGAACGCCCTTCAACGGTTGCGTGCTGACGACATAGTTCAGATATGTCGGCATATCCAAATCAATGATATATTCACCCACACGTCCGCCACCCATACGCATCATCGGCATATTGCCTCCTTGTCCAACAGGGCGGTTCCCCTGATTGAAGGACGACGGCATTCCGTCCGGACGGCCACCTCCAGGCATTCCGCCGTTAACTGGAGCGGCAAAACGTCCCATGGTCTCATTGTTGAATTTGAAGCCCAGGTCGGCAGAAATATCCGCACCCGCGTTTTTGGCCTTCTGGGCCGATGCAATGAGCAACTCCTTGATATAGTCCAAGAAGTTCTCGCTCGTGAGCGGAGTGCCATCTGGCTTGTGCAGATTCAAACCGGCCAGGTAAGCCGGGAACTGGGAGGCCAGTTCGGCCGATACTTTCTGCTGTTCCTCGCTTCCGGCCAGGCGGCTGTCTGTATCCTGGAACAGCCACTCATAGGCCATGTCGGCGTGTTCCAGGTCGATGATAGGGCAGAAACATATGGACGCGAAGACATC
>ONPI01000136.1 GCA_900319685.1 uncultured Bacteroidales bacterium
TCTCCTTCGGTGGCTGCGGTATTCCTTCCTGCAGCAGGTGAACGCCTCTGCGATACCGGTGCCGAGATGTACCGCAACGAGCGCGGTTACTACTGGGCTTCCGCACCGAACGGAGTCAGCGCATTCTGCCTCTATTTCTACTATGGAGACGCGCGTACCGACATGAGTATGGCAAGGGCCAACGGCCTGTCCCTCAGGTGCGTCAAGGAGTAGGAAGCATTCCGATGTCTTCGAAAAGCCGCCGGTACACGGCGGCTTTTTCTTTTAACGGAAGCGGATATGCGCGGGAAGAGGAAGGCATCCTGTAAAGGCGCAGGCCGCGTCCTTCGACCGTCACCTGGGAGTATTCTCCGACAGCCGGAGGGACAGCCCCGAATGACTCGCACAGGGTCATGGTGGCCTTTTCCCCGGTGGTGACGATGGCCTTGCATGAAGGGATACGCCGCAGGAGGGCAGGTACATCGGTCGGGGTCACCACTTCCAGGAACTTGTCGGAAGCGTTGTCCTTGAGCCTGCGTACCTCGCAGGCGGTATCGTACATGGCTATTCCGGCAGAGGTGCAGAAATCCCGTATGTCATCGAGCTTGAACTTCCTCGCGCCTGCATCTACGAAGCGGTCCTTGTCTCCGAAAAAGACAAGGCCGAGGATGCGCCACATGTCATTGATGAAGTTCGGGTAATAGAACTTGATGCTCCATCTTTTCTCCTGGGGAGGGAAACTCCCCAGCATCAGGACTTTGGCATCAGCCGGAAGGAATGGGTCGAACGGGTGGGGCTCAGTCTGCATCTTCCGCGGTGCCTTCCACGAAGGCGACTATCTCGCCCTTTTCGACTTTCTCGCCCTGTTTGCCGAGGACTGCCACTATCCTGCCGTTGACGGCCGGAACGAGTTCTTCCATCCCGTAATATGTCTGGACGAAGCCCATGCCTTTCCCGGCCTTGACCGGAGTTCCTGCCACCGGAGCTGCGCCGGCGTCTTCCACATCGACCTGCCACAGGAGCTGTCCCTTGACAGGAGCCTGGACCGGAACGGCGTGAGGATAGCGCTTTGCGTATTCTTCGACGTCGAATTTCGGCATCTCCACTACAGGTCTCTTGACCTCGATCGGAGCATTCGCCTTGGCCTTCAGGTCGGCGAGCTCGGCATTGAAGCGCTGCTTCGCCACTCCGCTCTTGTAATCCCTGTACTGGCGTTCGTGCATTGCCAGTTCGAAGAGTTCTTCATCGTCCTCGCCGCAATCCCAGCCTTCTTCCTCCATCATCTTGCGGAACTTCGGAAGCTCGTCCGGATACGGCTCCTGAGGGTCTCCAGTGTAGAATTCCAGCCCCTTCTCCTTTGCGAGGGCGACGATCTCAGGAGCAAGATCCCCAGGAAGCTTGCCCATCTTCCCCAGGATCATGCCCCAGGTGTCCTTGTCGATGGTGGTCCAGCGAGGCTTGCCGTTGAGGGTGTTCAGCAGGTTCATCAGGGCAGTGTTCTTGACATACTGGCTGAACGGAGTGACGAGAGGTGGATAACCGAGGCGTGGCCATACATATTCGACTTCCTGGAACAATTTGACCATCAACGTGTCAAGGCTGATCTCAGGACGGCCGTGAGCTCTTTCGGCGGCATTGATCGCTCCCTGGAATCCCTTCAGGTCCGCCATCATCGATCCCATCATGCCACCAGGCAGGCCGCATCCGACCAGAAGCGAACTCATCTTCGCGTTGGAAGGATTGATCCAATAACCGAGGAAGTCATCCATGAACTTCTGGGTAAGGCGGCGTACTTCCATGTAGGCATCCATATCCAGGTCCTTGACGAGAAAGCCGTCAGCTTTCATCATCTCCCTGATGGTAATCACGTCAGGGTGTACCTTGCCCCAGGAAAGAGGCTCGACAGCCACATCAAGGTAATCCGCGCCGGCACGTGCCACTGCCAGCATCGAGGGTGGGGAGAAACAGGGACCGGTGTGCCCGTGATACTGTACTATGATGTGCGGGAATCTCTTCTTTATTCCTGCCACTAACTGTCCCAGGAAGGTAGGACGTCCGATACCGGCCATATCCTTGAGGCATATCTCGTCGGCGCCGTATGACACCACCTTATCAACGATGTCAAGGTAATACTCCACCGTATGCACCGGGGAATTGGTGATGGAAAGGGCGACCTGGGAGATCATCCCTCCCTTCTTGGCGAACTCGACGCTGCGCCTGAGGTTGCGGTGGTCGTTCAGGCCGCAGAAGGAACGGGCGATGTCGGTGCCCTGCTTCTTCTTAACCTTGAACATAAGCTCCCTTACGTCAGCCGGTACGGGATTCATCCTGAGAGCGTTGAGGCCCCTCTCAAGCATATGTGTCTGGATCCCTGCCTTATGGAAAGGGGCTGTCCATCTGCGGACGGCTATATTCGGATTCTCGCCGAACAGCAGGTTGACCTGCTCGAAAGCGCCGCCGTTGGTTTCGACCCTGTCGAAGCATCCCATATCTATGATTGCCGGGGCGACTTCCACGAGCTGGTCCACGCGTGGTACGTATTTCCCCGAAGACTGCCACATATCCCTGTACACGAGGGAGAACTTTATTTCTCTTGCCATAGTCCGTAATTGAAAAACCTTGCAAAGATAATCAAAACCATCAGTACTTTATCAGCATCTGGGTTATGAATTTCCGGTATTGGATGGGCGTCATTCCCTTTTTCCTGGTGAATATCCGGATGAAGTTGGACTTGTTGTTGAAGCCGCATTCATAGCAGATTTCGGAAGCGCTGAGAGTCGTACTCTCGAGGAGGTTGCAGGCATGGGTAACCCTCAGGTTGTTGAGGTATGTGATATATGAGATACCGGTCCTTTTCTTGAAGAAATGAGAGAATGCCGAACCGGACATGTTCACAAGCGCAGCCACGTCGGCCAGCCGGATGTCTTCCTTGTGGTTCTTTTCGATGTATTCGCAGACTTTGGCAATACGGCGGGATTTCGAGGACCTGACTATCTCTTCCGGTTCGAACATGTTGCTCACCAGTTTCTTCCGGCTGGAATTGGCCATCATGTTCAGTATTCCGAGGAAGGTTGTAGCGGACTGGAAGCCCTGCATCTTGGTAAGGGCGACTATCTGGTCCACAAGGGCCTTACGTTCGGCCCCCTCGAAGGAAAGACCGCGGGAAGAGTCCATCAGAAGCTGCCTGATAGGGCTGAAAAGCCTTTTGCCCAGGATCGGATAGTTCAGCATGTCACCGGAGAACTGGATGGTGATCACGTGGTTGCTGACAGCGTCGGATTTCCAGGCGTGAGGCAGCAGCGGGCCGATCATAACGAGGTCGGATCCGGAAAAGGCTTCTTCTGAATCGCCGACGATCCTCGTTCCCGAGCAACCGGTCACCAGGTTGATCTCGTACTCGGGATGACAGTGGACCGAGTAGTCGAAAGAGGCATTGGGATGATTCAGAATAATGAACAGGTCTTCTGCCGAAATGGGAACGATCTCCTGCTGTATCTCATTCATATTCAAATAGGGTTTTTACAAAGATAAAAGTATTGTCAGAAAATATCAAACTTGGTATTTCAAAATAATATAATCTTTTAGCAGTCTAATGCAATTAATTGGAAACTCAATTAAATATATTTGCAATGGAGTATTATCGTTCAATCCGATGGAATCTGTTTCAATAGGAATCGTTGACATTGTGATCATCGTCCTGTACCTGGCTTTCATCATCTGGTGGGGCCTCAGGCACGGCAAGAGCGGGGATTCTGGTTCGTATTTCCTGGCAGGCAGGACCATGCCATGGTGGATAGTGGGTCTTTCGCTGTTCGCCGCCAGCATTTCCAGCACCACCCTGATCGGCCAGTCCGGCGATGCGTACCATACCGGGGTCGCTGTGTTCAACTACAATCTCACGGGAGTGGTGGTCATGGTTTTCTTCGCGGTCTTCCTTCTCCCGCTTTACGTCAAGTCGAAGATATTCACCATACCGGAGTTTCTGGAAAGGCGGTTTGACAAGCGCTCCAGGTACTATTTTTCCGGGATTTGCATAATCGGGAACATATTCCTGGATGCAGCCGGAGCCCTGTATGCTGCCGCGCTGATCATCAAGCTCGTGTTCCCGGCCGCCGACCTCAGGCTGATAATCCTGATATTCGCCCTGCTGGCTGCCTCGTACACCATACCGGGCGGCCTGTCCTCCGCTATCAACGCGGAGCTGATCCAGGCTATAATCCTGATAGCCGGTTCCATCATCCTGACGGTGGCTTGCTTTGCGCATGGAGGAG
>ONPI01000066.1 GCA_900319685.1 uncultured Bacteroidales bacterium
ATGCTTGAGGAAGAACCAATCGCAGCCGAGGTCCAGTCCGTATTGCATCCTGCGCATATCCGTAGAGAAGTCATAGTCTCCTCGGTCCTTGCCGTCTCCTATAACTATCTTCGGACCTGTAGGGTCTCCCAGGCGGAGATATCCGTTGCGTGCATATCCGGAGAATCCTTTCTTCAGGAGATATGAAGCATATGGCCCGAACCTCAGTCGGAATGACTCGGAATTGTTCCTCCAAGAGAGCATCACAGGGACTGTCAGCATCATCTGCCTGACCTCCGTGGTCACATCTCCTGTGAACTGCCCTTCTATCGACTGCTCGCCCTGAACAATCGCCATGTGGTAGTTCTTGACATTCGCTTCCTCCTTCATCCCTTTGTCCTCGAAGCGGATTCCAGAGACGATGCCGCATTGACCGAAAGTCTTTTCAGCAAGAAGGCTTGCCTGGTAATTGGGAGTCAGTGAGAAACTGTTGATATTCCTTATCTCTGCGGGCATCTGCAGGGGAGCGGTCCCTCCTCTGCACTTGCTGTGAATATGATGGATCCGTTGTTGTCCTGAGCGTTAGCCGCCGCAGCAGCAACCATCAGGATTGATATGAGGAGAGTCTTTTTCATTGCTAATTGTCTTCTGATTCACAAATGAGGCGTACTTTGTCTATGCAGAGGGTAGAACCTACAGCTCCGATGAAACTATCTCCTCCCTTGCTGGAAGAGAAGACCACTGTCATACTGTAACCTCTGTTGGCGAGGAGGTCCAGGTCAACCTGTCCCTTGTAGTCGAAATCGATGCTGAAAGCAGTCCAGTCGGATGCGGGTGCGACATAGACCATATCAGCTAACGCTACGATCTGGCTGCCGGTTTTTACATTGGTGCCATCCAGGATCCAGGCATTGCCATTCGAATCGTGGTTGAGGAAAAAAACCGCATATACATCGGCGCTGTCCACCTGTCCTGCAAGCTCCTTGTTCTCGGCGTCTGTCACCTTGTCACCCGGGGTGTATTTGTAATACCCTGTCATCCTCAATGGCTTCCTGTCGAACGGAATGCCGAAAGTAGTGGCGCGCAGAGGATCCATCATCGCCGTAGTTGTATCGAATGATCCGATAAACAGATTGCCGGCAGCGATCGGTTTACCGAACAGCTGTCCGATGAAGCCGGTGCTGCAGGTGGTGAGTTTCACGGCAGCTCCGTCATAACCCTGCTCGAGTACAGAGGAAGGGAACAAATCGGGAGTCGCATTGGAAGCCGTGATGGCGTAGCCAGGATTGCCTGTCGCCCAGATGGTACCGAGGCTCTCATCCGAGCCATCGTTCAGCCATACATTGTATGTAGCCTTCGAGGCATCGAAATATACTGTAGAATACTTTTCGAAGTCGTAACGTACGGTGTCTCCTACCATCTTGGTTTCCTGTTTGAAAGAGATCCTGTATCTCCTTCTCCAATTACCGTCCTGCGAAGTTACGGTATAAGTGACAGGACCGTTGCTGAAATCCTGGACGGATCCGGATTCCGGATTTATTGTTGCGCCTTCGGAAAGCCGGAATGCAGGAGCGACAGATGATATGTCGGCCTTTCTGCGGACTGAGAAGACTATGACCGAGTCAGCAGAAGGAATACTCTTGGTCATATCCGTTACGTTGAAGAAAAAAGATTCCGGTTCATCTACTGCGACCGTTACTTCTTCGATGTCGCATTCTGCATTAGGCGCCTCATCCTTGATGCAGGAAGATAGAGAAATCATCACTGCAGGGATGCACAGGAAAGTAAAACAATTTGACAAAGTCTTCATCCTTGTTCTGAATTTTGGAGATGCGAAAATACACCTTTTCAAACTAACGAGCAAGGATTTTTGCCCCGAAAACCCGTATAACAAAAATGTTTCTGTCTATAATAGTTTTGTTTTAAACATTGATAATAAATAGTTTAAACACAAGTATTACTAATTCTTGGAGTAAATGTACAGATTGTGGATCTCCCTGTCGTATCCCTCGTAGAAGCCCTTCGGCATGCCCAGTACGATACGTGCACCGCGGTTGGAAAGCACGACCAGATACCGCGGTTGGAAAGCACGACCAGATCCCCGTTCAATGGGTTGACGGTCAGACCTTCGATCTCTCCGGTCAGTATGAAATCGTCCATTGTCCTGAACAGGGAGACTTCTCCGGTTTCAAGATCGACGGAGTAGATGTTATCGAACGAGCCGGCGTCTGCGTCTCCGTCATCGCAGGAGACCAGCATGCACCCGTCCTGGCAGAATATGCCTTGCTGGAGCGAAGGAGCAGGGGAGAGTGTGAGGCTGCGGACATATCCTCCGGTTTGCAGGTCGTAGCAGTAGAGCTGCTCTCCCTGCACCCAGTCCGCCATCCAGACCTGGCCCTTGTCCCTGTCGACTGCGATGCCGCAGCACTCGACCTGTCCTGATTCCTTGTTCCACTCGATGGAACGCTTGTATCCAAGGGTGGCGGCATCGTAGATCGCGACCTGGATGTTCATTCCTTCTCCGTCCAGGAAATACTCGCACCCGGCGAATATCTCGCCTTGGTGGACATCTATGTCACCTATGTGGTTGCACTCTTTTTCCAGGCCCAGGAAAGGAGTTTCGTTGGACAGGAGCAGATTCAGAATGAACCGTCTGTGGCTACTCCCTGCCTGCCTGCTACTTCCAGGACATCCTTGAGCACGTATTCCGCGTCTTTTCCCTTTTTCGTGTCCATGCATGAGATGCAGGAGCAAAGGAAGGCCGCCGCCGCTATGATCCTAATGGCTTTCATCGAAATGATATTCTTTTGTGCAAAGAAAACAATTCGTAAATTTGGAAACAAGTCATCTGATGGCAAATGAAAGGTGTTTTTGAAATGATACTGGCAACTGCCGCGCTTGGAACAGCATTCCTGGTCTCCGGCTGCTTCGGCGGTGCCTCCAAATTGACCGAGCCGGGAGTTTCGATGGAACTTGCACGCGAGAGGGCTTCCAGGATTTCTGGTCTGAGCTACGAGATATCCATCGACATACCCGGAAGCAGGGATTCCGCGTTGTCCGGACGTGAAACGGTACGCTTCCGTTCGGCGAGGGGAGGCAAGGTGGTCCTGGACTTCGTTCCAACGGATTTCAAGGTGATTTCAGTCAACGGGAAGCCTGCGAGGGCACGGTATGTCAGGGAGCACATAGTAGTTCCCGTATCGAAAGGGGAGAATTCGGTAGTGATCGAGTTCACTCCGGCTGACAGGTATCTTAACAGGAACGACGAGTTCCTGTACAGTCTGTTCGTCCCCGCACACGCACGCACCGTTTTCCCATGCTTCGACCAGCCGGACCTCAAGGCTGAATATCAGTTGACACTGGGTCTTCCGGAAGGCTGGACGGCGGTTTCCAACACCGAACCTCTATTTCAAGAAGAGCATGAGGTAATATTCCATAAGACGAAGCCAATCAGTACGTACCTTTTCGCTTTCTCTGCTGGGAAATGGCAGTCTGAGGCGGACGAAGAAACTGGGATTACGGCATACTACCGGGAAACTGATCCTGCGAAGCTGGCACAGCTCCACGATATATTCGGAGAGGTCAAGATGGCCATTGCATGGCTCGAGGAATACACCGGGATCCCGATGCCTTTCCCGAAATATGATTTCGTCATAGTCCCGGATTTCCAGTTCGGAGGGATGGAGCACCCGGGGTGCATATTCTTCAAGGCTGCTACGATGTTCCTGGGACCGGATCCTACGCCGGACGAGCGTGCCAGGAGGGTTGAACTCATCGCACACGAGACCGCCCATCTGTGGTTCGGGGACATGGTGACCATGAAGTGGTTCGACGATGTCTGGATCAAGGAGGTATTCGCCAACCAGATGGCGGCAAAGATGGCTCAGCCGATGTTCCCGGAGATTGACCATGAACTGAACTGGCTGAAGCAATATGTGTCCCTGGCCATGGCAGAGGATCGTACCGAAGGAGCTACAGCCATCAACCAGCATCTCGGGAATCTGGCTGACGCCGGTCTCATATACAATAATACGGTTTATGACAAGACTCCGGTGATGATGAGGAAGATAGAAGAGTACATGGGGGCCGAAGCCTTCCGCGACGGGGTCTGTGAATATCTTTCTTCATTCGCATATTCCAATGCGACCTGGGATGACCTTGTTTCTGTACTGGACCGGCATTCGGACAAGGATATCCGCGGTTTCAGTGACGTGTGGACTCTTTCCCCGAGGGCGGGGAACCTCCGCGGGATACTTGAGGAATATGCCTCCGGAGGCGGGGATGCTTCGCGTGAGGCCAAGATCCTGCTCTCGCATGATTCCTATCTCGCCGGTCCTGCAGCTGCAGCCCGGGAGCATCTCGATTCTCTTGTCGGATATCTTGCGGAGGAGAGCAATCCTGTTGTTGCCTCGACCATCGTGAGCTGCATCACGGATCCCCTGCGCGATCTCCGCGATTCATTGAGACTGCCGGTGGAAGCGAGGCTGCTGGCTCTTTCCGAATCTCACTCCCTGCCTTCCTGCCGGCTTCAGATCCTCCGTCTCCTCGCTTCTGAAGCTACTGCTCCGGAAGTAGTCCAGGCAATATATGATATCTGGTTGAATGAGTCTAACAAGTCTTTGAATATTAATGACTATATGTCATTTACCTATCAACTTGCTTTAAGATATCCTGACAAGGCCGGAGATATCCTTGCCCTCCAGAGGAAACGTATCGACGGGAGTGATCCTGCCCGAACTTTCAACCAGGAAATACTCCGCCAGTTCGATTTCGTCAGCAGGGCTGCGGTGCCAGGGCAGGATGCCCTCGATTCATTGTTCTCTGACCTGCTCAAGGCAGAAAACCGGACGGTAGAGCCATGGGCCTCGTCCGCCCTTTCGCTGCTGAACCATACCCTCAGGGATTCATCATCGGTGAAATACATTACACCGGGGCTTGAAGCCGTCCTGGACGTCAAAGCCACCGGAGACATATTCTTCCCGACAAACTGGTCCGTGGCTCTGTTAGGGGCGCACAGGAGCAGGGAGGCCCTGGATGCGCTGGACAGATTCCTGGAGTCGCATCCGGATTATCCTGGATTGCTTAGGAACAAGATCCTGTATGCCGCTTTTCCGCTGCAGAGAGCGAACAGGATAGCGGATCAATAGATATCCTTAATCTTGTCGAATACCGCTTTGTCTTCGCGGGTCGGATCAGGAGTGAAGGAACGGCTGGTGCGCATCTTCTCCAGGGCATCCTTTTCTTCCCTGGATAGTCTCTTCGGGATCCACACAAGGATCTTCACGTACAGGTCGCCGGTTCCACTGCCATATCCGCTTACGGATGGTAATCCCTTGTTCCGCAACTTGATAACTGCGCCTGACTGGGTACCCGGCTCAACCTTTGCCTTGTACGTACCGTCAAGGCATGGAATCGCTATCTCGGTGCCGAGGATAGCATCCGTTACGGATATCATGGCGTTATAGAACAGATTGTTGCCGCTGCGCTTGAGATTGGAGTGGCTGATTTCTTCGATTATTACCAGAAGGTCTCCGTTCGTGCCGTTATGCGGGGCTGCATGCCCCTCGCCGCGGATGGTCAGCTGCATGCCGTCTTCCACTCCCGCAGGGATCTTGACCTTGACGGTTTCACGCCTGCGGACAAGTCCTGTTCCTCCGCATGTGCGGCAAGGATTCGTGACGATCCTGCCTTCTCCTCCGCATTGGGTACAGGTGCTGTAGGCAACCGTCCTTCCGAACAGGGAATTGGCTACGTGGGATATCTGACCGGTGCCCTTGCATGTCGGGCAGGTCTTTATGTCGGATGCATTCTTCGTTCCGCGGCCACCGCAGTCAGGACAAGGCCTGTTGCGTTCGATGGTAATCTCCTTTTCCACCCCGGTGGCTATCTCTTCCAGCGTCAGGCGTACCCTTGTGCGGATGTCCCTGCCCTTGTAAACCCTGGTCTGGGTCCTTCCGGAAGACGAACTGCCCGAACCGAAGCCGCCGAAGCCTCCGAAACCACCGAAGCCTCCGAAGCCGCCTCCGAACAGGTCCCTCAGGAGGTCTTCGAGATTGCCGAAACCTCCGCTGAAATCCGGGCCTGCACCGGTGTCCACGCCCTGGAAACCATACTGGTCGTACCTTGCCTTCTTGTCAGGGTCGCTGAGCACGGAATATGCCTCGGAAGCCTCCTTGAATTTCTCCTCGGCGGTCTTCTTCTCTGCTTCCGTACCGTCAACCCAACGGTCAGGATGCCATTTCATGGCGGCCTTCCTGTAGGCCATCTTTATTTCGTCTGCCGTCGCAGTCCTCGCGACTTCCAGTACTTCGTAGTAGTCTCTCTTTTCTGCCATAGCGGATTATTCCTATATTCCAACGACAACCTTGGCGTAGCGTATGACCTTGCCTGAAAGCGTGTAGCCTTTCTGCACGACATCGAATACCAGACCTTTCTTGTCTTCTTCCTGGACAGGGAACTGCGCCACCGCTTCGTGGAAATCGGTGTCGAATTTCGCTCCCTGGGCATCAATCTGTTCCAATCCCTTCGTCTTCAGGTATCCGAGCAGTTTGTTGTAAATCAGCTCCGTACCCTCCTTTGCGGCGGTGTCATCGGCTTCGGTGAGCATCTTTATGGCCCTCTCGCAATCGTCCAGGACGGGGAGGAGTCCCTTGATGGTCTCTGCTGAAGCCGTGCTGACAAGTTCCAGCTTGGCTTCTGCAGAATGCCTGCGGAAATTCTCGAAATCGGCCATCAGGCGGAGATAATCGTTCTTCTCCTTGGTGACGCTCTCTTTCAGCTCCTGGATTTCCTTGGTCAGATTATCGATCTTCTCTTCGGCTTCCTTCAGCTTCTTTTCCTCCTTTTTCGAAGGAGCGTTTTCTGCGATCTTTTCCTCGGCTTTTTCCTCTGGCTGCACCTTCGCCTGATTCTCTATATTTTTCTTTTTGCTCATGACGTTACGTTTTGATTGGCGACTGCAAAGATATCAAATTATCTGCCAACCGCATAATTCTGCCACTTTGTCACATTTTTCAATACAAACGTTTGTATTATTGATTCGAAAAGACTAAATTTGTATGCACTTAAGGTGATAACACAAAAACGAAAAGATATGTCCAGCTTTATCAACGAGGATTTCATGCTGTCCACGAAGACTGCGAGGCAGCTTTACCACGGCAGCGCTGAGAAGATGCCGATCATCGATTACCATTGCCATCTTGTTCCGCAGCAGATCGCTGAGAACATCCAGTTCCGCGACATCACCCAGCTCTGGCTGGTCGACGGCCATTACGGAGACCATTACAAGTGGCGTGCGATGAGGGCGAACGGGGTTTCCGAAGACTACCTGACCGGGGGAAAGCACAGTGCGTGGGAGACCTTCGAGAAATGGGCCGAGACCATGCCTTACCTGATGAGGAACCCGCTCTACCACTGGTCTCACCTTGAGCTTAGCCGGGTCTTCGGGATAGACAAGATACTGAGTCCGAAGACGGCCAGGGAGATATTCGAGGAATGCAATGCAAAACTCGCGACCGAGGAATACAGGGGACAGGCCCTGATCCGCAGGTTCGGGGTTGAGACCGTGTGCACCACGGACGATCCAGCCGATGACCTGCGCTGGCACAAGCAGATCGCTGCTCATCCTTTCGGTACCAAGGTGATTCCGGCCTGGAGACCGGACAAGGCTATGGCGATCGAGGACCCGAAAGCCTACAAGGAATATCTGAAGAAGCTCGGTGAAGCTGCCGACAAGGAGATAGATTCATATGCTGACCTGCGTGAAGCTTTACAGAAGCGTCATGACTATTTCGCGGCCAACGGTTGCAAGCTTTCCGACCATGGCCTGGAGAACTTCTATGCGGCTGACTACAAGGAGATCGAGATCGAGCTCATATTCAAGAAAGTCCTGATGGGCATCGCACCTAACCAGAAGGAGCTCGAGAAGTTCCGCAGCGCGTTCCTGTTCGACCAGGCTGTCATGGATGCGGAAGCCGGATGGGTACAGCAGTTCCATGTCGGTGCGATACGCAACAACAACTCCAGGATGTTCGACATGGTCGGTCCGGACACCGGGTACGATGCCATCCACGACCAGCCTGTGGCTGTCGCCGGCAACAGGTTCTTCGACAGGCTCACAGCGGCCGGCAAGCTTGCCAAGACCATCCTTTATTGCCTCAATCCGAAGGACAACGAGGTTATGATGACCATGGCGTACAATTTCAATGACGGGACTTGCCCGGGCAAGATGCAGTTCGGTTCCGGTTGGTGGTTCCTCGATCAGGAGATAGGAATGCGCCGCCAGATGGACGCCCTGTCGGTCCTTGGGCTGCTGAGCCGGTTCGTGGGTATGCTCACCGACTCCAGGAGCTTCATCAGCTATCCGCGGCACGAGTATTTCCGCCGGATCCTCTGCGACGTTCTCGGAAAGGATGTCGAGAGCGGAAGGATCCCTGCAAGCGAGATAGCGGATGTCGAGAGGATGGTCCGCGACATATCCTACAACAACGCAAAGGAATATTTCAACTTCTAGTGATGAAGGGAACATCATTGAGGGAGATCCGGCTTCTGCTGCCGGTTCTCCTTTTTGTTTTGGGAAGCTGCTCTTCTCCAAAGGTTTACACCAATCCGGTCATATATGCGGATTACTCCGACCCTGATCTCGTCTGCGTGGACGGGGAGTATTGGATGACGGCCAGTTCGTTCAACTGTACCCCGGGACTGCAGATACTGCATTCCACCAACCTTGTGGATTGGGAAGTGGTTTCCGCGGCCCTTCCTGAGGGAATAGCTTATCAGGGTGAGACTTCGGAAGAAACCCAGCATGGCAACGGTGTGTGGGCTCCTTCCATCCGTTACCATGAAGGCGTTTTCTACATTTTCTGGGGTGATCCGGATTTCGGAATATATCAGGTGCATACGTCGGATCCGCTTGGAGAATGGTCCGAGCCTTTGTGTGTTATTCCGGGGAAAGGGATGATCGATCCTTGCCCGCTTTGGGATGACGATGGCAGCGTGTGGCTCGTCCATGCCTGGGCCAAGAGCCGCTGCGGCTTCAACAACAAGCTTTCAGTCCGTGGACTGTCTTCCGACTGCACTTCCGCGGTTTCAGACACTGTCACGGTCTTCAACGGCTTCGACAATGGCCAAGTCACGACTGAGGGTCCGAAGTTCTACAAACGGAACGGGGAGTATGTAATTCTCTGCCCTTCCGGCGGGGTGAAGACCGGCCATCAGCTTGTGCTGAAGTCTGCCACGGTCACCGGAAAGTATGAGATGCGGGTGGCGATGCACAGCGGGGACGTGGATGTTTTCGGTCCCCATCAGGGCGGATGGGTGACCGATGCTGCCGGGAAGGACTGGTTCCTGCATTTCGAAGACCGCTATGCCTGGGGCCGTGTCGTCCATTTGCAGCCGATGTCCTGGACCGCTGACGGGTGGTGCATCATAGGCGAGGATATCGATGGTGACGGGATAGGGGAGCCGGTACTGTCACATGTGCGTCCGGCGCCTTTCCGCAAGAAAGCTGTCCCTGTCCGGCCGGAACTGCTGTTCCAGTACCAGGGGAACGCACCTTCAACCGTCGAGGGCTCCTCTGCGCTTGATTCCATACCCAATCTGTGGCTGTATCCATCGCTCAAGCTCGAAAAGATCTCCGGACCTGAGATGGAATATTCGGACACGTTTACAGTCACTCAGGAGGGCCGTCAGGGCATTATCGTTTTCGGCACTGACTACGCCACGATTGAGGTGGCCGTCAGGGACGGCCAGGCGGTCATTCTCCGGAAAGATTGCCTTAAAGCCGACAAGGGAGGCGTAGAGACCGTTGTGGATACGCACCTCGTCCCGGTCGGCTATACCAAGGTCACCCTCGGCGTCTCGATAAAGGAAAGACGGAACTTCGAATTGCCTGATTATGAGGGAGGCGACACCTATTCCGCAGTCTGCACGTTCACCTGTGCCTTCGGATCCTCTGAACCACGGACTCTCGGCTCGGATTTCCTTGCAGCGCCCGGCCGCTGGATCGGCGCCAAGGTCGGATCCTTCCATTTGAAATGACTTCCTGACCGCCAGCATAAGTCTGCTGGTTGGATTATGCCAGACTGCCGCACACCTAGCCCATCTGGAGAACCGTAGGAGGCAGTTTGTTGTGCGCCACACGCCGATTAAGAGCCTTGGCGCACGCTGACCAGCCTTGGAGAGCCGTGTAGGGCCGGTCGCTGTGCAGCTGTTTGGCGAAACGGCCCAACGGCTGGAAATTCCCGAACGAGTCGGGGATGACGGTATGAGCTGAGGATGACGGGCAGGGGTACTATCCGGCAGCCAGTGGCAGTTTCAGCCATTTTGAGCCTGGTACGGAACAGATTGATTATTAATAATTTCATACATCAGATGGTGCCAAAATTGACACCATCTGTTTGATCATCTCGTTGATTATAAAGACTTTCCGTACCAGCCAGAATGTAACGTCCTGAGTCGGGGATACGCCCAAAAGGTCAAGTTAGTGATGACGGAGAGTGGACGTCAGTTGGCTGCAACGTTAGGGCGCATTTACCCGTACAGGGCTGCGAAGCAGCAAGCGCCCGGTGTTGCAGCCACTGACGCGGAGGGATTCCCGGTCAAGCCGGGAATGACGGGACGAGCCGGGGATGACGGGTAGCGGGGAATGACAAAGAGGTCGACCATTCCGGTCGACCTCTTGTCCATAATGAAGCCCTCAGGGCGGTGGAGACTACCAGCGGCTGTCTCCGTATCCCTTGTAGGCGCTTGCGACCGTGAACTTGCCGGCGGCAGTCTCACCCGTGAACGGAGTCTCGGTGAGGACGGTTCCTGCAGCGGCGATCTGGTCCGCGGTAAGAGTATTCCACCAACTGTAGTTCTCGGTAGTGTCGATGTCGAAGAAGAGGTTCTCCGTCATGTACGGAACAGCGATCTTAGCGGAAGCGGTACTTACGAGCTTAGGGAATCCACTAGCATTGGTCGGGGATTCCGCAGCCTTGTGCATGCTCGCGAAGATATTCCTCCTGACGGTGATCTGCCTTGGCATTGCCGTTGCCGAGCTGGAACGAACGTGCATTATACCGTTGTTGTCCTTGCTGTCAACAGACCCTAGGTTGAAGAATGTGTTGTGTTCGACATTGATCGCACCGCAGAATACTCCTGCATCGACTCTCAGGAACGTACGGATGCCGTTGTAGAAGGTATTGTTGACAATCTTGATGCTCGAAACCGTTCCCTTCCTGAAATCGATGAAGTCACCTCCCGTGCCCATATCGCTGACGAGACAGCCGAGGACAGAGACAGGGCCGCAAGCGGAAGCGTTAGGACCGCTTATCATCCTGTTCTTGTAGTGGCTTATGTCGCAATCCTTGATATTCAAGGCAGTCAGGTTGGCCTCAGTGGCAAGTACGATCATATCCGAGAGGGCGTCATTGCCGTTCAGGTTGAGGTTGTAGAGGGTGAACGGAACCTTGTCCCCGGCCAGGGAGAAGTTGGCATTGACAACAGGCTTCTTACCGTGTGAGATCTTTCCGCTGATGCTGAGCTGGTTGTTGACAGCGATAGCACCATGGCTGGAGAAGTCAAGGTCGGCGGTTATCAGGATGTCCGTCTTTCCTGCACTCAAGGCCTCGAAGAAGGTCGTCGTGTCAGAAACTTCGAACTGAGGACCGATGTACCTCTGGTAGTTCGTATTCCACCTTGCATCACCGATGTTCTCGGATGCTGCGAGAGCGTTTACGAGAGTGAAGTCACCGGAAGCAGCTCCCTGGAACGGATCGGAAGACAGGACCACACCGTTTCCTGCGGTACCGAGTTCCTCTGTCATCTGGCTCCACCAGCTGTAAGCCTCATCCGCGGTGTCCACGTCATAGTCGCGGCGGAAGTCTTGCTGACGAGCTTCGGGAATCCGTTGGCATTGCTTGGCGCCGAACTGGCACGGTGCATCGAAGCGAAGAGGTTGTTGCGTACGATTACCTGTGCGGCATCGGTGACGGAAGTGCTCCTGACATGGAAGATACCGTTGTTATCCTTGCTGTCGGCAGCGCAAAGGTTATAGAACGTATTGCCAGCGACCAGGATGGAATTGCATACGACTGCGGCGTCCATCCTGAGGAAGGTACGGATACCGTTGGCGAACGTGCTGCTCTGGACCTTGAGGGCATTCAGCGCTCCCTTCCTGAAATCGATGAAGTCGCCGCTGGTACCCATATCGGTAACCGTCGCCCTGCTGATCACTACGGAAGATACGGAAGAAGTCTCCTTGTCCTGGTAGATCAGGCGGTTCTTGTAGTTCCTGATATTCACGTCAACCAGCGAGAGGGTGTTGATAGCGGCTTTGTCCATCACGTAGAATGCATTGTCCACGGCTCCTGCACCGTCGAGAGTGATTCCCTTGACTGTGAAGTTGCTGACACCGACGTTGAGCTGGAAGCCTCCCTTGAGAACGGCAGCCTTGCTTCCCGTAATCGTGAGGGAATTGACCAGGGTTGCCTTGCCTGCAGAGACTTCCGTGCTCTCGGTGATGGAGGTGAAGTCATATTCGCCGTTTTCGAGGGTGATGACGGTCTTGCCTGCGGAAATAGCTGTGAGAAGTTCCTCGACGTTGGTTACCGTTATTTCCGAAGTGATGGCGCTTCCGCGTGCCGGATTCCAGCGAGGGTCTCCTACGTTGGCGTTCATTGCCACACCGTTGGTGAGGGTGAAGTCACCGTTAGCGGCATCCTTGCAAGGATCTGCAGGGAGGATGGCGCCGCCACCGGTGAGGCACTCTTCCTTGCTCATGTATGCGAAGAAGGAATATGCGGCCTTGTCCTCGCGGTCCTCGCAGTTGTAGAAGTAGTTGTTAGTCACGGTAGCAGGGACGATACCGGCCTTGCTCTTGAACTTAGGGAATCCGGCGGCGTTCGAAGGCTCCTTGTCGATCAGGATGGAGTAGAACAGGTTGTTCTGTACCTTGTAGCTGAGCAATCCGCTTCCGGCAGCGCTCCTGATGTGGAAGATACCGTTGTTGTCCTTGCTGGACTCGATCGTGGCGACCTTGTAGAAGGTGTTGTTGCGGATCGTGGCATAGTTCATCTCGTGGGCAGCATCCGTGCGGACGAAGGTACGGCAACTGTTGGCGACCGTATTGTTGACGAAGATGAAGTTGTGGTGGGCACCTGTACGGAGGTCGATGAAGTCGGCAGACGGTGAGCAGTTGTCGAAGATGTTGCCCTTGAATATCAGGTACTGGACATCTGATGCTGCCTTTCCGGAGTTGTCATAGAGAGCCTTCGTGTCCTTGAGGACGCTGTTGTAAAGCGCAACCGTGTCTGCCGTAGGAGCATTGGTCTTGTCTTCCACGAAGAAGGATGTACCGTCTCCCACAACTTCGACATTGCTGATCACTACGCTTCCGCCGATCTCGCCGCTGAGGGTGAAGTTGCCCGTGACCGGAGTCTTCTTACCGTTGCTGGTCTGTCCGGTAAGGTGCAGAGGGGCCGAGAGGGCGACGTTACCGATGACGTATGGAGTGTCGCTGTACTTGAGCGTGATGGCATCCTTTCCTGCGGAGATGGCGGTCATGAGTTCCTCGACGTTGGAGACGATGAACTCGGAGCTGCCGCCGCCTTCGCTCTTAGGGAGTACTGCGAATGCAGCCTTTCCGACTTCGGATTCGGTGTTGTAGATGTCATCCGGACCAGGGTTCGCATAGACTGAGACTGAATATACGCCGGCATCGAGCATCTTGATGATGTTGGATGCGATGGTGTAGGAAGTGCCTTCGTCCACGGAATAAGTCTTACCGCTGAATACTACTGAATAGGATGCGGCGTTCTCGACCGGCTCCCAGGATACGACGATTTCCTTCTCGTCGCCTGCAGTCACGGTTTCAGGAGCAGCTGAAGGGTTCGGTGCAGGGAGTGCGGTGTTGACCGCGCTGACATCCGAAGACCAGGCCAGTTCGCTGATGCCGATCGGACCGGAGCAGAAGACATATACCAAAGTCTCTTCGGTGATGTCGCTGATGACGACCTTCTGAGGCTTGGTGGATTCTGCGAGGGAAGCGACTCCGCCCTTGATGGTGCAGGAGACCGGATTCTCTACAGGGGAAGTACCGACTATCACGTGGCTGGTCTCGCCCCCGACAGGCTTGATGACCACTGAACCAGGGGCATTCACCTTGAATACGATGTAGCCGTCCTTCGGAAGGTTCTTCTTGTTTGTCACGGATGCAGCCTGGAATCTGAGGAGCCCGTCCTCGAATGCGACAGGGCACTCACCGGAAGCTACGATCATGAGATGGTCGCGTACGGCGGATTTCTTGAATGTACCGCTGAAGTACCTTGCGTTGGTGAAGTCCCAGGTGTGGGAGCCCTCGATGCAGTCGAGAGTCAAATCTTCAGGTTCTTCCACGTATGCAGTCCACCACTTGGATGCTCCAACCTTGGCAGCGGACAGGTCCGTGTTGGTAAGGTTGAAGAATCCTCCCTTGGCATTGAAGCACGGATCTGCATCAAGCATGGTTCCCTTTGCGGCAGCGAGAGGCCAGGAATCGGTAAAGAACGTGGATACGATGTTGTAGAACCAGTTGTTGCTGGCGGCCACGCCAAGGTCGGATGCGGTCTTGTACTTTGCATTCGCACTGCCGAGGGTGGATTTGTCCACCATATTCAGGAACAGGTTGTTCTTGAATGATACGGAGGAAGGCTGTACCTGGAGTCCGAATATACCGGCGTTGTTGGCGTTGTCGACGAAGCAGAGGTTCATCAGGGTGTTGTTCTCGACCTTGATGTCGCCCCAGGTACCTGCGTCGATACGGATAAAGGTACGCATTCCCTGGTAGATGGTGTTGTTGACGATGTTCAGCTTGCCTACGGTGGAAGCTCCGCGGAAGTCGATGACGTCACCACCGCCGGAGCCGTCGCTGTTGATGTTGTTGATGTCGCAGCTGTCCCAGGTAAGCTCACCGATGGTCATGGTCTTGCTCCACTCGTAGATGAGACCCTTGGAATAACCGGTTATGACGCAATTCTTGAATATGATGCTGGAAATCTGGATGTTGTCTGCGGCACCTCCGTTCTTCTTCTGGATAGGGAAGCCGTAGGTTCCGTTGGCACCATCGAACTGGACACCCTCGAAATAGAGAGCATCTCCGTTCGCCCAGGTATCGACCATATGGATCTCTCCCTTGAGTACAGGCATCGAGCCGTCAGCCGTGCCCTCTCCGAGGATGGATACGCCGTTGGCGATGTCCATGATGTCGATGAGGTAAGGGGAACCGGACTCCTTGAGGAGGATCTTGGCCCCCGATGTCTTCACTGCGTTCTGGAGTTCGGCGATCGAGGATACCGGAGTAGTCCCGTTTGTGTCAGGAGTCGTCCAGGCATTTACTTCGCCGCGTGCGGCACTCTTGAAGTAGAGAGTGAATACATATTCGGTGGAAGCCGTAAGTCCTGAAACCGTGGCGGTTCCGCTGGAAATGTCGCTTGCGGTGAGTTCGTAGGTCGATGTCGTTTCCGATGAAGGAAGCCTGTATTCGATCCTGTCGACATCCTCGAAGTCACCGACCGCGGTGCTCCAAGCGAGGGATACGCTAGATGCGTCCCTGCCGCTTACCTTGAGGTATAGATTGTCCTTTACAGCGTATGTCTTGATGGATTTGTCGTAGACTGCCCAGTTCGAATCATCGAGGCCGTTCGAAGAAACCGCCTGGACCTTGTAATAGTAGGTCGCGTCAGCTTCCAGAGCCTTGGTGAAAGGTACCTGGGAAGGGTCGAGGGTGGTGGAGAAATACTCCTTGGTCATCTCCTTGTCGGTATATACGACCAAGTTGTATTGTGTAGCATCCTTCGTGACGTCCCAGTTGAATGTCACCTGGTCACCGTTGGTAACCTTGGCAGACAGGTTCATAGGCTCGAGGCATCTCCTGAGTTCAAGGGTACCTATCTCATCCATCGTCTGGGTGCAGCCGAAGAACAGCCCGGCGCTCAGGATGGCCGCGAGGAATGAAAGTATTCTATGGAATGTTTTCATATCGTTAGTCATTTTCAATGTATCTGCTAATAACCATAGTCGTTGACAAGGTTGCCCTGACTGTTGGAGATGGTGTCGTCGAAGATAGGCCAGAACTGGCGGGAATCAGGGTTGACGTAGTACAGTCCCTGGATCTTCTCTGCAAAGAAACCAGTCTTCTTGGCGTCGTCGTACTTGGTGACGTATCCTTCCTCTACTTCCCATGAAGCGTCCGGAGCGGCTGTTTCGCCCTTTCCGAGACCGTATATCCTTAGGGACTGCTCATCATCGGAGAGGAGGTGCCAGATGTTTCCGGTAAGGTAGGAATATTCGCCGCTGAGGTCGCGCAGGTCCATCATCTTGCCGATGGTTTCGTCCATCTTGGACTTGAGCATATTCCAGCGGATGAGGTCACCCTTGCGGAGGAATTCACCGCAGAATTCGAGTGCGCGTTCCTTGACGATCGCATCGAACATCGCCTCCTTGGAAGAGATGGCGGCAACATATTCCTCGGCCTTGTCCTCATGGCCGGCGAAAGCACGCTCGCGTACCGGGAGGAGATACTGTTTCGCACCGGCAGGGCCATTGAGTTCATTCTCGATCTCCGCAGCCATCAGGAGCACGTCGGAGTAGCGCATCACTACAGGCTTGACACCGTCGTCGTTACCGCCGGTGTAAGGCTGGCTGGTCATCCATTCGAAGCGGTACTTGCCGAAATACCAGGAACCGATGCCTGCGACTTCGGGACCGTTCTTGCCCCAGCTGTAGTTGACGCAGGTTACATCCCTTCTCTGGTCGTCGGCGTCGTATTCGAACCACATGGTAGGGACAGGACCGGCATCTCCGCCGCGGCTGGCGATGGTGTAGCCGTTGATGCTGGCTCCGTTGGCCTTGACCGCGAAGGTGAAGTTCCATCTGCCTCGGTTATCGCTGAACGGGATCACATAGAGTGTCTCACCGTCGAACGGGAGGTTGGAAAGATTGCTCTGGCGCTTCCAATAAGCCTCGTAGTCGCTTGTAAGGGAGCAACCTCCGTTGTTGATCGCATCCTTCAGGAAAGCAAGCGCCTTTGGATAGAGATTGGACTTGGAAAGCTCAGGATCGTTCGACAGCCTGACGGTTCCAAGGTCGCCGGTGCCTTCGCCGCCGTCGTCAGGACGGAGAGCGTAGCCCGATGCTGCCAATGCTATCCTTGCATACAGGCCTTCCGCAAATACTTTGTTGACGCGGTCGTTGGTCTGTACGGCTTTGGTGGTGTTTGGATAAGGCAGATAGCCGATGGCCTCTTCCAGGTCGGAAAGGATCTGCTTGAAGATGACGTCACGGTTGGCCTTCTTGACGTATATGCTTTCGCCGTTTACGGAAGAGAACCTGGCAGGTACGTCTCCCCATGCTTTGATGAGGTCATAATAGATCATCGCGCGGAGGGTCAGGGTCTCTCCGAGGAGATAGGCCATGCCAGCGTCGGTGTCGGTATTCCCATAGTTCCTCAGGCCCTCGATGATGAGGTTGGAACGCTCGATTCCGCTGTACATCATATTGTATGGCCCGTTGGCGAGGTTGAGCTGGGAGTTGTTGGAGGCTATGTTGTAGGCAGCGATGTCATACCTGCCGTCACCTGGCTTGTAGGTGCCGTTGTACCACTCGATGTCGGTGTTGAAGCCGTACCATGGGAGGAACCTTCCACGGTAGTTGTTGGTCTCGCCGAAAGAGTGGAGCACTCCGAAGATGTTGTATTCGGTCAGATCGTAGTTCGAGAACACGATCTGGTCGCCGAACGTGGACGGAGACTCCTGGTCGAGAATCGCATCACAGGAGGCGAGAGAGGCGCAGATCGCTGCAACCGAAATAATCAATGTGAATATCTTTTTCATTGTATGATTCATTTAAGGTGATCGGTTATTCGGCGAAATTGACTACTACGCGGCGGCATTCGCCGGACTTGGTCATACCTTGTTTTCCGACCCACTTGAGGTCAGTGAATCTTTCTGCAGGGATGCCGAGAGCCTTGAGCGCGTTTGTAACGGCGTTGACTCGATTCTCGGAAAGCTTGAAGTTGTATTCCTCGGAGCCGTTCGTATTGGTGCTTCCGACGAAACTGAGGGTCATGTCCTTGTTTTCCTTCATCATGTCGGCGATCTCCTCGATCGTGTACCTGGCATGCTCGGAGAGGGCATATGATCCTTCGGCGAAGTAGATGGTGCGGAGCAGGCCGGAAAGCTTGGCTTCCTTGACTGCCTTGTCGCAATCCTTTGCACTGGCCTTGAGGTCCTTGATCTGCTCGTTGGCGTCTGCAAGGTCGTTGCGGAGCCTGGCGTTCTCGGCCTCATATTCCTTGCGGCTGTCGGCGAGCTTGCTCTTCAGGGCTTCATAGTCACCCTTGAGGGCATTGTAGTCGCTCTCGAGCTGGCTGGATTTCTTCGATGGCCTGCTCACGGTCTTTACGACCTCGGAAGTACCGGTCTCGACAGCCTTCCTCGCGAAAGTAAGGTTTATACCGGCGACGATTCCGCGGCTCTTCGGATATGCGGAGTAATCGACTCCCGGGGTGAGAGGTGTGGCACGGCGGGTATCTACCTCAGGATCGTAGCCTGAATAATTGGTCAGACAGAACAGGTTGGTCCCAGTCACGTAGATGCGCAGCTTCGAGATGCTGATCCTCTCCATAAGCGCTTCCGGGAAGGTGTAACCGAGGGTCGCACTCTGGAGGCGGAGGAACGATCCGTCCTCTACCGCCCAGTCGCTGAATACGGCGTTTCCGATGAACGGAGACCACATCGAGGTGCCTCGGTTGGCTGCAGCAAGTGCGTCAGGATCGGTGATAAGTTCTCCGGTGCCCCAGTCGATGCTGCTCCATCTGTCGGCAACGTTCATCATGTTGACGAGGTTCCTGTTGTAGAATTTCCTGGAAGATGTGAACTCGATTTTGTTTGCATTGTATATGTCGTTGCCGATCATATAGTTGAAGTTGGCTGAAAAGTCGAATCCGTAGAAGTATGCGCTGAGGGCGAAACCTCCGGTGAAATCCGGAGCGGCGTTGCCGATGATCTCGCGGTCTGCGACAGTGACCTTCCCGTCACCGTTCAAATCTTTCAGCTTGATGGCTCCCGGACGGAGGTACTGGGCTCCGATTACTGCGGAATCGTCCGCTACTCCTTCGTTGAGGACCCACTTGCCATCCGAATAGGTGAAGTCGCTGGCTTCATACCTGCCGTCGTTGCGGTAGCCGTACATGTTCCCGAGAGGCTCTCCGACCTTGACCACGTAGTCGTCCCCGATTTCGGTGGATGCCCAGTAGGACTGGGAATAGATGGTCTCCAGTCCGCCGAGGGAAGTGACCTTGTTGATGTTGTAGGCTATGTTCCCGCTCAGGTTGAGGGAGAAGTTCTTGGACGAGACGAGAGGCATGTTGAGAGTGAGCTCGATACCGCGGTTGCGGGTGGAACCGATGTTGCGGTACTGGCTGTCATATCCTGATCCCGTGATAGGGAAGTTGATGAGCAGGTCCTTGGTAGTGTTCTGGTAAACTTCCAGGGAACCGGATACCCTTCCTGTGAATACACTGAAGTCCAGACCGATGTTATGGGTGTAGGTGGTCTCCCACTTGAGGTCCGGGTTGTTCATTATCTTGCCGGCGGTCCAGTATGTCGTGCCCGGACTGATCCAGGAACTGGTGCTTCCGGAGAACTCCTTGTTTATCTGGCCGGTAGGAATATTGTTGTTACCGGCGGTACCAAAGCTGTAACGCAGTTTCAACTGGTCGATGTAGTTCCTTGTGCCTTCCATCCAGTCTTCATTGGAGATCGTCCATGAAACGGCGGCTGAAGGGAAGTAACCCCACCTGTTCGCCTTGGAGAACTTTGAGGATCCGTCCGCGCGGAGGGTTGCTCCGAACGAATACCTGTGCTTGTAGTCGTAATTGACACGACCGAAGAATGACAGCAGGTTGTCGTCAGGATTGATGACGTTTGCCATCGAGACCGCGGTACCGGTGCTGAGGAAGTTCCACGCCATCTGCGAATCGAAGAAGAGCGGGAAGTTCTCGATCATGGCGGTGACCTGGTTGGTCTTGCTGATGGTCATTTCCTCTCCGAGGAGTATGTTGAGAGAGTGGTCAGGATTGTTGAACAGTTTTTCGAAATCATAGTTCAACGTATTGGTATTACGATACTTCCTGCGGTTGAAGTCCCTATACTGGGAGGCAGGGGTATTCTTGTACGTGGCGCTGTTGGTCACATAGTAAGTGGTAAGACCATAGAAGCGGTCGTCCCTCTGTGCATAGTCTTCATAACCACCGTCAATCTTCAGTTTGAGGTTCTCGATAAGTTCGAGAGTCATGGCTGCGTTTCCCATCCATGAGGTGCGGAACCTCTTGGAGTCGTTGTCGGCTACCGACTGGTATAGGAAACGGAGTGCTTGAGACGGCCGTTGCCGGAAGTCGTACCGGTATCGTTGATTCCGTTGGCGCCCGAACCGCGCACGTCGGTGCCCGAGTAGCGGAGGTTGACGTCGAAGGTAGCGATTTTGAACGGCTTGTACTGTGCCTTGAAACTGAGGTTGTTACGTGTATAATCAGAACCCATCATTATGGCCTTGTCGTCCATCCTTGCAAAGCCGAGCGTCCAAGTGTACTTGTCACCGCTTCCGGAGACAGCCACATCGTTGCTCATAGTGGTTCCGGTCCTGCCGAACACCATATCGACCCAGTCATTGGTCGGAAGACCCTTGTAGAGGTCGATGTCTGAGAACTTTCCGAAATATGGCTCGTAGTTGTCTGAAACGTTGCTGCGGATCTTGGCAAGCTCGTACTGGAACTTGACGAAATTCTCGGCATCCATAGGGACGATGGCCTCCTTGTTGGCGATCCTCTTCACACCGTAGTAGGAGTTGAGACTGACCGTGAAGCGGCTCTGCTTGCTGCCGCTCTTGGTGGTCACGATCACGACACCGTTCGCACCTCGGCTACCGTAGATCGCCGTGGAGAACGCGTCCTTCAGGACGTCGATGCTCTGGATCTCGGAAGAGGAGATGTCGTTGATGGATTCGACAGGGAATCCGTCGACGATGTAGAGAGGGGAGTTGTCCTGTGTGATGGATCCGCCGCC
>ONPI01000008.1 GCA_900319685.1 uncultured Bacteroidales bacterium
GGAATAATTCTTCAACAGGCCGTAGATGAGGGACATCCTGTTCTCAACGGCTTCGAGTCTCTCCTGTGAGAGCTCTGTGCCGGAGTTTATCGATGACACTTCAGCGAATACGTCATCCAGTTCAGCACGAGACGACTCGATCCTTCCGGCAAGTTCGGCCGCCTGTGGAATATACTTTGATACCCTTTCCAGATGCTTCTGGGCCTCCTTCAGGGCCGCGGACATGGACAACTGACCACCCACGCCGCCATCCTGCGGATTGAACAGGTTCTCGACCAGGAAGAGGTCTTCCTTTATAGCCTCCGCATTCGCAAGCTGCTTCTGCTCGGCTTCAAGAGCCTCGAGTTCTCCTTCCTGCAGTCCGGCATCATCCAAACGCTTCCAGCGGGAATACACATAATCCCTCTCCTCATTCATCCGGGAGAGTCTGCCGGAAACTTCGGACAATTCGTCATCGAGAGCTTTCAGCCGGCGGTATGAAACGGCGCATTCACCGAGCAGGCCTTCGTTGCCGGCGAAATGGTCCAGCATGGACAGCTGGAAAGACCTGTCCGTCAGCAGGAGAGTCTGATGCTGGGAATGGATGTCCACCAGGCGCGATGATATGCTCTGGAGGACCTGAACGTTGACCGGAGAATCGTTTATGAAGGAACGGGAACGGCCGGAACGCGATACGACCCTGCGGATGATCAGTTCATTCTCCGGGGCATCGACATCGTTTTCTTCCAGGATGGCCTTCAGGGCGGAATCCGTTTCCGGGATCCCGAATACGGCCTCAACGACACAGTTGTCGGAACCTTCTCCGATAACGGAAGGATCGGCCTTGGAACCCAGCAGCAAGGAGAGCGCCCCGAGCAGGATGGACTTCCCCGCTCCGGTCTGCCCCGTAATAATGACTAGACCCTCCGGAAAATCGACATCCAGAGAGTCTATCAGTACGTAATTCCTTATCTGAAGGGACCTGAGCATCAGCCGGAACTATTCGGCGTCCTGCCCTGCCTTCCTGTAGTAAAGCTCGCCGTCTTCGAATTCGGTAATGGCGATGAGGTCCGGCTTAGGAAGCTTCTCGTAATACTTGGAAATCTCTATCTGCTCCCTGTTCTCGAACACTTCGTCCATCGTATCGCGGTCGGAACGGAAATCTTCGAGTTTCTTCGCAAGTTCTTTCTTCTCTGCAAGGGCGATCTGGTTGGCCCTCTTGTAAAGGAGCACTACAGTTTCATAGATATTGCCGGTAGGTGCGGCAAGGTACTTCACATCCCTAGTGATAGTGTTCACAGGGACTTTCTTCTTAACATCCATATATCAAAATTGTCTTTGTCTATAATATTTACTTCTCCTCGGATTCGGATTGTTTCAATAGTTTCTTTCTTTCACGCTCGAAATCCTTTTCCTTTTCTCCGAGATCCTCTTCCGCACCGGAATATCTTCCAAGGGCTTTCTGGGAACGGCGGAACAGCACATCCATTTCGCGCTTGAAAGGAGAATCCGGATTCTCTCCGATGAAGTTGTAATAGTCGTCCACGAAAGTAAGGTAACGTTCCTTCTGCTTGGACTCGACGCTGAGCTGCGCGAACTTATATGAAGACTTTGCTATGTAGTACAGTATCTCTTCGCGGTAGACATTCTCCGCATCGTCCTTGAGGATATTCTTGAAAGCGACCCTGGCTGCCTTGTAATCCTCCATCCTGTAGTAAAGAAGCGCATTCTCGTATGCCTTCTTGTCGAGCCTGTTGTTGAGCTCTTCAAGCATCCTGCTGCAGATAGGATAGTGGGTACTTCTCGGATTCTCAACCATATACTGGCTGATCACGTTGATGGCATTGTAGGTCGGCACCTGGTCAAGCTCGTAACGCAGCGTAGAGCGGTAGAGGCAGTCGATCCTGAGGAAGGCGGCCTCCTCTGCGAACGGGCTGCGCGGGAAGTTCTGGAGGAACTTCGCGAAGTTGGTCTCCGCCGTATAATAATCCTTGTAGCGATAGTTGCTCATACCCCAGTAATACTGGACAGTATCGTCCCTGTCCGTCCCGTTGGTAAGTATGGCAAGGGATTCGAACAACTGGGCTGCCTTGTTGAACTTGCCGTGGTTGAAATAATCGAAAGCAGCTTTGTACTTCGAATCCACATCGTTGCTGTTAAGCAAGGCTTCGTACTCCGATTTGCAGGATGTCAGCGCCACCGCCATCAAAAGGGCGGCTGCAAGGATCCTGAATACTTTTCTTGACATATCCATATCATCAATGCGACAAAAGGAATTTTTCCACCTCCAACGCGGCCTTGCAACCCGATGCAGCAGCCGTTATGGCCTGCCTGAACCGAGGATCCTGCACATCGCCTGCAGCGAACACACCCTCGACGTTGGTCCGGGTCGACTTGCCTTCGGTGATGATGTAGCCGTTCTCGTCGGTATCGATGAATCCCTTCACGAAGTCGGAATTCGGATGATGACCGATGGCCAGGAAAAATCCATCGATGGAAATATCAAAAACCTTACCATCCTTCCTGAGGAGCCGGGCACCCGTCACTCCCGATCCGTCTCCCAGGACTTCCTGGGTGTTGCAGTTCCAGAGTATTTCGATGTTAGGGGTAGCCTTGACCTTCTCCTGCATGGCCACTGAAGCCCTTAGCACATCGCGGCGGACGATCATGTACACTTTCCTGCAAATACCGGCCAGGTAGGTCGCTTCTTCGCATGCTGTATCTCCTCCTCCGACAACGGCCACATCCTTCTTCCTGTAGAAGAAGCCGTCGCAAGTGGCGCAGGCACTGACACCCATTCCCCTGAACTTCTGTTCGGAAGGCAACCCGAGGTACCTTGCGGTCGCTCCCGTAGCTACTATGACTGCCTGGGCTTCGATATCGGTCTCCCCATCTATCGTGAGCTTGAACGGCCTGCCCGAGAAATCGACGGCAGTCACTACGCCCCTCCTGATATCAGCTCCGAAACGCTGGGCCTGGGCGCGCATCCCGTCCATCAGCTGGTTGGCATCGACTCCTTCCGGGAAACCCGGGAAATTCTCCACTACAGTGGTCGTGGTCAGTTGACCGCCGGGCTCCATACCTTCATATAGAACGGGAGCAAGACCGGCACGGGACGCGTAGATCGCCGCAGTGTAGCCTGCAGGACCTCCGCCAATTATAAGACATCTGATATTCTCCATTTTCCTTCAATAGAATCAGAATACAAATATAACCATATTTATCGATTTTGAGTATTAGTATAGTTTTTGCATATCTTTGAAGCAATACTTTAAGACTTGCGAAATGGATAAGAATACCCAGACGCTCGGCGTCGAAGACTTCCGTGTGCGCCTGAAGAAGAATGGCCTTAAAGTCACACCTCAGAGGATAGCGGTACACAAGGCGATGCTCAAGCTCGGTCACGCCTGTGCCGATGATGTCACCGGAGAGATACTCAAGGACGGGGAAACGAAGGTGACTGTAGCTTCCGTTTACAATATCCTCACCCAGTTCTCACTGCTCGGGATCTACCAGCACAGGATGAGCAGCAACAACAAGATGTACTTCGATGTCAATACATTCAAGCACATTCATGTATATGACACGGAAAACCACGTGTACATCGACGTGAAAGATGAAGACCTGTACAAGGAAATCGAGAGCAAGCTGCTCTCGAAACGCTTCAAAGGCTACAAGATCGACGGGATAGACATCCAGATTCTCGCCCACCCGTCCCACAGGCGGAAGAAGTAGCTATTCCTCAGCCACGGAAACAACTATGTTCCGGAAGCCGCAAGCTTCCAGGAGTTCCCTGACCTTTACCTTCCCGGATGACTCAGCCCTGGAATAGATCCCATTGTCGAGGGCATTCTTCAGGATCATGTTCCTTGCGTGGCCCACAAGGCCGGACACTTCTCTCTGCGACCAGGAATTATTCCCCCCGATTATCTCATAATCGGAAGGATTCACGGTGACGCTGAGAATCTTGGGACGAGGAAGGGTTACGAACAAGGAATCATTCCGTACCGTCACATCGTCAAGGGATATGCCGCCCATGTCGAAGCCTGCTTTCACCGTACCGCGAGCGATGATCACAAGGTCATCCTTGGATGGATTCCTGCCGACAGCGCTTGCTATCAGACCGACAGGTCCTGTGATCTCGGTAAGCTTCGACGTCAGATAGATGTCCTCATCGTAATAGCAGGCAGTGGCCAGTTCCCCGATATCACTGATCTTCTCCAGCACGACCGGAGTATCCTCGATCTTCAAGGTGCGGCGGGTGAAAATGCTCTTCTCCCCAATCTTCGAGATACGGTCCAAGGCCAGCAGCAAGACAACCGCCAGGGCAAGGACGGCCAGTATCCGCAATAACTTCATTATGGAATCGAACCTTGACATCATCACTCGAACTTTACCGTTACTTTCTCATATCCGAGGCCGGTGAACATCTTCCTGACCAGGTCGGACGAATTCCTCTCCGCATCCTCCAGGATGCCGTTCTGCTCCACCTTGGCAATGATATCTTCCTCTCCTTGCTTGAGCAACGCCCGCTTTTCCTCCGGGGTGAAATTCCACCTGAAACCCGTCACGCTGCAGTACTTCTCCTCGATCTTGTCAGGAGGAAGCTCGACGGAGAGTATCCTGGCATGCGGCAGGGTGACCACAGCTGTCCCGGCAGAGCGGTCGGCCTTCACATTCTCCGCCGAAAAACCGGAAAGATCGATCCCCGCCTTGACATTCGCAATGCAGGTGAAATATATCTTCCGGTCCCCAATCTTGAAAACAGAAGAGTCGTTGGCACTGACAACCTTCTTCACGGTGTATTCCACGGTCCCGAGTTCAGATAATCCGGAAAGCCGCGACACTGCGTTCCGGACCGCAACTTCCTTCCTGCACCCGGCAAGGGTACAGGCGACCAGCGCAAGAGCCGTCAGCAGCCTGGAAAACCTATTCATCCCCTTTGTCTCCCTTGTCGAAAGCCTTCACTATCTTCGTAACCAGAGGATGGCGGACGATATCCTCATTGGTGAAGAATATCGTGCTTATCCCTTTTATGTCCTTGACAAGATTTATGCCCTTCAGGAGTCCGGAATCCTCCCTCCTCGGAAGGTCCACCTGGGTCGCATCTCCTGTGACTATGAACTTGGCGTTCACACCCATCCTGGTAAGGAACATCTTCAGCTGGGCAATGTTGGTGTTCTGCGCCTCGTCCAGGATTACGCATGCACGGTCCAGGGTCCGGCCTCGCATATACGCCAACGGGGCAATCTGGATGGTGCCGTCCGCCATGAAATCCTGAAGCCTGCGCGGAGGGATCATATCCCCCAGGGCATCGTACAGAGGCTGGAGATACGGATCCAGCTTATCCTTGAGGTCTCCCGGCAGGAATCCAAGACGCTCCCCGGCCTCCACTGCAGGACGGGTCAGGATGATCCGCTTTATCTCACGGTTCTTCAACGCCCTGACAGCCAATGCTATGGCAATGTATGTCTTTCCGGTACCGGCCGGACCGACCGCGAAGACCAGATCGTTCTCGAAATATGCCTTGACCATCTCCTGCTGGGTCTTGTTCCTGGCCCTGATCGGCTTCCCGTCAGTCCCGTGAACGATGATCGCATCCCCGTTCAACTTGAAGTTGTTAGGGGAATTGTCCCCGTCGAATATATCTTCCACATCGAAGACGGTCAGGTTGAACTTGTGGTGACGCCTTTCGACGAGCTCGGCGAATTTCTGGTTGAATTCCTGGATGTCGGATTCCTTGCCGTCGAGGTGGATCTCATTGCCCCTTGCAACTATCTTCAGACCCGGGAAATAAGAACAGAATTCCTCGAATATCTTGTTCCCAGCCCCGAATATCTCGATGGGATCCGCAGCTTCAAGCGTAATGGTTTTCTTCATTATTTGTGATCAATCTTTTATTCCTGTAATAGTCCTGACCCTGTTGTAGGAAGATACCATGTTGTCATAGTCATCCTTGGCCATCCACAAGTCGCGCTTGCCGATAAAATCCTTGACAGGGATGGTCGAATAGCTCCCCGTAAGGGTACCGGGCCTCGTGCACCAAGTCAATGTCAGTTCAGGTTCGAGCAGTTCCCTGCGTCCGAACTTATCGGTGACGATCTTCAAGGTGACCATCATCCCTATCCTGGTATTGACCGCGCTCATGTTCGAAACCACGTTTCCCATCGAATACACCACCGGTACTGACTTGGTACCAACGCCGTTGTCGTTCGGGACGGCCACCGTACCCACATCCTGCACCACGTGAGGATGGGCTCCTACAATGGCATCACATCCCTGCGAGGCAAGCCATCGGGCGAGTTTCTCCTGAGAAGCGGAGTGCTTCAGGACGTATTCAGTCCCCCAGTGAGGAAGGGCGATTATGAAATCCACGCCTGCGGACTTAGCCTTCCGGATGGCCTTCCCTATCTCCGCGGTATCTGTCCTGTGGACCTTCGGGAACTTGCTGTCAATGCTGGTGTTGGTCCCGTAGGTGAAGTTGACGAGGGCGATCCTGATTCCTCTGGATACAATGAACAGAGGAAACCTCCGTGCGTCATCCGAAGCGGAAACGGAACAACCGGTGTGCTTGATCCCATGGGTTTCTTCCATCAGGGAATATCTCTTCAGGGTGCGCTCGATCCCGCTTTTCCCCTTGTCCAGGATATGGTTGTTCGCTGTCAGGAATACGTCAACTCCGCAATCCGCCACGTAGTCCTCGTACCCGTCGGGTGCCGAAAAGCAAGGATATCCGGTGTACGGCTTCCCGGCGAGGGTGAATTCCATGTTCGCCACAGCTACATCCGCACCTGCAACCATATCTTTCAGGTTCTCCAGATATGTACTGAAATCGTACGTCCCGTCACTGCGCCTGGCATTCGAAATCTGGTCCCTGTGCATCATCACATCCCCCATAACCACGATGGTTGCAGTGTCAGGAAGGTGGAAGAGAGGCCTTGCAAGAGGGAAACTGTTGAATGTCTGGGCCAAAGAAAGCGTGGTCAGACAAGAAAAGATGCAAAGAATCAAGAATCTGCGCATATACAAAGATAAATATTATTCATAAATTCTTGCAAAGAAAGATTTTTTTGTAACTTTGCAATCTCTAACACGGTGCGATTAGTTCAGTTGGTAGAGCACCAGATTGTGGTTCTGGGTGTCGTGGGTTCGAGCCCCACATCGCACCCCAAAGCAAAAGCCTCCCTCGCCGGGAGGCTTTTGCTTTGGGGCGCGATCGCGCCTATTATTCATTGAGGGAGCGTTCCCCCTCAAACTCCCCTGAAGTCGCTTCGCTCCGAAAGAAAACTCAGGAGCCCGATACATATAAAAAAGAGGACGGCCTGTGGGTCGTCCTCTGTCATTCATGATCCTGCCGATTACTTGCTCAGGATAGCCTGATACTTGTCGTAACCTGCCTGATACTTGGCATCCTGGTCACGGAAGCGGTAGTAGATATTCTTGAGGTACTCGGCGATGCTGCTCTTGACAACTTCGTCCTTGGAAAGCTCATATGCCTTCTCGAAAGGCTCGATACCGCCCTTCAGCACCTTTTCGAACTCCTGCACGAGTGCGGTGTACTTGGCATCGTCGAACTCGTTCTGGGCCTTGTCCTGGATCTCGATAGCCTGGTTGTAGCAGAGGATACCTTCACCGATGTAACCATATTCATAGTTAGGATCGATCTCTGCACACTGGCGATAAGACTTGACAGCCTCTTCGATTTCGCCGAGCTTTGCATGGATGTTACCCTCTACATAATACAGGGAGGCGTTGTTAGGCTCGTTCTTCTTGGCCTCGTTGAGAAGCTCGAAGAGCCTGCCTGTGTTCTCTCCGCTGGAGACATAGTAGTTAATCAGACCGATCAGGAGGCTCTGGCTGCCAGGGAATTTGGTGAATCCCTTCTCGAGATATTCCTTTGAAAGGGCCTGGCCTGCCTTCGAGGTGTCGAGTTTGGCCGCGCAGTCTGCGAGCTTAGCGAAAACCTCACCGTTCTCAGCATAGTAGCCATAATTGAGGCACCTGTCGAACAGGGTCTTGGCCTTGGTGTAATCGCCGAGGTTCCAGGATGTGAAGCCGGCATTGTAAAGGGAGCTGGTGTCGATCTTCTCGTAAGGCTTCTGAGCAGAAGCATCGAATGCAGCCTCGAAGAAAGACTCAGCCTTCTTGATGTCACCGAGGGAATAAGCGTTGTAAGCCTCCTGGGTGAGTTTCTCGCTGATGGTCTTGATTCCATTGGCGATATCCTTGACCTTGGTAGCCTTGGTGTCAACCTCGAAAGCCTTCTTGTAAGCCTCGAGAGCCTTCGGAAGGGCATCCTCGATCACAGGCTTGGTGACCTCGATGATTTCGAGCTGGCCGTTGCCGTTGAAATAGAGGTTCTTGTTGTCAAATACCTGCTTGAGATACTGAGCGCCGTTGATGACGACATTCTCCTCGGAGGTAGCCTTCTCACCACCCATGGCGAGCTTGAGCTCGTTGAGAGCCGCACCCTGCCATACATTGGCGGTAGGAGCGTTGTAAGCGTCCACATAAGTCTGGGCGAGCTTCAACCAGGTAGCCACCTTGGCAGCTTTCTTAGGGTTCTGGGAAGCAGAGAGAGCAGCCTCGACAGCCTTCTTGGCCGCTCCGGCGTTAACCTGGGCATTAGCAACCTGTACGGAAGCAAGCAATGCCAACACGATCAAAAACTTTTTCATTATACTGAATGTTTTAGTTGTTATTGTCTTCTTCGGTATTGTTCACCGGTTCTTCTTCGTTGTTCTTTTCAACGGTGGAAACCGCAGCAATCGAGTCTCCATCTTTGATGTTTATCAATTTGACACCTTGCGTAGCCCTTCCGGCCACTCTGATGTCAGTTACGGCCATCCTGATGGTAAGACCCGACTTTTCGATGATCATAAGGTCATTGTTCTCGGTTACGTTCTTGATGGCTATCAGTTTGCCCGTCTTGTCGGTGATGTTGATGGTCTTCACTCCCTTTCCTCCCCTCCTGGTAATCCTGTACTCATCAAAATCGGTCCTCTTTCCGAATCCGTGCTCGCTCACCACCAGTACGGTGTGGTCTGCAGCGTCAGCGGCTGACGGGTCATAGTTGATCGCGCCGATCACTTCATCGCCTTCTTCAATATTGATGCCACGAACTCCGGTGGAGGTCCTGCCCATCTCGCGGGCATCCTCTTCGTTGAAGCGACAGCAACGTCCGTCGCGGGCTGCGATAAGGATTTCATCGTGGCCTCCGGTAAGGAGAGCCTCGGCGAGTTCATCGCCTTCGCGGAGGTTGATGGCGTTGACTCCTGCTGCCCTAGGATGTGAATATGCCGTCAGGGCGGTCTTCTTGATCACGCCCCTCTTGGTGACGAGCGCGATGCTGTGGGATTCAACATATTCCTCATCCTTCAGCGTCTTGACATTGATGTAGGTGAGGATCTTGTCGTCAGGGATGCTGAGAACGTTCTGGATCGCCCTTCCCTTCGAGGCCCTGGAGCCTTCAGGAATCTCATATACCTTGAGCCAGTAGCAACGGCCGCTCCTCGTGAACAGCAGCATCGTGGAGTGCATGTTGGCTATGTAGATATGCTCGATGAAGTCCTCGTCACGAGTCGCACTGCCCTTCATTCCGACTCCGCCCCTGGCCTGAGTGCGGTATTCGGTCAAGGCAGTCCGCTTGATATAGCCCAGATGGGAGATCGTGATGACCACATCCTCGTCGGCATAGAAGTCCTCCGGATTGAATTCTTCTTCGGAAGGACGGATCTCGGTACGGCGAGGATCGCCGTACTTCGCCTTGAGCTCCATGGTTTCCTGCTTGACGATCTTGAGCTGCTCCACTTCGCTGCCGAGGATTTCGTTGCAGCGGGCGATAAACTTCTCAAGCTCGTCGTATTCTGCTTGGAGTTTCTCCCGTTCGAGTCCTGTCAGCTGACGCAGGCGCATCTCCACGATGGCCGTCGCCTGAACTTCGGAGAAATCGAACTGCTTGATGAGTTCGGCCTTGGCCTCCTCGACGCTCGAAGAATGGCGGATGATACGTATGATCTCGTCGATCACATCGATGGCCTTAAGGAGTCCTTCGAGGATATGGGCCCTCTTCTGAGCCTTATCCAGTTCGAATTTGGTCCTCCTTACAATCACCTCATGGCGGAAATCCACGAAGTTGGCGATCATATCCTTGAGAGACAGGGTCCTTGGACGCCCCTTGACCAGCGCCACATTGTTGAAGGCGAAACTGGACTGGAGCTGGGTATATTTGAAGAGGGTGTTGAGCACGACATTGGAGTTGCATCCCTGCTTCACGCGGATGACCACGCGGACACCTTCGCGGGAAGTCTCGTCGTTGATATAGGTAATGCCCTCGATCCTCTTGTCCTCGACCATCTGGCCGATCTTCTCGATCATTTCCTTCTTGTTGACCATATACGGGATCTCGGTCACGACGATGGTCTCACGGCCGTTTTCGGCCACCTCGATCTCGGTCCTGGCGCGCACGACCACCCTGCCCCTTCCGGTCTCATAGGCATCCTTGATGCCTGAATATCCCATTATGATACCTCCGGTCGGGAAATCAGGTCCCTTGATGTGCTGCATCAGACCGTCAGTGTCGATGTCAGGATTGTCGATGTATGCACAGATCGCGTCGCAAGTCTCGGCCAGGTTGTGCGGAGCCATGTTGGTCGCCATACCAACGGCGATACCCGCAGATCCGTTCAGCAACAGGAGAGGAGCCTTGGTAGGCAGGACGGTCGGCTCGAGCTCGGTGTCGTCGAAGTTGTTGACCATGTCGACGGTATTCTTGTCGATGTCTCCGAGTATGTCTTCGGTGATCTTCTGGAGCTTCGCCTCCGTATATCGCATCGCAGCGACCGGATCGCCGTCCATCGAACCGAAGTTACCCTGCCCGAACACGGTCGGATAACGCTGGTTCCAACTCTGGGCAAGCCTTGCAAGAGCGTCATAGACGCTGGAATCGCCATGCGGATGGTACTTTCCCAGCACCTCACCAACGATCTTGGCGCATTTCCTGGTCGGGCCGGAATAGGAAAGCCCGAGTCCGTCCATTCCGTAAAGGACCCTTCTCTGAACCGGCTTGAGACCATCCCTTACATCAGGGAGGGCACGGGAAACGATTACGGACATCGAATAGTCGATGTACGCAGTACGCATTTCGTGATCGATCTCAACCGGTTCGATGATTCCGCCGGTCTTGCCTTCTACAATCTTTTCCTCACTATCCATATAATAAGAATTTCCTTATGGTTAATCGTACAAAGTTAACTAATAAAACTGACATATACAAACGCGCGCACGCGCGCACACGTGAAGTGTCTCCGGTTTTTTATTAAAAATAATAGCTTGTGCCTCGAATTGGCACAAGCTAGGGCTAATTTTGCATCGTAAACAAGGAACAAACACTTTTTCGCGATGAAAAACACAGAATACGACCTCACGAAACTCGCTTCGATGATTTCAACCGAATCTTCGCTCAAAGCCCTCCTCGAGATGATGGGCGACATGGGCCTTGAAATGGATAGCGCCGTAATGGGCGACTAGTCTTCCTTGAGGGTGACCTGGGTGCTTTCCTTGTCGGGAGAGAGACCGACCTTGAGGACACGCAGTCCGGTCGCCCCTTTCTTTTTCTTCCCTTGAAGGATCCTGTCGGAAATGATGAATTCAGACACCGGATCTTCGACATATCTCATCACTGCCCTCTTGAGCGGCCGCGCACCGAACGCCGGGTCATATCCGGCATCGGCGATGAACCGCTTCGCGGCAGGAGTGATGGTCAGTTTGTAACCGGTTTCCTCAGCCCTTTCCCGAAGTTCCTTGAGCTCGATGTCGATAATCTGCTCGATATCCTCCTTGGTAAGGGTGTTGAAGAATATCTGATCGTCCACACGGTTTATGAATTCCGGAGGGAACGACTTCTTGATGGCCTTCTCCAGCACGGTCTGGCGGTTCTGGGTGACATTCTTGCCCGCGGTGGCAAAGCCCACGCCGGTGCCATATTCATCCAGTTCGCGGCTGCCTACGTTCGAAGTCATGATCACTATCGTGTTCTTGAAATTGACCACCCTGCCGTTGCTGTCGGTAAGGTGCCCGTCGTCCAGAACCTGGAGCAGGATGTTGAATATGTCCGGATGAGCCTTCTCTATCTCGTCCAGCAGGACCACGCAATACGGCTTCCTCCGCACCCGTTCGCTGAGCTGGCCGCCCTCCTCGTATCCTACATAGCCCGGAGGCGCTCCAATGAGGCGGGAAACGGTGAATTTCTCCATGTATTCGCTCATATCGATCCTGACCATATTCTCCTCAGAATCGAATAGATACTCAGCAAGGCACTTGGCCAGCCGGGTCTTGCCGACACCGGTAGGGCCGAAGAAGAGGAATGTGCCGATAGGACGGTTCGGATCCTTCAGTCCCGCCCTGTTCCTCTGGATGGCACGGACGACCTTGTCAATGGCTTCATCCTGCCCGATTATCCTGTCCTGGAGGCGGGTCTTCATCTTCATTATCCTGTTCCCCTCGCTCTCGGCCACCTTGTTCACAGGAATCCCGGTCATCTTGGAGACCACCGTGGCGATGTCTTCGGCATCCACGACGTTACCGGTCTTCTTGTCCTTAGTCAGGCTGAGGCGGACCATCGATCCGGCTTCATCCATAGCATCTATCGCCTTGTCCGGCAGGAACTTGTCCGTAACGTAACGGTCTGTGAGGCGGACACAGGCTTCGATGGCCTCGTCGCTGAATGTCACCTTGTGGAATTCCTCGTAATTGCTCTTGATATTGTTAAGGATGGAAACGGACTGCTGGATGTCGGTCGGTTCGACCACGATCTTCTGAAAGCGCCTGTCAAGGGCTCCGTCCTTCTCCACTATCTTGGCGAATTCATCCATCGTGGTGGCTCCGATGCACTGGAGCTCCCCGCGGGCGAGCGCAGGCTTGAGCATGTTGGCAGCATCCAGGCTGCCAGCAGCCCCTCCCGCTCCCACTATGGTATGGAACTCATCGATGAACAGGATGATATCCGGATTAGTGCTGGCTTCCTTTATGATCGCCTTGAGGCGCTTCTCGAAGTCGCCGCGGTATTTCGTACCCGCAACGACGGATGCTATGTCCAGGGATATCAGCCTTTTCTTTGCGAGTACCGGAGAAATACTGCCGCCTGCGATACGCTGGGCGATTCCTTCCACGATGGCTGATTTTCCGACACCCGGCTCACCGATAAGCATCGGATTGTTCTTCTTCCTGCGCCCCAGGATCTCGATCACGCGGGCGATCTCGGTGTCACGGCCCACCACCGGATCAAGCTTGCCTTCAGCAGCCGCCTTGGTAAGGTCGAATCCGAAATCCTCGATCTTCGTCTTGGCGGAAGACTTGCCGCCTTCGACCGGAATCCCTTCCTCGTCGTCCTGGTCTTCATCATCACCACCGGCATCCTCTTCGCCGCCCTGCTTGCCGTAGTTCAGCATACCCTCATCCCTCATCCGGGCAAGGAGCCTGCCGTAATCCACCCCGTGCTGGCGGAGATATGCCTGACCGTAATTCTCGGTAGTGCGGCAAAGCGCCAGCATCAGGTGCAGGGAGGTGGCTTCCGAAGCATTCATCTTGGAAGCCTCCATTACCGTGATACTCAGCACGTTCTGGGCATATCTGGAGAAGGATACCTTGTCAGCCTCGGAATAAGGGATTGATTCGTTCGTGAATATATGGCTGTCAATGAATCGCTTGAATTCGTCTATATCCACCCCAAGCCCTGCCAGGAGCCTGCAAGCATCATTGTCAGAGTGTCGCATCATTCCAAGGAAAAGGTGATCCGGACCGATTCCGTAACTGCCGGTGCGCATGGCTTCTTCCCGGGCATAACGGATGATGCTGTTCAGTTCATCAGATATCTTTATTTCCATATTCTACAATATTAGCAAAAAAACATGGAATTGACAACTTCCGGGGGATAATCGGAAAATGATTACCTTTGTAGAAAAGATACCGAAGACTATGGCTGAAGAAAGGAATACTGACAGGCTGGCACGGTACATAATCTGGGCCGCTGTCGCAGCAATCATAATCGCTCTGTGCTGGTATTTCAGGAACGTCTTGATATACATGGTGCTGGCCGCGGTGGTATCCCTCCTCGGCCGACCGATAATGAAGCTCCTCAGGAAATGCCGGATCAAAGGGAAGTCCGCCCCGGACTGGCTGCTGGCGATCATAACCTTGCTCCTTATCCTCAGCATCCTCCTGGCAATCATCACCCAGGTCATCCCGGTGGTCTCCAGCATTATCTCAAGCGTATCCTCCAACCTGCAGAGCGCCTCATTCAACGCATCGGAGATATCCCGTCTCCTGGACAAGGTGAATATCTGGTTGATCGACCGTATTCCGTCGCTCGGGCGCGATTTCAAGGTCCAGGAAGCAACCGTGAACTGGATCAGGAACGCCTTCGACCTCACTTCGATCACATCAGTGGTCGGTTCGGTCGCATCCGCCCTCGGATCTTTCGGCATCGGTCTGTTCTCGGTGATGTTCATCGGATTCTTCTTCATCAAAGACGAAAACCTCTTCCGCAGGATAGTCGGTTCAGTCGTTCCTGACAAGCTCGAAGGCGAAGCCGTAAGCGCAATCGGAGATATCGAGCACCTGCTCACCAGATACTTCGTGGGACTCCTGACAGAAGTCATAGGCGTCGCCCTCCTGGACTTCCTGGGCCTCTGGCTGATAGCCAAGTTGGGATTCTATCCGGCCATCGGTATAGCCTTCATGGCCGGCCTCCTCAACGTCATCCCATACGTCGGCCCGTGGATCGGAGGCGGCATCGGAGTCGTGCTCGGCCTGGTCCTGAAATACAGTAACGCCGCAGCATTGGGCGTGTATCCGAATTTCTGGCTGATCCTGGTCACGCTGGTCGCCATTTTCGCCTGCACCCAGCTGATTGACAACTTCTTCTTCCAGCCGTTCATCTACTCCACCAGCATCAAGTCCAGCCCGCTCGAGATATTCATCGTCCTGCTGATGGCCGGACACATCGGCGGCATAGTAGGCATGCTCGTAGCAATACCGGCCTACACCGTGATAAGGGTCGTAGCCGCCAGGTTCTTCGGTGACTTCAAGCCTATCAGGAGGCTCATAAAAGCAACTGACGGCGGCGAAACGCCACCGTCAGAAGAGCTATAGCCTTTTCAAGTCCCAGCCTATTCTCCGGATTTCCAGAGCCTTGACATATCTTCAAGGGTCTTCCCCTTCGTCTCAGGCACAAGTTTCCATACGAAGACCGCAGCAACCACGCAGAGCAGCCCGTACAGGCCGTACGTGAACCAGTGGCCGAAATCGTCCCCTGGCACCAGGTGCATGTTGAACATAGGAACGAAGGTTGAACTCACGATGAAGTTGAATATCCACTGGAAAGCCACCGCGATCGCCACCGCGGCTCCGCGGATGGTGTTCGGGAATATCTCCGCAATGAGGACCCAGCAGATAGGGCCCCAGCTGAACATGAATGAAGCACTGTAGACCATTATGCTCATCATGGTGATGAAGCTCATCCCCTCCTTCCCGAAGGTAAGAGCCACTCCGAGGGCGCCGACCGCCATTCCTATCGAGCCCCAGATCAACAGAGGCTTGCGGCCCCATTTCTCCACCGTGAACACAGCCAGGAGGGTGAAAGTGATATTCACGACACCCATTATGACAGTCTGCACCATCGGATTGTCCATACCCATATCCTGGAATATCCTTGGAGCATAGTACAGGACTGCGTTGATTCCGACCACCTGCTGGAAGACGCTCAGCATTATTCCGATGAATATGCACATGAAACCGTAGGAAAAGAGCTTTTCTTTCTTCTCGGAGAGGGTTCCCTTGATGTCCAGGATAATCTCCTTGGCCTTCTCGTAACCGTTGATCCTGGACAAGACTCCCATAGCCTTGTCGTCGGCACCGGTCATCACAAGGTAGCGAGGAGTTTCCGGAACCAGGCAGATAAGTATGGCGAACAATGCCGCCGGAACCATCTCGGAGCCGAACATGTAACGCCATCCCGAATCAATGGTCCACTGCGCGTCGGAAAGGTTGGCTATGGTACCGGCTGCGTCATAGACAGGATTGGCATGGTTGCCCAGGATGATGAAATTCACGAAATACACCACGAGCTGTCCGAATATGATCGCAAACTGGTTCCAGCTGACGAGCATTCCCCTGATGTTGCTCGGAGCCACTTCGCCTATGTACATCGGGCAGATTGCCGAGGCCATGCCGACTCCTATTCCGCCGAGCACCCTGAACAGGTTGAATACCACCAGGAGGGTCATGGATGGCTTCCCGACAGGAAGGATTCCGTACATCTCCGGATTCATGCTTCCCCACGCGGAGATAAAGAAACAGATACCGGCGACGATCAACGACTTCTTGCGGCCCAGCTTCGTGGCGAAGAAACCTGACAGGGCGCTTCCTATGATGCATCCGATCAGGGCGCTGGAGCACGTGAAACCGTGCATGAAGTCAGTGTAGCTGAAGCCAGAGGCGCCTTTGAAGAAGGCCTGCAGTCCCTTTTCCGCTCCGGAAATGACGGCCGTGTCATATCCGAAGAGCAGGCCTCCGAGGACGGCAACCAGGACTATCGAGAACAGATAGCCTTTGCTGCCTTTTTCCTGATAATTACCCATATCTTACTTGCTGTAGATATTGACTATGGTTTCGTAAAGCTCCTGCTTTCCGCTGGTCTGGGCAGGCTCGCCGTGAGCCTTCGCATAGTCCACGAGGTCCTCCAAAGTCATCTTGCCTTCCTCGAAACGCTTGCCTTCACCGGAATCGAATGAAGCATAACGCTCCTTTACCATGGCAGGGATCGGCGATTCCTCGACGATCCTGGCTGCATTCAGCAGAGCGCGGGCCATCGCATCCATACCGCAGATGTGAGCTATGAATATATCCTCCGGATCTGTGGAATTCCTGCGCAGCTTGGCGTCGAAGTTGGAGCCGCCGTTGCCGAGGCCGCCGTTGCGGATGATCTGCAGCATTGCCTGGGTGAGGTCGAACAGGTCCACAGGGAACTGGTCCGTATCCCAACCGTTCTGTGCGTCACCCCTGTTGGCATCGATGGAACCGAGCAGTCCGTTGTCCACGGCAACGGCGAGTTCATGTTCGAAGGTATGGCCGGCCAGAGTGGCGTGGTTGACCTCGATGTTGACCTTGAAATCCTTGTCCAGTCCGTTCGCACGGAGGAATCCGATCACTGTCTCAGTATCTACGTCATACTGGTGCTTGGTAGGCTCCATCGGCTTCGGCTCGATAAGGAAGGTACCCTTGAAACCCTTTGCACGGGCATAGTCACGGGCCGCCTTCAGCATGTTTGCAAGGTGGTCCTTCTCCCTTTGCATCTGGGTATTCAACAGGCTTGTATAGCCTTCACGTCCGCCCCAGAACACATAGTTCGTTCCACCGAGCTTGATGGTCGCATCGATCGCATTCTTGATCTGGACCGCGGCGCGGGCTACTACATTGAAATCAGGATTGGTAGCTGCACCGTTCATGTACCTCTTGTTGCCGAAGACATTGGCGGTACCCCAGAGGAGCTTCAGCCCTGTTTCCTTCATTCTTTCGAGGGCGTAATCGGTGATCTGTCCCATCCTCTCTTCGTACTCTTCGATCGTAGGGGCCTCTTCGATCAGATCGATATCATGGAAACAGAAATACTCTATCCCGAGTTTCTGCATGATTTCGAATCCCGCATCCAGCTTGTCCTTCGCTCTCTGCAGAGGAGTGCCGGCCTGGTCCCAGGCATATTCGCGGGTCTGGCCGCCGAACTGGTCACCGCTGGCCTGCCCGAGCGTATGCCACCATGCCATGGCGAACTTGAGCCAGTCTTTCATAGGCTTGCCCAGCACGACCTTCTCTGCGTCATAATAGTGGAATGCCAGCGGATTGGTGCTTTCCGCGCCCTCGAAAGGGATCCTGCCGATTTGCGGGAAATATTCTTTTGCCATAATTAAATGTAAATTAATTGTTTATGATTTTATTCAATTCTTCTTTCCATCTTTCGTAGGCTTCCAGGTAAACCTCCCCGCCGGAAGGTTCGACCACCTCCAGGCGCTCCAGGGTCGAGAAAGCCTCGTCGTGATCCTTGTAGATTCCGGCACCCATTCCGGCAGCCTTGGCCGCTCCGTCCGCACCGTTGGTATCATACAGTTCAATCGTAGCCCCGGTGACCCCTGCGAGGGTGTCACGGAATATCGGGCTGAGGAACATGTTGGTGTAGCCGGCATGGATAGTACCGACTTTCAAACCCATCTGCTCAAGGATGTCGATCCCGTACTTGAAGGAGAAAACAACCCCTTCCTGGGCAGCCCTGAGGACATGTTTCCAGCTATGAGTATTGTAGTTCAGGCCGAATATCCTGGCCCCGACCTCCCAGTTGCCGAGCATCCTCTCCGCCCCATTGCCGAAAGGAAGGATACCAACGCCTTCGCATCCCGGCGGAACCTCGGCGGCATTGACGTTCATCTCGTCGTACATCATCCCGCGCGGGATCACGTTGCGCCTGACCCAGGAATTCGTGATTCCGGTCCCGTTGATGCAGAGCAGGATACCAAGGCGAGGGTCGGCGGCATCGTGATTGACATGGGCGAAAGTGTTCACCCTTGACTGAGGGTCGTAGGAGAGTTCCCTGCCTATTCCATACACGACTCCCGAAGTGCCTGCCGTCGCCGCTATGTCACCAGGATCGAAAACGTTCAAGGACAAGGCGTTGTTCGGCTGGTCCCCAGCCCTGTAGGTAATAGGTATCCCGGCCTTAAGGCCAAGCTCCGAGGCTGCCGAAGCGGTCAGCCGGCCCTGTTCGGAGAACGTAGGACGGATCTCAGGAAGGATACTCTCGTCGAAACCGAAGTAATCCATCAGGAACGAAGCCGGACGGTTCTCCGCGAAATCCCAGAACATCCCCTCTGAAAGACCTCCAACCGTAGTGCATGCCTCACCGGTCATCTTCAGCGCAATGTAATCGCCCGGAAGCATTATCTTGTGGATCCGGTCGAAGAGTTCCGGCTCGTTCTCCTTCACCCACGCCAGCTTGGAAGCCGTAAAATTACCCGGGGAATTGAGCAGATGCCCCAGACACTTGCCGCTGCCCAGGTCCTTGAATGCAGTTTCTCCGTAAGGGACAGCTCTCGAATCACACCAGATGATGGATGGCCGGAGAGGTTCCATATCCTTGCCCACACATACCAGTCCGTGCATCTGGTATGAAATACCGATGGCGGCTATCTCATCCACGTCGATGGAAGATACAACCTCCGCGGTTGCTGTCTTGACATTCTCCCACCACATCTGAGGCTCCTGCTCAGCCCATCCGATCCTGTGGGATATGATATGGGACTCGTGCTTGGGGTAGAATGTGCTTGCAACGCTCTTTCCGGTCCTGACATCGACCAGACTCGCTTTCACTGAAGAACTACCTATGTCGTAACCTAACAGATACATATCCTGATTGCTAAAGATTCACTTCAAGAGCCTTCCCGGCATATTCCACTTCGATGCCCTTCACAGGCTGGGCAAAGCCCCGACCGTTCTGCGGAGTAACCAGCACGACGTTGAACCTGCGCGTCCCGAGCATCCCCGGGAACGAGCCCTCACGGTCGCATATCTCCAATGTGCGGGCAGCATCGTCATATTTGAAGACTATCTTCGAATATGCCCCCTTCTCGTAATTGTAGTTGACGTTCTCATCCTCGTAAAGGGTGAATTCCCCGTCCCTGCCGGCATAGACGTAGAGGTCGATCAGATCGGCCGGCTTCTCGTCGGACCACTGGATCTCAGGCCCGAAAGGCACTATCGAGCCAGCCCTGACGTACAGTGGCATACGCTCGTACGGAGCCTGGGCGACCATAGTCCTGCCGCCAGGCAGGAAGGTTCCGTCGTAGAAATCATACCAGCCCTCGCACTCCGGCAGATATACTTCCCTGCTGCGGGCTTTGTATTCATACACCGGACAAGGCATGAAGGCAGGTCCGAACATCCACTGGTCATACAGGTCCGTCACGTTCCTGTCCCCCGGGAAGTCCATAGGAAGGCCCCTCATCAAGGTATAGTCGTTGAAATGGACTGCCCCGAGAAGGGAATATACATACGGCATCAGACGGTAGCGCAGCTTCATGTAGTAAAGGATGCTGGAATATGCCGGGCTGCCTTCGGGCGCGATGTTCCAAAGCTCCCTGCGAGGCCACTGCCCGTGGGTGCGGAACAGCGGCACGAATGCGCCGAACTGATGCCACCTGGTCTGGAGTTCCCTCCATTCTTCCAAGTCAGGGGTTACCTTGCCCGTTGCCTCGAACACGCTGGCAGCCTGGGTGAACTTGTCCATCACGCTGAAGCCGCCGATATCCATCCCCCAGAATGGAATACCGCTCATTGAATAGCTTAATCCGGCAGCCATCTGGGCATGCATGTCGATCCAGCAGGTACCGATGTCGCCGCTCCAGGTGGAAGTGGAATACCTCTGTAGTCCTGCAAAGCCGTTCCTGGTGAGGAGGAACACCCTCTTGTCCGGTTCGACTTCGCGCTGGCCGGTATAGATCGCCTGGGCGTTGACCAAAGCATATGCGTTCAAGTATTCGGTGGAAGGCCCCAGCGCCGTCGGGGTGGTCAGGGCCTTCAGGTAATCCATCGGGAGGCAATCCCTCAGGTTAGGCTCGCTGGCATCCATCCACCAGGCATCGATCTTACGGCCATACTTGGTGTAGAGGCACTCGTCCATCTGTCTCCAGAACATCTTGCGTCCTCCTTCCGAATAAGCATCATAGAAGGATTCAACATAACCGAGCCAGTCCTTGAGACTATCCTTCTCAGCGAGCGGATAGATGTATCCGGCAGCCTTGAGCTCCTTGTAATGGTCGGTGCTGACATAGAACTTCGGCCATACGGAAATCATGAACCTGGCATTCATCCCATGCACGTCATCCAGCATCTTCCCTGGATCGGGATAGCGGCTTTCATCGAACTCGTGGCTCCCCCACTGGTCACTTTTCCAGTAATGCCAGTCCTGGACGATGTTGTCCACGGGAATATTCCTGCGCCTGAGCTCGGCAAGCGTCTCCACCAGTTCATCCTGGGTGCCGTAGCGTTCGCGGCTCTGCCAGAAACCGGCTGCCCATTTCGGCATCACCTGGGCCTTGCCGGTAAGGGTCCTGTACCCGGAAATGATTTCGTCATAATTGTTTCCGGCTATATAGTAATAATCCAGTTCGGGACTCATCTCGGACCAGAAAGAGAACTTGGACTGTTCTTCTTCCGACTGGAGCGCGGCCACCCTGAGGCCGATGTAGGAGACATCTCCGTCCGGATTCCATTCCACCTTCACCGGAGTCTTCTCCCCCTTGGACATCCAGGCCGTGAACTTGTATGAGTTCGGATTCCATGCCGGTCTCCAGCGCTCCGAAACGACTTCCCTGCCACCGAGGCTCACCTTCTGGAAGCCTGCATAGTAGAGAATGAAATGGTAGTTTCCGTCTTCCGGTGCCTCGAGGAAGCCTTCATAGGTGACCTTCGCTCCCTTCAGCTTCATTTCCGGAAGGTTTTTGATCGCCCATTCGGTTTCGTAATAGAGCGAGTCCTCCTGACGTATGACGGGATCGCCCTCCGCAGGAACGTAGCTGGCAGTCAGGCCGCCTTCCCTGCCGTCGGCGCCATATACCTTGAATTCTTCGCAGAGCTGCCTGTATGGTTCCGGGTTGCCCCAGCGGCTTAGGGAATAGTTGTCCACCAGGATTCCGTAGTTCCGGCTGCTGACTACGAAAGGAACCGAAACCTTGGTATTGTATTGATACAGTTCCTCGTTGCCTCCCTTATGGTTGAATTCGAGCGACTGCTGCTGTCCAAGGCCATAGAAGGCTTCCCCGTCCGGGGAGTCGAACACCAGCCGGGTGGAATATCCATCCTTGCCTTCCACCGATATCGGGGTGAATGTCATCCTGTTCCCGTCAAGTACGCAGTCACCCTCCTTGGATACGAAGCTCACAGCCCCGTCGGAGATACGTACGCAAGCCTTGACCGAAGAGGTCTCCAGCACTACCGAGCCCTCGGCTTCGCTGACTGAAAACTGCGGCTCGGCATCCTGCGGAACGATGATCAGGCTCTTCCGTCCGGAAAACTTCTTCTCCGGGGTGGCGGTAACCCTTACCAGTTTGTCTCCGATTACCTGAAGGCGCACCCTGGAAGGTCCGTCCACGGCTTTGGCGGCGACCTTGACGGTCACACCTTCGGCATCTTGTTTCCAACCCTTGCCATTGCAAGAAACGAGGATGAGCATGGCCAGAAGAGGCCAGAGGGTTCTTAGTGTTTTCATTCAGTGTCGTCAATAAGTGTATCTACAAAGTTAAAATTTCATCAGCTAAAAAGAAAGGGCTGTATCCAATCCGCAAAATAATATTCAAACTTTGCTAAAAAATGCGGAATTGCTATTTTTACGGTAATTATGTTCAAAGTCAGCGAAATCTACCATACTCCTCCGAAGGAGTTCGCCTCAGAGCTCCAGAAGGAAGTATATTCGGCCTTCGACAGGCTTGGGATCCCTTTCGGAAGGGTGGACACCGATCCCGGTATAACGATGGAGGACTGCCGGCATATAGACGAGAAGATCGGAGTGCGCATAGTCAAGACCATTTTCCTCTGCAACCGGCAGCAGACCGAGTTCTACCTGTATGTCACCACGGACGACAAGCCTTTCGTCACGAGGGAATTCTGCGGTGCACTGGGGATTCCGAGGGTTTCCTTCGCTCCATCGGACAAGCTCTGGGACCTGACGGGCGTGCTCCCCGGAGCCACCACGATACTCAGTGCGATACTGCCGCAGGCTTCCGGAATCCATCTCGTAATGGACCGGATCGTAGCCGGGAGCGAATGGTTTGCCTGCACAGACGGCACTGCTACCTGCTTCGTCAAGACCAAGACTTCCGACCTGATTGGGAAATACCTGAAAAACAAGGAATTGATATTGATCTGACAAGGATGCAGCGCATCATATTCCATATCGATGTCAACTCTGCCTTCCTTAGCTGGACAGCCGTGAAGATGGTCCGCGAAGGGCAGGAGGACATACGCCTCATCCCATCCGTAGTATCCGGCGATCCGTCCGACAGGAGGAGCATCATCACCGCCGCCTCGCTTCCTGCCAAGAAACTCGGCATCAAGACTGCGGAACCGGTGTCTATGGCTCTCCGCAAGTGTCCGTCCCTGGTTATAGTCAGGGGCGACTGGGAGTGGTACAAGCAGTGCTCGGAAGGATTCATCGGAATATGCCGCTCATACTCGCCGGTACTCCAGCAGTTCAGCATAGACGAATGCTTCATCGACATGAGCTTCCGCTGCTACGGAAAGGACCCTGTGGACATAGCGACCAGCCTCAAGGACGAGATCAAGTCCAAGCTGGGTTTCACCGTAAACGTCGGGGTCGGGTCGAACAAGTTGCTGGCAAAGATGGCTTCGGACTTCGAAAAGCCGGACAAGGTCCATACCCTATGGTCCGATGAGGTCGAGGAGAAGATGTGGCCGCTGGGGGTCCGGGATTTGCTCTGGGTCGGAAAGAAAACCGAAGAACGGCTGCTCGCCTACGGAATCGACACCATCGGCGACATCGCCCGTCTGGAGACCGGCCAGCTGACGCGGCTGGTAGGGCAGAAATTCGCCGCCCAGCTGCATGAATATGCCAACGGAAGGGATGATTCTCCCGTCGACACCGAAATCGCCGAAGCGAAGAGCTACAGTGCCGAGAGGACTTTCAGCAAGGACCTTACTAATCCTAAGGATATCGACAGGGCGCTTTTCAACGTGGCCTGCATAGTTGCCCACAGGATCCGGAAAGACGATTTCAGGGCATCGACGGTCTCCATGTTCATCAAGCACAAGGATTTCACCGTGGTCCAGAAGCAGTGCCAGACTTCCAGGCCGACGGACGTAACGGCTGTCATCCTCAACGAAGCGCGCCGGATGCTCAACGAGATATGGGATGGAAGGACTCCACTTCGGCAAGTAGGCCTCGGAGTGACCAAGCTCACCCATGAGAATGCGGTCCAGATGTCCCTCTTCGAAGACCCTGACATGGAATATTACCGGGAATGGGACCGGCGCTACGATGAAGAGCATACCGGTTCCGGAAGATACAGGAACAATAAAAGGATAGAAACAGAATGAGACGTACGATCACAATCGCAGCATTGATGCTGACTGCCGCCCTTGTCTGCTGCTGCAAGGATGGAATCAAACCAGTGAAGGGAACCATGGATGGGCCTATCGTCATTCCTCCGGCTCCCGCAAAGGTTCACGAGGCCATGCCTCTCGCATACATGGAAAGGTATGAGAACATATTCAGTGACAACGAAAACGGAGTGAGTGTCTGGAGCCTTGTCAACTGCAATCCGGAGGTTTCTTCCGAAGGGTACGGGATACATGTGGTCAAGGACAAGGTCGTCTCATATTTCCCGGATATCTATCACGGAAACAATCCTCACGCTTCGTACGATCCTGCCACCGGTGACCTCTGGCTTGCCTGCGGAGTCATGGAAGGTACCGGCGTGGAAGTCGAAAAGCCGTACCTGATACGGTTCAAAGAAGACAACTCCGCTTTCATCGCCAGGGAAATCGACCCTTTCACCCTTCAGGAGCTGCTCATCGAACGGCTTGGCTGCAAGACATGCGGGAAGAGGATCACCTTATACGACAACGGACGCAAAATCGCCGTGGCTAAGAATACCGTGACCGGGATGGGCGGCTTCGACAGCGACAATCCCTTATGGGTCGGAGAACAGATCCGGTTCAAATCCGAAGGGGACGGACTCCATGTAATCTTCACACCCGGCATCAAATACACCACCGGACTGGTCCTGACCTATGACGACATGCCGGACCTGTGCGCAAAGATAACCTTGGAAGATGACGAGAATATCACTTTAGGGGATATCAGCGTTTGCGGAGAACCGAATCCAGGTGAGCCACGATAATGCTCTGCTCCGCCTTCCCGCAATGATGCTCACCATCGAAGAAAAGGGTATTCAAGGCACCTGGAGCCGGATATCCGGAATAGTAACCCTGCATCCTTGAATAGCACTCCTCCACTGCCTCCTTCGGGAACAGCTTGTCCCTCGTCCCGGCCAGGAAAAGATACGGTTTCGGTGCGAGCCACATCGCGATATCAGGGAAATCATACCGGTCCCTCAACGCAGGAATCAGCATCGAGTATTCCGATGCCGTATATGGTTCCTTCTCCTGCTCCTTGAGAGTCATCCAGCATAAGGATACTCCGGTCTTGACGTGCTTGCAGAAAGCGGTCAGCAGGAAACACCGGTGAGCCCCCATCGACCAGCCGAAA
>ONPI01000011.1 GCA_900319685.1 uncultured Bacteroidales bacterium
TCTTGTACGGGATGGTGACAGGATTCTCTATTATGTCCGTCAGCTTGCCCAGGCCGCTTCCCAGGACGATTCCCACCTTCGGCAGCAAACCGGCCGGTTCAAGGATATCCCTGATGAAATCAGCAGCCTTGTGTATCCTTTCTACTCTTGGATCCATATCTCTTAATTAAGTGAAACATGCAAATATAGTCATTTTCATCAACCATTGAGTATTTTGCTTATCTTTGCTCATATGACGACTCTCATCTCCTTGTTGCTGGCTATGACGCTGGCTGCAGCCGGCCCGGTGCGCGGCTACGACAATCCCGTAATCAAAGGCTTCCATCCCGATCCTAGCGTGTGTGCCGTCGGCGATGATTATTATCTGGTGAACAGTTCATTCCAGTATTTCCCAGGAGTTCCCATATTCCACAGCAAGGATCTCGTGAACTGGGAGCAGATAGGGCACGTGCTCACCCGCCGCTCGCAGCTGGAATTGGACGGAGCCCTCTCCTGGGGAGGGATATATGCCCCGACGATCCGCTACCATGAGGGAGTATTCTACATGATCACCACCAACTGCAGCGGCAAGGGTAATTTCATCGTCCACGCCACAGACCCGGCCGGAGAATGGTCAGATCCCGCCTGGGTGGATATGCGGCGGAAAGTGCTGGTACACAGGCACTGCCGACAGCAGGATCATGCTCTTCGAAATCGACCCGATGACCGGGAAGAAACTCAGCAAGGAGAAAGAGATTTGGAGGGGCACCGGAGGCCGCTATCCTGAAGGCCCGCACCTCTATTTCAAGGACGGATGGTACTACCTCCTGATAGCAGAGGGAGGCACCGAATATGCCCACAAGATCACCATCGCAAGGAGCCGGAATATCGACGGACCATATGAGGGATGCCCAGACAACCCGATCCTCACTCATTGCAAGATGAGCACCCAGGGAAGCCAGATCCAGGGTCTCGGTCACGGAGATTTCGTCCAGGCCGCTGACGGTTCATGGTGGATGGCATGCCTGGGATTCAGAAGGCAGGGAGGAGACCATCACCTCCTCGGACGAGAGACCTTCATAGCACCTGTCGAATGGGACAAGGATGGCTGGCCGGTGGTGAACGGTAACGGAGAACTGCAGCTAAGGATGGATGTCCCTACCCTTCCGCAAGTCGAATGCAAAAAGGCTCCCGCCCATATGGATTTCAGCAAGGACAGGACGGGGCATGAATGGATATACATCCGCAATCCTTACTCGGAAAACTACTCATTCACAGGAACTTCCATGCGCCTTACATCCAATGGGAAAGACCTTGACGAGACTCACGTCTCCCCTACTTTCACAGGACGCAGGCAGGAGGATATCTTCTTTTCGGCCATCACCTCACTCACCGCAGAAGCCGGAGCCGAAGCAGGGCTGACAGTCTTCATGGATGCCGGCTCCCATTACGAAATATTCATTGAAGACGGGGTTGTGAAGGTGCGCTACCGACTTGGAGAAATGACGCACTTGATAAAGGCCAAAGAAGGGATCGGAAGCGGGAAGGTCTGGCTGAAGGTAGAAGGTAATGAATATAACTACGTGTTCTCTTTCTCCACCGACGGTCTTGAATACAAGCGCCTCTGCCAGATGAACACCCGCTACCTGAGCAGCGAGACAGCGTCCGGATTCACCGGAATCGTCCTTGGCCTTTATGCCACTGGACAATCCGGCAAACACGCTGACTTCTATACCTTCGATTATTCGATGATTCCGCGATAGTTGCCGCAGACGTTGCGGTAGCTCTCCAGATTGCCGATGTCGAAGCGCTTGCCCGGCATCTCCATTGCGTGGACCCTGGTCTGGCCCGACAGCCATGCTACGAAACTGCCTGGAGCATCCGTTCCGCATCCGGCAGCGATACCCTCGGAGAACCTACGAGCATCTTCCTTGACGTAGAAATAGAATGGAGGGCAGCACCAGTTGGATTTCGGCGCGGCCGGTTTCTCTTCCATTCCGAGGATGACTCCATCGCTATCGATTTCCACGATCCCGCTCTTTGTAAGGCGGACAGCGTCCTGTTCGAAATATCTCATTATACAGGACGTGCCCTTTTCCTGGGCATAGTCCAGGAATCGTGACAGGCTGAAATCCAGGACATTGTCTCCCGCAATCACAAGCAGGTCATCATCCCATCCCAGCTCATCCAGTGCAAACTGGATATCGCGAACGGCTCCAAGGCGGGTTTCATTGGTCTCCGTCCCATCATCCACGACTGCAATGCCCGGCATCTGCACATCTTCTCCTTCCGAATCCTGATGTTCGAGGAAATACATCAACCTGTTGGCAGTCCAGTTCTCGAAATGAGGGGCGAACTTGTGGTTTGTCACCACTGCAAAGGCATCCACCCGTCCGTCTTCTACCAGGTCATCGACCAGCCAGTCCACGATCGTCTTCCCGCCCACTTCCAGCAGAGGCTTGGGATAATTCTCCGTAAGAGGATAAAGACGGGTTGCGTACCCCGCCGCAAGGATAAGGCATTTCATATTGATATTCAGACTTTTACGCCATCAGCACTATGACAGGCATAGCAGCCGAAACGGCCCTTGAACGCAGGGAACGCGGCAAGATATTCATCCTCCACTTTGCGGAAGATCTCTTCCTCGTATGACGGGTCTATGATGGCCATGCAGCAGCCCTTGAAACCTGCGCCGCTGAAACGTCCTCCGTAAATGCCGTCGGTCTTGCACATGATCTCGTAAATCTTCTTCAGCTCCGGTGAACCGGTCTCCCAGTTGAAGATGGAAGAATGCCCGCTCTCGAAACTGAGCCTGCCATATTCCTCCAGGTCTCCCCTCCTCCATGCTTCAGCACCGCGCTGGACCCGGGCAAATTCGGTGTACCAGTGCTCAGCGCGCTTGCGCCAATTGTCCGGGAGGCGGTCCTTGAACTGATGGTAGACTTCCACAGGTACATCCCTGAGGTTGGTCTGCTCGAACTTGCCATAGTCCATTCCGGCATAAGCCTTCAGGGCATAGGCAGCGCTCCGGCATTCATCCACCCTCATGTTGAACTTGCTCCCGGCCAGGGTGCGTTCGACCCCGCTGAAGAAAACGGCGATCTCGAAAGGTTTCATCTTCGGAGACACCGGGATAAGCTCATAGGAATCATCGCTGGTGTCAAGATACAGGAGATGGTCCTTCTTCGAATAGACTTCACAGCTCTGGTCCAACTTACCGCAGGAAACTCCGACATAATTGTTCTCGGCTCCTTGGGCTAAAGAAATGAGTTCCTGATCCTTCAGATGTACTCCATTCACCGAGCAGAGAGCCTTCAGGAATGCAATGATGACGGCAGCCGACGAGGACAGGCCTCCAATCGGAAGGGAGCCCTCGATGACACCGCTGAGACCGTTCCGCAGCGGAAACAACCTAGAAAGCTCCAGGGTGGCGCCGCGAAGATAATCCGCCCAGTCCTCTTGCCTGGTCTCAGGCACGGCCCTGATGTGCCACTGGGCCCTTTTTTCGAACTGGAGGGATGCCAGTTCGATGACTCCGTTATACTTCGGAGCATATGCGATATGGATACCCTTGTCGATTGCGAATCCGGTGATCTTACCGAGCTGATGGTCGGAATGTGCACCTATCGGGCAGACTCTATATGGACAGAACGAGAGCCCTTCCGGCTCCCGCCTGTACGTATCCCTGAATTTCTGCTCGCAGTTCATGACACTAGAGTCTTGCCTTGAGGGCCTTGGTCTGCTCCTCGTAGCCCGGCTTCTCGAGAAGGGCGAACATATTCTTCTTGTAAGCCTCTACACCCGGCTGGTTGAACGGATTGATCCCAAGCACGTAAGCACTGATTCCGCAGGCAAACTCGAAGAAATAGAACAGTCCGCCTAGGTTGAATGCGTCGATCCTTTCTATGGACACTTCGATCTGAGGCACGCCTCCGTCGATGTGTGCGAGCTTGGTTCCGAGCTGGGCCATAGCGTTGCAATGCTCCACGTTCTTGCCTGCCAGGTAATTCAGCTGGTCAAGGTTCTGGGGATCGCTGCCGATGACGACGCTGCGGTTGCTCTTTTCGACGTTCACGACGGTCTCGAACAGCACCCTGTCGCCGTCCTGGATGAACTGGCCCATGGAATGGAGGTCGGTGGTGAAGTTGACTGAAGCAGGGAATATTCCCTTGAGGTCCTTGCCTTCGGACTCGCCGTAGAGCTGCTTCCACCATTCACCAAGATACTGGAACTTAGGGTTGTAAGACACCAGGACCTCGATCTTCTTCCCAAGCTTGGAATAGAGCAGGTTGCGCATCGCGGCATATTCGACAGCCGCGTTCTTCCCTGACTTCACGGCGAGAGCCTTCTCCATCTCTGCAGCTCCGGCAAGCATCTCACGGACATCGAATCCGGCCAGCACGATAGGAAGCAGTCCTACCGGGGTAAGGACTGAATAACGGCCTCCTACATTGTCCGGAACGACGAATGTCTTGTAGCCTTCCTGCGTGGAAAGGGTCTTGAGCGCACCCTTGCAGGCGTCAGTGATGGCGACGATCCTTTCGGAAGCGTCCTGATATTTCTTCTCGATATATTCCTTCACGATCCTGAAAGCCACTGCCGGCTCGGTCGTGGTACCGGACTTCGAAATGACCACGGTAGCAACATTCCTCTGCTCCACGAGGTCCATGAGCTCGGCGAGATATTCCTCGGAAAGGTTGTTGCCCGCGAATACCACTTCAGGGGCCTCCTTCTTTCCTGCAAGCTGCCTTGCGAAATTATGGGAGAGGGCTTCGATTGCACAACGCGCTCCGAGATAGGAACCTCCGATTCCGATGACCACCACGAGGTCCACGCCCTTGGCTTTCCAGGCGTCCCTTACCGCCTCGCATTCGACGATGAGAGATTCAGGGGTTTCGGAAGGCAGATGCTTCCATCCCAGGAAATCATTCCCGGCGCCCGTCTCGCTTTCAAGCACATCGAAGGCATCGAGAGCCTTTGCGAGATATTCCTTATAGTCTGCATCGTTTACGAAGGAGCTGCAGCCTCCCAGATTCACTTTTACCATATTCAACTAGTTTTTCAAACTTACAAAATTAAGCATTTTCCGAATATATTAAGAAGTAATATGACTATATTTGCATAACACGAACAATTAAAAACCAATGTATATGTCCAGAATCATCAAGCTCGCAGCAACCGCTGCCGCAGTCATCACTCTTGCAGCGTCCTGCTCCACATCGAACAAGATCGCAGTCACCGCCCACCGTGGCTTCTGGAACTGCGAAGAAGCCGGCTATGCCGAGAATTCCATCAAATCCTTGGAACTGGCTCAGCAGCACGGGCTATGGGGAAGTGAATTCGACGTGCATATCACATCCGACCTCGTAATGGTGGTTCACCACGACCCGGACATCGACGGAGTAAGGATCTGGGACCACGATTACGCCGACTTCAAGGACTGCCGTCTCAAGAACGGCGAGAAAATCCCTACGCTGGACGAGTATCTCACGCAGGGAGAAAAGAGCAAGAAGACCGTCCTGGTCTGCGAACTCAAGAAACAGATCGACAAAGCTCACGAAGACTATATGGTGGACCAGTGCATCGCCGCCCTCAAGAATCACGGCCTGTACGATCCCCAGAGGGTGATCTTCATCTCATTCAGCCTGAATATGTGCGAGAGGCTCGCAGCTCTCTGCCCGGAATTCACCGTCCAGTACCTCGAGAATGACATGAGCCCTGACCAGCTCGCCCCTCTCGGAATCAACGGAGTGGATTACAACTATAAGGTTTTCTACAAGAATCCGGACTGGTTCAAGCAGGCCCGCAATCACAGGATGAGCATCAATTCCTGGACCGTGAACAAGGAAAAGGACATCCAGAACATGATCGATCTGGGTGTCGACTGCATCACCACGAACGAGCCTCTGCTGGTCCGCAAGATGCTCGGAAAGAGGGAGCTTAAGTAAAAGGACTATTTCACCTCGAGGAGTTCTGCCCAGGATGTAGTGAACAGCCTGGAGCAGAACTCCCTTCGTATTCCGTCGGCATAATGCCCCGGACGCTGCGTACCGAGGCGCAGCACATTCTTCCCGGACGTATTCACCTGGTCCATAACCTTCGAGATACGGTCGTCGCGCTCACGCGCAGCAGGATCGAAACCGAATATGGTCTGCTGGATGGAAGATGCATCCACAATATCGGATACAATCACTCCCGCCCTCTTGTATTCGTAGCAGGTCCTGTAGCTCATCCTGAGCGCCTGCAGGGCGGTACCGATGATTTCCCTGGAACTGCTGGAAGGCACTTCCAGACGGATGCTCGCTTCCGGGAAATACTGGGACAGGTCCTTCCTGAACCGGTTGGTATGGATGAATACCCCTACGGTTCCCGCAGCCGTACCATCCTTGCGGAGCTTCTCGGCACATTTTCCGGCGAAATCCGACACCCTTAGAGTAAGTTCGTCCAGATCGCTTATCGTTTCCGCAAAGGAGCGTGAAGTACATATCGACTTGCGTTTCTCTATCTTCTCTTCCTCCACCATCCTGCGCCCCTGAAGCTCGTTCCAGGTCCGTACACCGATGATTCCCATCCGTTCCTGCACCCATCCTTCGGGCTGGTTCACGAAATCCAGGGCGGTCTTTATCCCGGCTGCCTCGAGTTTAGGAGCTCCCCTCCATCCAATCCCCCAGACATCCCCTATCGGGGTCAGGGACAGCGCCTTGTGCATCTTCTCCGGAGTATCGATCATGCATACCCCGTGATATCCCTTGTATTTCTTGGCGAAATGGTTGGCGACCTTGCCAAGCGTCTTGGTCTCCGCTATTCCAATGCTCACCGGTATCCCGGTCCAGCGGCGGATCTTCACGATAAGGTCCGAACAGATGGACGGCAGCCCTGCGGCATCGATCCCGTCCATGTTCATGAATGCCTCGTCTATCGAATATACTTCCAGCTTAGGTGCCACTTCGGCAAGCAGGGACATCACCCTGGCGGACAGGTCCCCGTACAGAGTATAGTTTGAAGACCTGACTTCCAGTTTACCGGCATCGACGAGATGCTTGACCTTGAAAAAAGGAGTACCCATCGGTACCCCCATGGCCTTGCTTTCATTGCTCCTGGCCACTACGCAACCGTCGTTGTTTGAGAGTACCACGACAGGCCGGCCTTCCAGGGATGGCTGGAAAGCACGCTCGCAAGAGACGAAGAAGTTATTGCAATCGACTAGCGCGTACACACTTTCTTGATGACGTAAGTCACTATCCCCCAGACTGTGAAGTCGTTGGCCTCGGTCACTTCGATGGGTTGATACTTGGTATTCGCCGGCAGCAGCCACATATTCCTGTGGGGAAGGATGTCGTAAGACATTCCGGGCTTGGCGGACTTGCGCCCACGGGGACCGGCATCGGATGGCGCCGAGAAGCTGATGATCTTCAGCGCGAACTCTCCGTCGATGAAGCAAACCGCCATGTCTCCGTCCTGCGGTTCCAGGGACTTGTCCACGACCAGCACGTCTCCTTCCGAGACATCTGCATCCACCATCGAATCACCCACCACGCGCACGAAGAAAGTTGCCGCAGGATGGCGGACCAGTTCCTTGTTGAGATCTATGAAGGAGTTCATATAATCCTGCGCCGGAGACGGGAAGCCGGCATGGACTCCCTCCTCGGCCATAGGAGCCAGGGACGCGGCCTGCGGTTCGGTATTCCGATCTTCTTCCATCATCCTGATCCTTACTTGAGAGCCGGGATTATGTGCTTCCATGCCAGATTGAGGGCATCTGCAGCCTGTCCGTTGGCTCCGCCGTTGAACATATCGATGATGGCGGCGAGGTCGGAAAGCGTCACGTTGGTGAAATCGACGGAGGTGGCACTCGTGAGGGCGATTACCGCCTTCTTGTCAGGCAGGACTATGATGTACTGGCCGAACAGTCCCATGCACTCGAACATGCTGCCATCGCTCCTGGTCCAAATCTGGTAGCCGTAACCGGTGGTACCGTAATCCTTGCCCGGATGTGAAGCGTGGGCTATCTTGTCGGAAGTCGCAGCCTTGACATAATCGGATGGGACGATGCTGCCGCTTCCCCATTTGCCGCCGTAGAAGAGCATCTTTCCGAAACTGACCATCTCGCCGGTGGTAAGGTGAAGTCCCCATCCGCCAGCACTGATGCTTCCTGCCTTGTCCCAGGTCGGAGTGATTTCCAAAGGCTTGAACAACCTGTTGTCAAGGTAGTCGGCAATATCTTCCCCGGTCTTCTTCTTGATGATTTCCGCCAGCATGCATGAACCGAAAGAATCATAGCAGAACTTCGTACCAGGCGCAGCATCGAAAGGATAACCGAAGAACAGTTCCGGCACGTTGGTGCCTACATCGTCCATCATTGCAGTGACATTGAAGCTGTCGGCGGTCAGGTACTTCCGGATATTCAGGGCAAGGGTGATCTTGTATTTCTGGGCATATTCCGTCGAAGAATCCTTCTTGTGGCCGCTCGCCATCATGAGCAGGTCCTCGACGGTAAGTGCGGCAAGGTTGGCAGACTGTTCGTCAGACATCGCTTTCCCGTTGTATTTCATCGACTTGCGAGCTGCGGCAACCTCATCCGGGAATATATCCTCCACCTTGTCCGTAAGTCTCAGCTTACCTTCTCCGACCGCTATGCCGACAGCCATGGAAGTGAATGACTTGGTTACCGACCATACGTGGTGACGGGTGCCCGAGGACGTTCCGTTCAGCCAGGCTCCGGAATCAAGGTACCCTTCCTGCCACACTTCGATACCCGTCAGCTTCGGGGCTGCGGTTGCAGCTTCGGCAGCCATCGCTTCGACGGCAGCCTTGATCCTGGGATTCTCGGCCTTAGCCTCCGGAATGTTGCCCGGTTCATTACCGGGTTCTATCGGATCGTCCTGCCCGCAACTTGCGAGGAAGAGAACGATCGAGGCCAGGAAGGCCCAAAGGAGTCTGTTCTTTTTCATCACAGTTTCATTCTTCTGTTCCAACCGAAGCGGCAACAGCACAATTGATGCCATCTATCGCCGAAGATACTATGCCTCCGGAATATCCCGCCCCTTCTCCGCACGGAAGCAAACCAGGGAAGGAATCAGCCTCGTATGTGCGCGGATTGCGCGGGATACGCACCGGAGAGGAAGTCCTGGATTCGACACCCACCAAAAGGGCTTCGTTGGTGAAATAGCCTCTGATGGAATGACGGTTCACTTCCGGGAATACCTTCTTCAGTCTCTCGGAGATGAACGGAGGAAGGAGCTTGTCCAAAGGAGCGCTGACGACTCCTGGCTTGTAGGAAGTTTCCGGAAGGTCTTCAGAGACCACTCCGTTGCAGAAATCGATCATCCTCTGGGCAGGTGCGGCCATTGGATGGGATGAGCGGGTATGGGCATATTCCCACATGCTGCGTTCGACCGCTTTCTGGTAAGACAGACCCTTCAGAGGGCCGTCTGCTTCATATTCTTCAGGAATATCCTCCGGATCGATCTGGACCACTACGCCCGCGTTGGCGAACTTGCCGCTCCTGGCAGAATTCGACATACCGTTCATCACTATGGTCTCCGCCTCGGTGGCGGAAGGTACCAGTACGCCGCCAGGGCACATGCAGAAGGAGAAGACTCCCCTCTCGTCTATCTGTTCGGTAAAGGAATATTCCGCCGCAGGCATACCAGGTTCCCATTGCCCGTGATAGCGCGCTTCGTTGATGAGAGCCTGGGAATGCTCCACCCGGACACCCATCGCGAACCCCTTCGGCTCGAGCGGGCAGTCACATTCCTGGAGCATCCGGTACACATCGACCGCCGAGTGTCCTGCCGCAAGGATGACCTTCTTTGCCGAATACTTCCTGGTGGAAGGCTTCCCGGCTTTGGTCCGGTTGGCGGAATCAAGGGCCTTGACCTCGATTTCACCGTCAGCCTTGCGCCTCAGGCCGGTCACCTTTGTCTCGAAATGATATTCACCGCCTTTGGATTCGATGCATTCACGGATATTGGCGACGATCTTCGGAAGACGGTCCGTACCGATGTGAGGATGGGCGTCAACCAGGATCTGGGGGTTGGCTCCGAAGTTCACGAGCTGGTAGAGGACTTCCCGGATATCTCCCCTCTTGGAAGACCTGGTGAACAGTTTCCCGTCCGAAAAGGCTCCGGCACCTCCTTCTCCGTAGCAGTAATTGGAGTCAGGGTCAAGGACGCCTTCCCGGGACAGCCTGGCCATGTCGAACTTCCGGTCGTGTACGTTCTTCCCACGCTCCAGGATTATAGGTTTCTTCCCCAGAGTCAGCAGTTTGAGGGCCGCGAACATCCCGGCCGGACCGGCTCCGACGATGATTACGGGCTCGGCTTCCGAGACATCCTTGTACTCGGGAACTTCATACGGTACGTACGACTCGAAACGATGGTCGTAGGCTTCTATCTTGTACCTGTAGATGACATCGTTGCGGGCATCGATGGAACGGCGCGCTATGACACAGGTCGCCGCGGCATTCGGAAATGTAGGCTGGTAGGACTTCGTGGGATCTATAACGTTGATCACCGCATTCCCGCGGAGGTTCATCACCTTTGCTGCGACTATCCGTACGTCATCCAGCCTGAGGTCACGGCCGACCCTGCCGGTCATCTCAAATTCTGTCATATTCTTATATTGCTTATATTCAACTATTTCTGCTAATAGTCTGCTATCCTTGAAACAGGGGCGACGTCAAGTGGGGTACGCTCTCCCGCAAGGTAACGGAACCAGCCGGCTACGGCGATCATGGCCGCGTTGTCGGTGGTGAATTTGAACTCCGGGAGGAAGGTATTCCATCCCCGCTTCCTGCCTTCCGCTTCGATGCGATCCCGCAGGCCGCTGTTGGCAGACACTCCCCCGCCGATCGCGATATCCTTGATCCCGGTTATCCTGGCTGCCTTCACAAGCTTGCTCATCAATATGTCTATCAAGGTCTTCTGGAAACTGGCGCAGATGTCCTCCTTGTTCTTCTCCAGGAAATCCGGGTCCTTGGCCATCTCGTCCCTGACGAAATACAGCAAGGAAGTCTTCACTCCCGAGAAACTGTAGTCCAGCCCCGGGATCTGAGGCTTGGCGAATACGAACCGGTCGGGATCGCCCTCCTTGGCAAGCCTGTCGATGACCGGTCCGCCGGGATACCCCAGACCCATCATCTTGGAACATTTGTCGAATGCCTCACCCACCGCATCGTCGATCGTCTGACCGAGTATTTCGAAATCCAGAGGCCCCTTGACCTTGACTATCTGGGAGTTGCCTCCAGAGACGAGCAGGCAGAGGTACGGGAAGGACGGCTGGCGGTTCTCCTTGCCTTCCTGCTTCACGAAACCGGCGAGGATATGTCCCTGGAGGTGGTTCACCATTATGATAGGGATATCCAGGGCAATGCCGAGGGCCTTTGCGAAGGATGTGCCCACCAGGAGGGAACCGAGCAGGCCGGGGCCGCGGGTGAATGCTATGGCGGTCAGGTCGGAAGCCTTGATGCCGGCCTTTTCAAGGGCCTGGCTCACGACTGGCACGATATTTAGTTCGTGTGCCCTGGAAGCCAGTTCCGGAACGACTCCCCCGAAATCCTTGTGGACCTGCTGGCTCGCAATTACGTTGGAGAGCAGCCAGCCGTCCCTGATCACGGCAGCAGAAGTGTCGTCGCAACTGGATTCGATGCCAAGGATGTAGTCCGCCATTATATTCAAAGACATTTATTGATTTGCAAAGATAATCAATTAAATTGGTATATTTGTAGATTGTGAAAAAGGCATTAAGGATATTCTGGTTAGTGCTCGTGGTCATAGCCCTCCTGCTGTTGGCCGCCTGGCTGCTGCTCCAGACTCCGAAGGTGCAGACATTCGCAGCCAAGAAGGCCGTCGCAGCCCTCGAGGAAAAGATCGACGGCAGGATAGAATTCTCAAAGGTCCATTTCAAACCCTTCAATGCGCTCGTACTCAAGGATGTCACCATGCTCGACAACAACCCGGTGACACTCCCGGACGGAGAGCGGCTGGACACGATCGCGAAGGCCAAATCCATTACCGCGACTTTCTCGCTCAAGGGACTCCTGAAGAAAGAAGGGATCCACATCAAGAGGGTGAACGTCAGCGATGGATCCTTTACGCTTGTGAGCGACGACAACGGCACGAACATAGGCAGGTTCCTCCGCAGCGACAAGGAAAAGGAAGGCGGGAAGAAGGAAATGGGCAATGTATTCGACGCCAGGAAAGTGGAGGTGGACAACTTCCGGTTCAGGATGGTAAACCTCAAGGACGGCAAGCCTTACGCCGGCCACGGCATCGACTGGAAAGACCTGGACCTCACCGTGGACCGTCTCAACGCAACAGGAGTAAGCCTGTCCAACGGATATGTGAAAGGCTCGGTGGAGAAGTTGTCCGCAAGGGAGAAGAGCGGATACGAGATCGTGAACCTGACCGGCAAGACACGGGTCGGAGGAGGCAGGGTCACGATCCAGGACTTGCACCTGAACGACGGGATGTCGAGGATCCATATGCCTGAATACAGCATGACGTTCGACGACGCCGGCTCGTTCTCCCACTATCTGGAGGATGTCCGGATGACAGGCAACATAAAGAACAGCAAGCTCGATTCCAGGAGCCTCTCCTACTTCGTCCCGGCCTTGAAGGACAAGAACGTGGTCCTGAATATCCCGAAGGCCGACATCGACGGGACCGTGAGCGACCTGACGGTCAACCGGCTGGATTTCGAAGAGGCGGCAAGCGGAGTGAAAGGTTCGGTGGAAGGCCGGATCACCGGACTGCCTGACGTGGACGGACTGGACATGGACGTGGCCCTGGAGGATTTCAGTTTCACCACGGAGGGTCTGGACAGACTCGTGAGGAACGTTGCCCCGGGAGCGAAAGTGGACCTGGGCAAGTTCGCCAAGGGTGAAAGGATATCGTTCGACGGCAAGTGCAAGGGGAAGATCAACGACCTGGACGTCGACGGCAAGGTCAGCACCCCTTCCCTGGGCACCGCAGAAACCAGCCTAAAGGTCAAGGACCTGACCGACAAGTCCCGGCCGATGAACGTCAAGGGCAACATTGTCACCCGTAAACTGGACATCGGGAAACTGGCAGGGATCAAGCAAGTCGGCGAGGTTACCTTGCGTGGTGCGGTGGACGCCACCCTCGGGAACGGGAATACCGACATACGGATCGACACCCTCGTGATTGACAAGCTGAACGCCCTTGGCTACGATTATTCCAACATCCGCGCTGCCGGAACATATTCAGACGACACCTTTGACGGAAGGGTCGTCTGCAGCGACCCGAACCTCAATTTCCTGTTCCAGGGAATAGCGTCCCTCCCGGGTAAGGGAAAGGACGAAATCTACAAGTTCTACGCTAACGTGGGATATGCCGACCTGGAGGCCCTGAATATCGACAAGAGAGGCGGTACTTCGAAAGTGTCCGGTGAAATCAATGCCAACTACGTGAAGGACGGTGGCAGCGGCGAGGTTGTCGGAGACTTCGACATCAGCGGCCTGAACCTGCAGAACGACAAAGGATCATTCGATATAGGAAACGTGTCCGTCAAGGCTCATGACGACGGTGGCGGACGGCACAGCATAGTCCTGGATTCAGATTTCGCCGACGGTACCTACACCGGCAGCAAACCGGTGACCGACCTCCTGGGAGACCTGAAGGAACTTGCTCTGCGCGAGTCTCTTCCGGTCTTGCTGGACGGGAAGGAAAGGAAATGGGACGGCGGGGAATACAAAGTGGACCTCGACATCCACGACGCAAAGGATGTGCTCGCATATGCCATGCCCGGACTATATATCGCAGACAGTACCAGGGTACGCCTGGATGTGAACGATGAAGGACTGCTGACTGCGTCCGTGAAATCCCCGAGGGTGGCGATGGGAAAGAACTACCTCAAGGACCTCGACCTCAAGCTGGACAACAGGAACGGAAGCCTGAACGGTACAGCCAAGGGTTCTGAGTTTTCCGCCGGCGGAATGGTCCTGAAGAACGACAATATCTCCATCCACGCCAAGGACAACCAGATCGGCTTGGGATGCACCTACGACAACCAGACGGAAGCCGGGGACAAGGGAGAGATATTCATGTCCGGAGAACTCGGCAAGACCGCCTCCGGAGAACTTGCGCTGCGAGGAAAGACTCTTCCTTCGAACATCTGCTACAACGGCAACAACTGGAAGATCGGCCAGTCCTCCATAAACCTGATAGGGAAAGACATCAGCATCGGCAGCCTGGTGGCGTCGTGCGGCGAACAGTCCATCAAGGTAGATGGTGGTTATTCCTCGACGAAGAGTGACACCCTGTCGGTGGATCTCAACAAGTTCGACATGGGGATAGCCAACCAGTTCCTGGGTGAAGGATTCGGAATCAGCGGACAAGCCTCGGGACATGCAACGGTCATCTCCCCTTGGAACGGGAATTCAGGGCTGCTGCTCAACATCAGGTGCGATTCCACCAGGATAGCCGGGAAGGATGCCGGCACGCTCAGGCTTTCCAGCACGCTCGACGATTCCGGAAAGATGCACATCGCCGCCAACAACGACATCGGCGGGAAGAAGACTCTGGACCTGCTCGGTGACTACAACACCAAGAATGGTTCACTGGACCTGACATGCAACCTCGACGGATTCGACGCCGGCTATGCCGCTCCGGTCCTCAACAGCGTATTCAGCGAAGTTTCCGGAAACATGAACGGCAAGGTGAGGGTGTACGGCAAGAAGGATGACATCCACCTGGCAAGCGAAGGGACCCGGTTCGACGACCTCATGCTGAAGATAGATTACACCAACGTCCCATATTACCTGAACGGACCTTTCCACCTGGCTGATGACGGGGTGCACTTCGACAACATAGCCATAAAGGACCGCTATGACGGTACCGGCACGGTCAGCGGCGGAATCAAGTTCAACCATTTCAAGGACTTCAACCTCGACACCAGGATCAGGGTCAACAAGATAGAAGCCATAGACATGAAGGCCGACTCCGGCGAGAGTTTCTACGGCAACCTGTTCGCAAGCGGCATCGTCAGGGTCAAGGGGCCGTTCAACTCCGTACAGCTCGACATCGATGCCCGCACGGAGAAGAACGGGAGCCTGCATATTCCTATCGACAACGCATCCAACGCCGGTAAATATGACCTCCTCACTTTCAAGGAGGATAAGAAGGAAGTGTATGTGGATCCGTATGACGTGATGATGAACCGGATCGTGACGGAGAGCAAGAAGAAGAGCGACTTCGGGCTTAAGCTGAGGGTGAACTGCACTTCCGGCACCGAGGCGTACCTGGAGATAGACCGCAACGCCGGGAATGTCCTGAACGGTCGCGGGCAGGGCAACCTTGACATCGAAGTCCGCCCGGGCAGCAACGTATTCAGCATCAACGGAGACTACACGCTCAACACCGGCAACTTCCACTTCAACGCGATGGATATCGCCAAGAGGGATTTCACGATATCGGAAGGCAGTTCCATCCGGTTCAACGGAGACGTCATGGACAGCGACCTGGATATCGAAGGCACATATACCACCAAGGCTTCCGTGGCCACGTTGATTGCCGATACCACGGCCATCGCAGCCAGGAGGACGGTCAACTGCACGATTGGCATAAGCGGTAAGATCCGGGAACCGCAGCTCACGTTCTCCATCGATGTCCCGGACCTCGATCCAACCACCAAGTCGAAGGTTGAAAGCGCGTTGAACACCGAGGACAAGGTCCAGAAACAGTTCCTGTCCCTGCTGATTTCGGGAGGATTCCTCCCGGACGAGCAGTCAGGCGTCGTGAACAACACCAACACCCTTTATTCGAACGTCGCCGAAATAATGGCAGGACAGTTGAACAGCATCTTGCAGAAACTGGACATACCGCTGGACCTCGGGCTCTCCTACCAATCCAGCGAAAGCGGCACGAACATATTCGACGTCGCCGTGTCCACCCAGCTCTTCAACAACAGGGTATTAGTGAACGGCAACGTCGGCAACAGGGAATACGGCAACTCCACTGAAGGAGACGTAGTCGGGGACATCGACATTGAAATCAAGCTGGACAAGCCTGGACAGCTGCGCCTCAACCTGTTCTCGCATTCGGCTGACGACTACACCAATTACCTGGACAACACCCAGCGGAGCGGAGTCGGTATCGCATACCAGAAAGAATTCGATACCCTGACCGAGTTCTTCAGGGATCTGTTCAGCACCCGCAAGCAGAGGGAGGAGCGTATGAGACAGATGGAAAGGCCTGTCCGTGATATTCCGGACAGCCTCAGGACGAGACGCGATTCAACGATGCTGCCGAGGATGCAGAGACCTGACAGTGCAGGCTTCAACCTGCCTCCGGTGCGTTCCGGAGAGAGACTGATGGGTATGCCTGCCGGATGGACAAGGGAAAGGAACAGGATAGTCATCACCAAGGACGACCTTGCCCGCTGACCTGCCGGTTTCAGCGTGCTGCCTTGACGAATGCCTTGAACAGAGCGAGCCAGCGGTCATCGACCCTGACCAATACTTCAGGATGGAACTGGACGGCCAGCAGCCATTGTTTCCGGGACACTATTTCGAAAGCTTCTACTATCCCGTCTTCGCTTCGGCCCGAGACCGTGACCTTGCTCGAAGGCTCGCTCACAGCCTGATGATGGTGTGAATTGACCTTCAAGGTATCCGCTCCCATGATATCGTAAAGCAACGTATTCCTGGACACGATGCAAAGATGGGTCGGAATCTCTCCGGACACTTCCTGCCTGTGCTTGACATTGCTAGGCATCTGGGCCGGAAGATCCTGGTACAGCGATCCTCCGAGGGCGATGTTGATCAGCTGCTCCCCCCTGCATATCGCCAGTATCGGCAGTTGCTTCCGGAACGCAGCTTCCGCATAAAGGAAATCCAACGTATCCCGGTGGTGGTTGATGCTTACGGTTTCGTTCAGGACCGACTGTCCGTACCTGACAGGATCCACATCCTCTCCACCCGTAAACACGATACCGTCAAGGCGGGAGACGACTGCCAACGCTTCATCCATGTCATTCACCTGCGGAAGCAGGAAAGGAATCCCTCCGGCGCGGAGGATAGCGTCGCCGTATGTCCTGCGGACCTTGGAATAATCTGCCGGGGAGCACCCGGTGCTAATACCGATGACCGGCCTCCTGCGAGCCTCCGTGGCACAATCCAGTGCCAGGAGAAGGATAAGGATGAGAAATATTCTTCTTTTCATATCGGTAAATATACACGTTTTCCCTGACTCCAGTCTATCATTCCATTACCAGGCAGGAATCCATCATCTCGTCTATGGCAGCAGTATCGAGGTCCTGACCGATGAATACTATCTTCACCATCCTGTCTCCGTATTCCGGATCCCAGTCCCGGCGCAGGTTCCTGTCCCTGCGCATCATTTCCTGCAGCTGGTCTTCCGGCATCGTCGCGAACCACAGACCGGCGTCCTTGATGGATTTCTGCACCCCGGACTGCTCGAACAGGTAGCATTTGCCCGGTTCGTCCGCAAAATAGCATATTCCTTTCGCCCTGATTATGTTCTTCGGCCATTTCTTGGACACCGCCCAGTCGAACTTGTTGATGTCCAGGGCAGGACGGCGGTAATAGACATACGTGCCGATGTTGTATTCCAGAGCTTCGCCTGATTCCTCGTTGTGGAGTTCTTCCTCTTCTCCCTCGAGGGCTGCTATCCAGGCAGCGGACGTGGCGACCTTGTCGAAATCGAACATCCCGGTATTCAGGATCCTGTCCAGGTCGATGTCGCCGTAATCGCATTCGAATATGACGGCCTTCGGATTGAGAGCCTTTACTATGCTCCTGACGCGCCCGAGTTCCTCGTGAGATACTTCGGAAGCCTTGTTCAGGAGCACTATGTTGCAGAACTCAATCTGCTGGATAACAAGTGTTTCCAGATCGTCTTCCTCGAGGTCCGGACGCTTGAGGGCATCCCCGCAGTCGAATTCGGTCTGCATGCGCAGCGCATCCACCACCGTAACTATGGCATCCAGTTTAGGGGTATTCCGTCGGGAATACTGCGGGACCAGCTGAGGTATCGAACTGATGGTCTGGGCTATCGGAGCCGGTTCGCAGATGCCGCTGGCTTCCACCACGATATAGTCGAAACGGTCCGAACTGCAGAGCTCGTCAAGCTGGTTGACCAGGTCCATCTTCAGGGTGCAGCAGATGCACCCGTTCTGGAGGGGGACCAGGCTGTCGTCGGTCTGGCCGACCACTCCCCCTTTCTGGATCAGGTCAGCATCTATGTTGATCTCTCCTATGTCGTTGACTATTACAGCGAACTTGATTCCCTTCCGGTTCGATAGTATCCTGTTGACAAGAGTGGTCTTGCCACTTCCGAGATATCCGGTCAGAAGGAGCACCGGTATCTCCCTGTTTTCAATCGTAATCGTCATAGCGAGCAAATATACTACTTTTCCGCCGTTCTTGTTCATTTGAAGTTATTGTGCAAATAAAGATTTATTACTACCTTTGCAATCAACAGGTAAAAACGGTCTTCCAGGAGAAATGCTTGAAGGTATTAAGAAAGATATCGAAAAGTTGATCGCACTCTATGAGGCGGAGAAAGCGGAGCGTACACGGCTCCAGTCCGAGCTTCTTAAGTGCAAGGCCGACAATGAAACCTGCAGGAAACAGATTGAAGAGTTGGAGCAGCAAGTAAACAATCTTCAGCTTTCCGAAGCTTTCCGTGCAGGCGGAGACACTGCAGCTTCAAAGGAAAAGATAGACAAGCTGATAAGGGAGATAGACAAATGCATTTCCCTGCTTGAGAATTAGGAATGGGACAGAGCATCAAGATAAAGATAGCGGGCAACGAGTACCCTCTGGTGGCTGCGACACCGGAGATGGAGCAACTCATGAGGCTCGCGGCGGAAGCTATCAACCAGAAACTTACCGCATACGATGCCAAGTTTCCGAACAAATCCCTCTCTGACAAGTTGTCTTTCGTTGCCTTGAACGAGACAGTGACCCGGCTGACGTACCAGAAAAGGATAGCGGATGCCGGAGAAGAAGCCCGCAAGCTTCAGGAAGATGTAGAGTCATACTTAAAGAATATTGAAAAAGAACGCCGTTAGTCCCACGTGCTCAAATCAACAAGTTCTTCGGAACCGAGTTTACTCAGGGCGGGGATGACGGGCCAAGGTTACCTCAGGGGATCGTACCTTGCGTGCGACGATGGATTTCAGAACCGCACCGGATCTCAAATCTTGTCAAGACAGGTTTCTGACAAGCGACTAACGGCTTTTTTTTCATTATCTTGCACAACGGCCGATCAGTTTCCGAAGACTGGCGGCCGTCTTTTTTGTGCCGCGACACGGACTGATATTTCAAACTAAATTAAAACTTAATTGTATATGATTGCATACCTTATAGGAGCGTTGATAGGGGCGGTTATCGGGATCGCCGCCTACGTCATAATCCAACGGATAGTCCTTCGGGGACAGAAAAACGAGATCATAGCCAAGGCCGAGATAGAGGCCGAGGCAATCAAGAACGACAAGATCCACCAGGCCAAGGAGAAGTTCCTCCAGCTCAAGAGCGAGCATGAGCAGTACATCAACGAGAAAAACAGCCAGCTGCGCGAGTCCGAGAACAGGATCAAGCAGAGGGAAAACACTCTGAACCAGCAGAATTCCGAGCTTCAGAGGAAGCTCAGGGAAGCTGACAACACTAGGAATAACCTCCAGAACCAGCAGGAAGCCCTGGCCAAGAAAGCCGAAGAATACGACAAGCTCAGTGCCATGGCCAACAAACAGCTCGAAACGATCGCCGGAATGAGTGCACAGGACGCAAAGAACGTCCTCATGGAGAACATGAAGGCGGAAGCCCGTTCAGAGGCCCAGGCATACATCAACGATACGATCGACGAAGCCCGCCTGAACGCATCCAAGGAAGCCAAGAGAATTGTCATCAACACCATCCAGAGGACTGCCACGGAGACCGCCATCGAGAACGCTGTGACCACCTTCCCTATCGAGAATGACGAGATCAAGGGACGCATAATCGGACGCGAGGGCCGCAATATCAGGGCTCTTGAAGCTGCAACCGGAGTGGAAATCGTCGTTGACGACACCCCTGACGCCATCCTGCTTTCAGCATTCGATCCGGTACGCAGGGAAGTAGCGAGACTTGCCTTGCACCAGCTGGTCGTGGACGGCAGGATCCATCCGGCACGCATCGAGGAAGTCGTCGCAAAGGTGAAGAAACAGCTCGACGAGGAAATCCTCGAGACCGGAAAGAGGACTTGCATCGACCTCGGCATCCATGGTCTGAATATCGAACTGGTCAAGATGATCGGGCGCATGAAATACCGCTCATCATACGGGCAGAACCTGCTCCAGCACTCCAGGGAAGTCGCAAATATCTGTGCGATAATGGCTTCCGAGCTCGGGCTCAATCCTAAACTGGCCAAGAGGGCCGGTCTGCTCCATGATATCGGCAAGGTTTCCGAAGAGGAGCCTGAGCTGCCTCACGCCCTACTGGGAATGAAACTCGCGGAGCAGTTCAAGGAGAAACCTGAGATCTGTAATGCTATCGGTGCCCACCATGAGGAGACCGAGATGACTTCCGTCATATCCCCTATCGTGATGATCGGAGACGCTATCTCCGGAGCTCGTCCGGGTGCCCGCCGCGAAGTCATCGAATCCTACATCAAAAGGCTCAAGGGAATGGAAGACCTCGCCGCCTCCTATCCTGGAGTGACCAAGAGCTACGCCATCCAGGCCGGCCGCGAACTCCGCGTCATCGTCGGTGCCGACGAAGTCAGCGACGACCAGGCGGCAAGGCTCTCTGCGGATATCGCCCAGAAGATCCAGGAAGAGATGACCTATCCGGGACAGGTCAAGATCACGGTCATCAGGGAGACCCGTTCCGTTGCTTACGCCAAGTAACATTACCGGAATATGAGACACGCAGCTTACAGGACCCTGGCATTGCTCTGTGCCGTAATATGGTCTGTGACAGCATTCGCCCAAGCACCCGATGCCACGGCGAAGTGGACTGTCACCAACAAGAAAGTATCCGACAACGTTTACGAACTTACATTCGTAGGCAGGATTGCCGACGGATGGCATATCTATCCGGTCGACCATAAGTATACCCCGGTTTCAGTGGATTATCCGGGCCAGGAAGGCTTGTCCGCAGGAAAGCTGGTCCAGGTCACCGAACCGGTTGATTTCCAGGGGCAGAAGGTATTCTTCGACCAGGTCACCCTGAAACAGGAAGTCACTGTGAAGGGTAATCCTGCCGATATCCATGGGGAAGTTTCATGGAGCGGGTGCAACGATGAATTCTGCGCAGCTCCTGAATATTGGGAATTCAGTGTTACCTTAGGGAAAGATGAGGGCGGTGCGGTCCCCCAAGAAGGCCGCGACGCGGCCAAAAGAAACAAAGGTCTCTGGGGACTGATCATTGAGGCGATCCTCTGGGGATTCGCCATGCTGCTTACACCTTGCGTGTTCCCGATGGTCCCGATGACCATCTCGTATTTCATGAAGCAGTCAGGGAATGCTGCGGAAGGAAGGTTCAAGGCCTTCATGTACGGGCTTTTCATAATACTGCTTTACACCGTACCGATAAGCATAATAATCGGGCTCACCTGGCTGATCGGAGGAAATGCCGTCACTGCGGACATATTCAACTGGCTTGCAACCCATTGGCTGCCGAACATCCTGTTCTTCGTGATATTCATGATCTTCGCAGCCTCGTTCTTCGGAGCATTTGAAATCGAACTGCCTACGAGCCTGGCCAACAAGAGTGACGCCAAATCCTCTTCAAAGGGCCTTGGAGGAATATTCTTCATGGCACTGACTCTCGTGCTGGTGTCATTCTCCTGCACAGGGCCGATAGTAGGCACAGTGCTCATCAAATCGACTTCAGGGGAATTCTGGACTCCGATGGTCACCATGCTGGCCTTCAGCGTTGCCTTTGCCCTTCCATTCACGATACTGGCTCTCTTCCCTTCCCTCCTGAAGAAACTCAAGAGCGGATCATGGCTGAACAGTGTCAAGGTAGTGCTGGGCTTCATCGAGGTCGCCCTGGGATTCAAGTTCCTGAGCGTTGCGGACCAGACTTACCACTGGGGTCTCCTGGACAGGGAGGTCTATCTGGCCATATGGATAGTCGTATTCTCCCTCCTGGGGCTTTATCTCCTCGGGAAGATACGCTTCAAGAATGACTCCCCGGTGGAACACCTGTCAGTCACGAGGCTTGCCTTGGCGATAGCTGTGTTCTCATTCGTGGTGTACATGATTCCGGGCATGTGGGGCGCTCCGCTCAAGGCCCTCTCAGGCTACCTGCCTCCTATCGAGACTCAGGACTTCGTGGTCTGGAACTACGCCGAGACGCCTGCCGTACCGTCAGCTGTTCCACTTGCAGATGACAGCCCGCTGAAGTCTGCATCCGATAAAGCAGGTTACGGAGAAAAGTACAACCTGCGCATGCCGATGGGCTTCACGGGCTACTTCACCCTCGAAGAAGGCCTGGCAGCTTCCAAGGAGCTAGGCAAACCCGTGTTCGTAGACATCACGGGACACGGATGTGTCAACTGCAGGGAGATGGAACAGAGGGTATGGACTGATCCGAGAGTCCAGAAGATAATGAAGGAAGATTACGTCCTGGTGGTCCTGTACAACGATGACAAGACCAAACTCAGGGAAGAAGACTGGGTGACCACCGGGGAAGGAAAAGTGCTGAAGGAGATAGGAAGGGCGAATTCCTACCTGGTGAGAAGCAGATTCGATGTCAATGCCCAACCGAACTATGCATTGCTCGGTTCCGATGGCGGTCTCCTCGTTCCGGTGAGAGGATACAATCTCTCGATCGACGGATTCATCGATTTCCTGAACAGCGGCCTCGCAAAGTTCAAGGAATAGAATATACATTATCTAGAAATATTTGATTATGAGCGGCAAACGATTCAATCAATCAATCCTGCCGGTGATGTTCGGTTTCTTTATCATGGGCTTCGTCGACATCG
>ONPI01000108.1 GCA_900319685.1 uncultured Bacteroidales bacterium
TTGCATGTGTTAAGCCTGCCGCTAGCGTTCATCCTGAGCCAGGATCAAACTCTTCTTTGTATATACACATATAAAATTCCAGTCAGATCCCGACAGCTTCTATCTTACCTAAAGAAATCAACGCTCTCGTTCTTGTTCTCGGTACTTTTGCTTGTACTTCCTTCAGTCTTTTCAATGAACTTGCTTGTTGCGCACAAGGCGCTAAAAAATCCCATTCGACTTGCGAACGGGATTGCAAAGGTAAGAACAATTTTTTAATCCGCAAATCTTTTTGAGATTTTTTTATACTTTTTTCTGTTTTTTATCATTCATCCTGATCCTGGCCTGCAATTCCCAGGTACGGATCCTATCCTTGTATAGGTTATTGGCATTGACTTTCACGATATCCAGGGCGGCATCGGAATTGTCATCCCACCTGCGGCAATTGTACATCACGTCATAGATACGGCCTATCTGGTATCCACGAGAAATCCTCAGGCCAACCGCATAGTCCTCCCCGTACTTGGTCGTCGGAAAATTGAAGGTTCGGAGCAGTGGCACATAGAAACCGCGCGGAGCACCGAGACCGTTGATGCGGAGCGCGTTGTTGCGGCCGTTCTCCGGAGTCCATTCACGATGGTCGATTATGCCCGGAGGCAGGGTTTGCATGTTGAAATCCGTCATCCTGTACGTCCCCACGACCATGGCACAGTTCTGCTCATGGAAAGCATCCACGAACTTCTGGACCGTATTCTCGTCGGAATATACATCGTCGGAGTCGAGCTGGAGGGCGAATCTGCCGCACTTCGGATGATGTATGGCAGCATTCCAGTTGCCACCTATGGCGTGGTACGACTTGTCCTGTGCGATATAGATCAGTTTCGGATCATCCAGGAATCCCTTGATGACATCCACCGTACCGTCATCGGAATTGTCATCCACCACTATCACATTGTACTTGAATGCAGTCTTCTGGGAAAGGGCGGAAGCCAGGGCATCCCCTATCGTACGGACCCTGTTCTTGCAAGGAATCACGACAGAAGCTTCATATTCGAAGGATCCCTCGTCGAAACACACCGGCTTGAATCCGGGTTCCAGGTAACCGCCTACGTCCTTGAGGTGACCGGTGCAAGCCTTTTCCATCTCTATCTGGACCGCACGGTTCCTCGGGTCCACATAGTCGAATTGCTTCTCCCCCGACAACCTGGTGTCAGTCTCGATCTCGTAATAGAGATATTCGTTGATATGTACGAGGCTCCCCTTCTGGGAAACCTTCAGCCGAAGGTCGTACAAGCCGGCGAAGTCATATCCGGCATCCATCCTGGAAACGGCCTCCTTGAGGCAGGAAGTACGGTATATCATCACCGATCCGAAATCGAAATCGTCCCGGAGCGAACCTTGCTGGCAGTCGATCACCGGAGCGAAGGACCTCACCCCGTCGATCTCCTTGAAATGGTCGGAATATACCATGGCGGCTCCGGTGTCCTCCGCTACGGCAAGGAAGCGCTCGAGGGCGAACCTGCCGAAACTGAGGTCGGTAGTCTTCGTATATATCATCGTGAAGGGAGTGGTGGCCATTTCTGCCATCTTCCTGACAGAGGCGGTGCTCCGGAATTCCGCAGCATCCAGGAAGTATATCCCGGAGACCTCGCTTTCAGCTCTCAGGTTCGCAGCAGTGACAGCAACCTGCCCGTCATTGACAAAAGGCACGAAACAATCTATCCTTTTCATACAAACGTGGAATCAATTATTCTATGGACTAACAAAAATAAGGAAATTTCACCTATTTATTAATATATTTGTATTCTATAAATATACGGATTATCATGGATACGCTTTTGAGAAAGACTTTCATACTTGCGGCAGTCATCCTGCTCGCTTCAGTCACCCTTTCCGGCCAGGAAACCCCGAGGTGGCTCAGGAAGAACGCCATATCCCCGGATGGCAGCACCGTAGCTTTCTGCTACAAGGGCGACATTTTCACGGTCAGCGCCCAGGGCGGCAGGGCAAGGCAGATAACCACCAACCAGGCATACGATTCGGACCCGATCTGGACTCCGGACGGAAAACAAATAGTTTTCTCATCCAACAGACTGGGAACCAAGGACATATTCATCACTTCGGCAGAAGGCGGCTCCCCGAAAAGGCTGACTGATTTCCCCGGAAATGAGACCCCGGTATGCGTATTGGACGGAAACAGGGTCCTTTTCAATGCACCGATCCAGCAGGACGTCCGTTACGGTGGATTTCCGGAAGGCACCCAGGTATGGCAGGTGGACAGTTCCGCCGGAAGGCCGGTGCTGGTCACATCGCTGAACATACCTCTGATGAGCGTCAATGCCAGCGGAGAAGTGATATATGAAGACTACAAAGGCTACGAGGATCCTCTCAGGAAGCATCATACATCTTCAGTGACCAGGGATATCTGGCTCTACAAGCCTGACAAGCCGCAGGGCAGCAGGTTCCGTATCACCGGAAACGGCACTTTCACAAAGCTGAGTTCTTTCCAGGGGGAGGACCGCAACCCTGTCTTCGCCGCCGACGGGAAGACTTATTACTTCCTCTCCGAGAAGGACGGAACGCTGAACGTCTTCAAGGCCAGCACTTCGGCGCCTGGACAGGCTACTCAGCTCACCAGCTTCAAGGACAATCCGGTAAGGCACCTCTCGGTGTCACGTGACGGAACCCTCTGCTTCTCCTGGAACGGAGACCTTTATACCATGAAGGAAGGCACCAAACCGGTCAAGCTCGCAATCACCCTCCTGAAGGACGACACCGAAAACGAGATAGAATACCTGACCTTCACATCTGGAGCATCCTCGATGGCCATCTCCCCTAACGGGAAGGAAATCGCCATGGTGATCAGGGGCGACGTATTCGTGACTTCGACTGAATACAAGACCACGAGACGGATCACCAACACTCCTGAGCAGGAGCGCAATGTCAGCTTCTCGAAGGATGGCCGCTCGCTTTATTATTCTTCAGAAAGGAACGGCCATTGGGGAATATGGAAGGCCTCCCTCGCCGACAAGGATGACAAGTATTTCACCTATGCCACGAAGTTCAGCGAAGAGCTCGTGACCTCGGAAAAGGAAACCTGCTTCCAGCCTGAAGTATCGCCTGACGGGAAATGGATCGCTTTCCTGCGCGACCGCACCGAAGTAGTGATCAAATCCACGAAAGACGGGAAGGAAAAGTCCCTGCTCAAAGGTATCAATTATTCCTATTCCGACGGAGACCAGAGTTTTGCCTGGAGTCCGGACAGCAGATATCTCCTTACGATGTATGAAGCCGACGGTGGATGGAACAACACCGACATCGCCCTGGTCGACATCGACAGCGGGGAAATAACGAACCTCACCATGAGCGGCTATTCCGACAACGGCTTCAAATGGTCTCTGAAAGGGAAGGCAATGACCTGGAAGTCCGACAAGAACGGCTACAGGAGCCACGGAAGCTGGGGTTCCGAGAATGATATCTACATCATGTTCTTCGACGGTCCTGCGATGACCAAGTTCTTCCTGGACAAGGAAGGAGAAGAAATCGCCAAGGCACTCGAGGAAGGCGGGAAGGAAAAGACCGAGAAGCAGATAGAGAAAGAGGAGAAGAAAGAGAAGAAGGATTCAGTGAAACAGGCCGCGAAGCCGGAGAAACTCAAACTGGAACTCAAGGACAGGGAATACCGTATCTCAAGGCTTACTCGCACTTCCGGTAGGCTCGGAGATTTCTACCTCACGCAGGACGGCACCAAGCTGTATTACATAATCCAGCTCGAAAAGGGCAGGGACCTGTGCATGCTCGACGTCAAGAAAGGCGACATCAAGGTGCTCAAGAAGGGAGTCATGGGTTCGATCACCCCATCTCCTGACGACAAATTCCTGTACGTCTTCTCCGGAGGGGCCATCTCCAAGATCGCAGTCGCAAGCAACGCCATAACCCCGATCACTTTCTCCGGGGAATATGAGTTCAAGCCTCAGGCTGAAAGATATTACATCTTCGACCATGTCTGGAAGCAGGTCCAGGAGAAATTCTATGACCCTGCGATCCACGGAATCGACTGGGAAGGCTACAAGCGCAATTACTCCCAGTTCATACCTTACCTCAACAACAACGTCGACTTCCAGGACCTCCTCTCCGAGATGCTCGGCGAGCTCAACGGTTCACACACCGGGGCCAGGTTCTCATTCCGGAACAAGCACAGCATGGGCTGGCTCGGAGCCTTGTATGACCTCGATTATGAAGGCGACGGCCTGAGGATAGCCGAGATACTCCCTGGCGGAGTACTCAGCCTCGCGGATTCCGGAATCAAGGCAGGAGACCTGATCGTATCCATCGACGGCCAGGCGGTCAAGGCCGGGGAAAGCTGGTTCAAGCTGCTTCAGGACAAGGCAGGCAAGAGGATACCGATTGTAGTCAAGAAGGGCGGAAAGGATGTGGAACTTTTCGTGAAGCCATCAGCCAGCGAAGGCACCCTCCTGTACCGCAGATGGGTCAAGCAGAGGGAGGATATGACCGACAGGCTCTCCGGAGGCAAGGTCGGCTACACCCACGTCGAGGGGATGGACTCCCCTAGCTTCAGGGAAGTGTATTCCAAGATACTTGGCAAGTACCGCACAGCAGATGCTGCGGTCGTGGACACGCGCCACAACGGAGGTGGATGGCTGCATGACGACCTTGCCACCTTCCTCGACGGACAAGCCTACATCAAGTTCATGCCAAGGGGACAGTACATCGGCACGGAACCTTACAACAAATGGACAAAACCGTCCTGCGTGCTGATGTGCGAGGACAATTATTCCGATGCCTGCGGCTTCCCGTATGCTTACAAGACCCTCGGGATAGGCAAGCTCATAGGAATGCCGGTACCAGGCACAATGACCGCCGTCTGGTGGGAAACCCAGATCAACGGAATGGTCTTCGGAATCCCTCAGGTCGGTTCCTTCGGCTTGAAGGAAGGCAGGTACCTTGAGAATATGCAGATAGAGCCTGACATCAGGGTGGACAACGACCCGGCATCTGTGCTCAGGGGCGAAGACAAGCAGCTCGAGGCTGCAGTCAAGGAAATGATGAAAACCAAGTGACGAATATGGACAAGAAAGTCGTAATCATCCCAACTTACAACGAGAAGGAGAACATCGAAGCCATCATCAGGAAAGTGTTCTCCCTGGAAGGAGAATACCACATCCTCATCATAGACGACGGGTCGCCGGACGGGACGGCCGGAATAGTGAAACGGCTGAAGGAAGAATTCCCTCAGAAACTGTTCCTGATCGAAAGGACCGGCAAACTGGGACTTGGAACGGCCTACCTGACCGGTTTCAAATGGTCTCTTGAGAATGGCTACGACTTCGTCTGCGAGATGGACGCTGATTTCTCCCATAATCCCGACGACCTGCCGAGGCTGTTCGACGCCTGCAAGGAATGCGGAGGAGCCGCGGTCGGCTCACGGTATTGTGACGGGATAAGCGTTGTGAACTGGCCGCTTGGCAGGATCCTTATGTCCTACTACGCCTCGAAGTACGTGCGTATGATACTGGGAATCAAGGTCCAGGACTGCACTGCCGGATTCGTGTGCTACAGCCGCGAAGCTCTAGAAGCCATCGACTTGGACGACGTCCGGATGAAAGGATACGGATTCCAGATCGAGATGAAGTACACCGTCAGGAAGCTGGGCTTCAAGATCGTGGAAGTCCCTATCATATTCGTCAACCGCAAGCTAGGCACGTCCAAGATGAGCAGCGGCATATTCGGAGAAGCTTTCTGGGGTGTCATCAAGTTGAAATTCAGAAAGTTCCA
>ONPI01000025.1 GCA_900319685.1 uncultured Bacteroidales bacterium
GGTGAGTGGCTGAAACCACCGGTTTGCTAAACCGACGTACGGGTCATTCCGTACCACGAGTTCGAATCTCGTCCTCTCCGCAAAAATCCCTTACAGAGCATTCTGTGAGGGATTTTTCGTTTCTAGTGTGACAAAAAGTGTGTCAAAAATGCTATTTCGAGGCCTTCTAACATGTACGTGGAGATTCACGTCTGATTGCGGTCAGCCTCTTTGTATCCGAATACCCCTACCACTTTTATAACTCAAGTATCTTACCGCTATCAAACGACTGATGCTCACAGGCAAATACGTACCCTAGTTGATTAGACACACATAGTGTCTTCCCAATCTGCCTATTAATGTTCCGGTGAGAGTGGCCGTAAATCCAATAGTCAGCACCACAAGTCTCAATGAAGTCATCTTCATTTGAAACAAAGGCACCGTTGATACGGCTTCCTTTGAAATCCGGGGATGATAACTGGAATGAAGGAACATGATGTGTTACGATCACCCTCTTAGATGCGGAGGAAGACTTGCACGCTCGGCGCAAGAAATCCATGCATCGTTCATGCTCCTTATTGAACTGCTCAAAGGTTAACGTTTCTCCCTCGAACATGATCCTATGGAAATCCGTCACTCCGGACTCGGTTGCAAAGGCATCCTGCAGGGGGATGTGGGCCCATAATGTTGAGAGAATCAAGTCAACATCGCCAAAGCTCACTACGCCATTGTAATAGACTTTCACATTGGAACGGATCTGCAAGAGCTCCCCCTCCTGAAGTGACGCTATATCATAGTATTTGTAAAACTCGTGATTTCCAGGGACAACTATCACCTGTTCATATTGGTCCGCAACTTGACTCCAGAACGGGTGCAAGGAATAATTCTCGTCGCCGATGTATCCGATATCTCCGGCTAATACAAGGATGTCACCCGCTTTTTCAAGCGGATGTTCCCTCAAGTATCGCCAATTCTCGGCGAACTCCAAATGGAGGTCTGATGCGTATTGAATTTTCATTATTCCTCTACCCTAAAAAGCTTATCAAGCGTCTCGACTAAGTCAGCCACTTCTTCATCCCCAACGCCAAGGGCATCTCGCAAGGCCTGGCTGGGCAACATCGTACGTATATGCTCAACATAATCTCTGTTCGTGAAAAAGATTCCCTCCGAGCAAGAATATGGTCCAGGAGTTATGATGGCCGCCAGTTTCAAAACGTCATTCCTATGCTTGGTAATGTCCCTCGTATTAACCTTCTTACCTTGTTCACGATCGGAAAGCAAGTTTAAGAATGCCCTCTCCTTGAGACCGATAAGCGCAAGTGGCGATGCTACTCTCAAACCATCTACAATCTCACTGTTCTGAACCGTTAAGTGATAGTAATCGTCATCAAGCATTATAGCAGAGAGACTATACTGCTCTTCTTCCGTCGGAAGAGGCTCGATATGGAAACCAGAAGGAGATCCGAGAGCATCGCTATGTCTCGCAAGAAGTTCTATCTGGATGGGATATCCCTCCTTTGGATCCGTAAACCGGTAAAGTTCATATACAGGCTCTTTGTCTTCGCCACGTTTGCGTTTACCATTCTTATACTCACCTTCAAAGATGAATCTCCAGAAAGTTTCCACAAACGCCGGTGTCAGTTTCTCAACAACGACGATCATATCGATATCGTCCGTCGCCCTTGCATTCATACGGCTTCCTGCGAGAACGGCATCACATGCTGTTCCGCCAATAACAACATAACAGTCTTGAAATGCAGCGAACGCTTCTTTGAATTTCTCTACTCCGTAGACCATATTGCTTTTATCATTAATTCGATTTCTTTTTGGACACGCTCATCCTTATTCTCTTGGAGAGACAGGGCGAGGGACAGCTTATCCACCCACGGACCACTCCCAATGGGAGGATATTTCCAAACCTCGATTCTGATTCTCCCATCTTCCAGGCCATTATCTTTCGGAGCGACACTTCGGTCCAAGACCAATGTCTGCATCTGCTCTGGATTTAAGTGTGAATAATGCGCCAGCGCATTGATACCACCAATAATTCCGGAACCATCGAAGGTGTCATAATAACGTACAGTTAAAATAGGTGACACCAAATAAGGCCGTGCCTTTTCCCAAAGTTCCTTTCCGATATACCTAAAGTGAAACAACTTGATTTTACCGAATCTATCGGAAATACCCAATCCCACCTCTTCCAAAGTCGTGATTGCCCGAGATACGGTGAGATAGGACAGTGGGACCGCAGAACTTATTTCAGAGAGCGTTTTCCCCTCCAGACTCTCAACCTGAAGATGGGAAAGAAGCAAATATTGCGCTGCGGGAGTCAGCCTCTTAGCTCTGGCCCTATCCGATATCTTTTTCCCGGCGTATAAAAATGGGAGTCTCGCATACTCCTTGTCCGGCATAAAGTAGAAAAGCCCTCTTTCGGCATAACGAACCCTCTGGTAACGGGGAGCATCGGGAAGAAGAAAAACTATCGGCTTGGAGAAGAATGATCCCAATCGATAAGCATAATGCTCCAGTTGTAAAGGAGTGACCTCTTTCCCTTGCTTCAAAGAAGGGACGATAAACTCTCTTCCGTCAAATAAGCATTCATAAAAATCGAACATCCATTTCGCTTCAGCCCATAGCCCTTTTAGCCTAGCCTTTTCAACCGGGGTCAGATCTAAGATATTACCATCAATGCCAATTCTCATTTTCATCAAATTTGCTACATTTTCACACCTCATGAAAACGTAGCAAAAGTAATGATAATTTATTAAAATAAAAAGGATTTCACTTTATTAAAGCAACCCATCAAACTTCGTCATCGAGCTCGCCTTGACGGAGTCCAGATAGGCCTAGGATTCGGAGAGTTCCCGTGATTTGATAGATCGTAAAAATATCGGAAATCCGATAAAATGTCGCCTTATCAGCATTTCCCTTTTCTACGATTCCATAAAAAATCACATTTTCGGCAATAAAAATGGGCAAATAATCACATTTTCAAGGTTCACCACTAACAGATTTACTGACAAAACCACTTCATACCATTTAACACAAACGCCTACAAATCAGAATAAACCGGAACCGCAATCACTTCTAAATCAACACGATTTAAAACAATTTGATATAATTCAAACCTTTCTGCCAAATCTCGTCCTCTCCGCAACCCTTTTGGGACCATGCAGCCGGCTGCGCAAGCAGCTGGCTGTTTTTGTGTAATGAGTAACTTTGAACCGTCATTTTTTGGTAAAGGTAAATCGACAGATTTTCGTAAAGTAAAATCGACACCTTGTCATTTCCTGATTTAGGTTGACTCAGATTGAGTCTTTCCCTAGAAGAAGTTGACTCTGGTTTAACGTTATTACTGGTATAAGTTGACTTTCGTCTTTATCCCTGTTTTTGGTTGTTTCCCAGGTCCTATCCCGTTCAGGGGTTGACTGGAGGGCGTAGCCCGGAAGGAGACCCCTGAACGACGGACAAAGGTAAACGATTTTCAGGGATTTCCAAAGCCTTCTTCTTGATTACCTCCTCGCGGTGGCTGATCCAGCGTTTCGTTATCTCCCCCTCGCAGAGGGCCGCCATCGCAGGCGTCATCATATCGATGCTCATATGAGGACGTTCGTTATTGTAGAAGTCAACGGCACTGGCAACAGATGCAATCACCTCGCCGATGCTTGTGAAGCGCTTCCCTTTGAGCAGCTCATTCTTCATCGTGTTATTGATGCGCTCCGCCTGGGCATTGTCCTTTGGGTCTCCGGATTCCGTCATACTTACGAGTATATGATTGTCGTTCAGCAGCTTGATATATTCCGCGCTGGCGTACTGGCAGCCGCGATCCGAGTGATGGATTAGATGGATGTCATGCTTCCCCGCTATGCGTTTCAAAGCCATCTTCAAGGCCTCTAAAGGATAGACTGTTTCCAATGTAGGGCCAACGCTCCAGCCGATGATTTCCTCCGTATAGGCATCCAGGATAAGGGACAGGTAACAGAAGATATAATGGCTAGCATCCATCCAGATGATGATATATGTGATATCACTGACCCATAGTTGGTTCGGCCCTGTAGGTATAAGGTCCTTGACGAGGTTGGGGTATGTCGGAAGCCCGTGTGAGGAGTCCGTCGTACGGGGCTTCCGTATCTTCAACCGGACTTTCAGGTTGTGCCTGTCGATAATATCCGCAAACCAGTCTCGTCCGATTGGGTCATTCCCTTGGAAGTCACGCCGGTACATATGCCATAGTTTGTCCCCTCCTATTCCAGGATCTTTCATCCGGATGTCCTTGATGTACTCCAAGGCGAAAGCCACCCTGGCTGCGCGAGCCAGAACCTTTGATTCATCGTGTTTGTAACATGCCTGCTTCGATACGCCAAACAGCTCGCAAAGATGTTGAACCTCATATCGTTTGGGGTCCTTCGCGTGCAGGTTCTCTACTGCTTGGCGCCAGCTTTTTTTCTTATCGGGATGTTGAACTTGGCTTCAGCCACATTGATGAGCTCGTCGTACGCTTCTGCCTTGATCTCGGCCTTGGTAAGCTGTGCCCGCAGTTTCTTCAGTTCGGCCTGAAGCTCCATAACAGTCTTCGGGAGTTCTTCTGCCTGAGCCTCCGGAGAAGGTTTGGAGACCTTCTTGACTTTTTTAACGCCTTTCATGGATGCCATTTGCGGGTTTTGTTCTGCAAAGATAGCAATCCATTTGTAAAGAATCGCACGGGAGATGGGAAGCGCACGGCTTATCTGCGTCACACGCATACCCTCTTGGAAGTACAATTTCATCGCTTTCTCATAGTAGAGATCGCGCTTACTTGAAAATCTGAAGTCCATTTGTTGATCGCATTTGCGAGTCAACTTTTTTCAGGGAAAGACAAGCAGAACAAAAAAAAGCGTTCTCTAAGGCGCTTCACGGAACGGATTAAGAAGCGAAGAGAAGATAGAGATGTTTGCCAAATGTTTGCCAAGTAAAGGAAAATACGCCTTCTAGATATCTAGAAAGCGTATTTCTGTGCCCCGGGCGGGACTCGAACCCGCACGGCCGTTTCGGGCCAAGGGATTTTAAGTCCCTCGTGTCTACCATTCCACCACCAAGGCGTGGTGTAATCAATACACCGCCACAAAGGTAGTAAAAATTAAAATAGTAGTTGTTTTACCGAAGACTTTGTTTACTTTTGCTTATTATGAATAAACGTTTACTTCTTATACTGTTTTCAGTAGTAGTGTCAGTTTCCTGCTCCAAGGAGAATACTGTCGATTCCAGAATGGAACGTATAGCCGGAGAATACACTCTTCGCGCCGTGATCAACGGCAAATTGAATGAACTATATGAATATGGATACGACCTGATGAATCGGCCTATAGGAACTATTGTGAAAAAGAACGACGGATGGTTTTTCGACTATCTGCTTCCATATCCCAAAAAAGATGGAACCATTGAATTTGTAAATGTTGAACAGCCTATGACTTGGGATCCCATCTTGGATGCCTATTGTTTTATTGGATCCAAACCTGCGGGCCCTGACTTTTCCTCGAGTGGGATTCCATTGATTTATTACGACGAAGAGAGCTTTAAAGTGCAATATGGTGTATTTACTCAATATACTGCACATAGATTCGGCCGTAGATTCATCCACTTGTTTACCTGGACCAAAAAATGACGATTCGCGATTATATAATGCTCTCTGCATTATTGTTTGTATGTGGGATTGCGGGAGCTCAAGACCTTAAATGGTCGGATTTCACGGTAACGGACACCCTAAGTTCTCCGTCAGCGCTGCTTTTCAGATGGGATGCAAAGAAGACAACAGTTACAAAAGACAAAATCAAATACAGATACACATCAATCCAGTCCAATTTGGTATCTGCTATGATCCGTCCAGAATGTCAGACGACGGAAGAACTGTTGCATTGCCAGACTCTCGCGGATTTTTCAAGAGCCTGGGCTCTTGCTTTACAAGATTCCTTGATATCTGTAACAAACAAAGCGGACAAAGTTGTCTCAGATTATAAAGCCAGATATCTCAAAGGGCTTGAATTACCCATTCAACAAGAAACTCCTTTTGATATTACTTCTCTCAGATTCTGGGATGCCGGAAACGGCGGCAATTTCGGCCTGGGGTGTACAACTGTTTTACCTCTGGGTGGTTTAAGGAAACTTGTCTTTCCAATAACATGCTTGAACTTAAGCATTGGTGGCGTATTAAAGGAGGATCAAGTTGAGTTTAATATACTTGCCGGAAAAGGCAGAGTGAAGGAATGGTATTTTTACGTATATGGACCAGATCGAAAAAAACAGGTGCCATATCTTAACCTTTCTGTAAACTATTATTATCATCTGCTTGATACAGGGAAAAACAGATTGTTTGCATGTGGAGGTGCTGGTTACTCGATTGCACAATTCAGTCGTTTTCATAAAGATTTCTTAAATGTCCCTGTTAAAGGCATTTCTTTGTCTGGCGGGATTTCATATGAGCATAGACTGGGTAGTGTTTATTACGATATGGCATGGAACCATTCTGAACGACAAAGCCGATATTTAAGGTTAAGGTTTTACTCGGACCAGATTTTGACCAAAACCGCATGGATACCCACATTAAACGTCTCGGTGTCCTTCATCAGCTTGACGAGAAACGTGATCAAACCTTCAACGAAATGAAAATAATCCTGCTCTTTGCGTCCCTCCTGCTCTCCTTGTGTGCGCTTCCTTCCGCCGCCCAGGTGGCTCCGCAGCGCACCGCTTCCGATGACGAGGCCCTTTTGCGCAAATGGGTAAGTACGCTTGGCTCAGATGATTTCGGCGGCCGTCTTCCGATGACGGAATACGAACCCAAGACCATAAAATATCTTGCTGCCGAGATGGAAGCCCTGGGATTGCAGCCTGGTTTCGGCGACAGTTGGTTCCAGAAGGTCAAGACAATATCGGCTGTCTGCAAGCCAGAAGGAGGCAAGTTCCGCGTGAAGGGAAAGAAGAGGCTGGACCTGGTCTCTCCCGACGACATTGTGGTCTGGACTGCAAGGGCAACGGACAAGGTGGAACTCAAGGCTGCAGAGTTCGTGTTCTGCGGCTTTGGAATAGATGCGCCGGAATTCGGATGGAATGATTTCGACGGGGTGGATGTCAAAGGCAAGGTCATCATCGCGATGGTCAACGACCCGGGGTTCTATGATGCCTCCCTGTTCCAGGGCAGGAATATGACCTATTACGGGCGGTGGACATACAAATTCGAGCAGGCAGAGCGCCTTGGGGCTGCCGGATGCCTCGTGCTCCACAACACCTCTGCAGCAAGCTATGGCTGGAATGTGGCTGCAAACCATACCGGACCCAACCTTGCCCTCTATGACGAAGCTACTCGCAATGCCGGAACCCTGGCTATGAAGGGGTGGCTTCACGAAGACGGCTGCCGGAAGCTGTTCAATGCTGCCGGGATGGATTACGACGCAGCAGTCGCATCCGCCAAGAAGCCTGGTTTCAAGTCTTTCCCGCTCAAGGTGAAGTCCGATATGACCATGGTTGTAGAATATGAGATCAACGAGACTTGCAACGTGGCCGGACTGCTTCCCGGTACCGACAAGCAAGACGAAGCGGTGGTCTTCACCGCCCATTGGGACCATTTCGGTTATTCCACGCCTGACGAGAAGGGAGATTCCATCTATAACGGTGCCGCCGACAACGGCTCCGGGATGGCTGCGGTGCTGCTCCTTGCCAAGAAGTATTCAGAACTGCCCGAGCGTCCCCGCAGGTCGATGTTCTTCCTGATTCCGACCCTGGAGGAGAGCGGTCTTTTCGGTTCTGAATATTACTGCGGGCATCCGGTATTCCCGATGGAGAAAACTGCGGCCTGCATCAATTTCGACTGCATCGCACCTGAGCCTTTGACCCGCGATGTGGTGGTTCTTGGCGGAGGGAAGTGTGAACTGGACCGTTATATCACCGCCTGCGCCGGAGCCCAAGGGCGCTACGTTGTATTCAATGAAGACAATTCCGACGGGTGGTTCTTCCGCAGCGACCATTTCAATTTCGTGAAGAGGGGAGTTCCTGCGGTGGTAATCGAATATGGTACCGACCTGGTGGATCCAAGCCATCCGAACAAGTATCCCCGCTCGCTCTGGTACCACAAGCCAAGCGACGAATACCGGGAAGACTGGGTATTCGACGGGACAGTCGCCCACGTCAACATGATGTTCGGCGTCGGCCTGTCAGTCGCCAACGCAGAAAGCCGTCCGGCGTGGTATAGTCCAATCCTGCGTTGATTATTTTAGCAGGACCCGGTTTACAGGAGTTTCAGAGGCGGATACCTCGGCGGTGGCTGTGCAGCGGATATCGCGGGAAGAAGCTCCGAAGAGGAAACTGTAGGTTCCTTCATCCACAACCCAGGCCGATGCCTCCTCGTCGAACGACGCAAGTCCGGAAGTCGGGAAGCAGAGCGTAAGCTCCTGGCTTTCACCAGGTTTCAAGGAAGCGGTTTTGGCATATGCCTTGAGCTCTTTTACCGGCTTGTCCAATTTACCGGCAGGGGCGCTTGCATAAAGCTGGACACTTTCCTTGCCTGTTGCGGATCCGATATTCTTTACGGTAACCTTGGCGGTGATGGTCTTGCCGTCGTTCTGAACGGATGGCTGGCTATATTCGAAACAGGTGTAGCTGAGACCGTAACCGAACGGATAGGAAACGGCGAGGTCCTGCTTGTCGAACCAGCGGTAACCTACATAAATGCCTTCGGCATAATCGGTTTGGTCAACGTCTTTCTGTCCGATGTCCTTGCGGCGGTCCAGGAAGTACACTCCTGCATCGGCATCGATCGGGAAGTTGGCGGAAGACGCGGCATCCATAAGGTTCACAGGGAAGGTCATAGGCAGTTTCCCGGAAGGACTCTCGACGCCGGTAAGGATATCAGTGACAGAATTGCCGCCTTCCTGGCCAGCCTGCCAGGCCAGCAGGACAGCATCCGGAATGCTTTTCCAGGAAGCCGTTTCGATGACTCCACCGATATTCAGGACCACGACAACCTTCTTGCCTTGTGCGTGGAAAGCAGCCGTGACTTTGTTCAGAAGCTCGCGTTCCTTGGCGGAAAGCTCGAAGTCAGCGGCGCTGCGGTCGAAGAATTCACCTGAATTGCGTCCGAACGTGATGATGGCCACATCGTTCACCCTGGCCGAGGCCGCCAGCTGGGCAGGCGCAGGGATTAATTCTGCCGGACGGGGGGCGGGGAAGAAGACGGCGAAGGAATCATCGCCAAGACTGGCTTTGAATGCGGCGTTCTCATCTGCGATGTGCTTGAGAACGGCTTCCTTCTGGCTCTCGTCCACGTTGAAGCCAGCGTTCTTGAGGCCGTCCAGCAGGGACACGGTATAGGCACGGTTTACATTGCCCGAACCTGTACCACCGGCGATGAAATCATAGCTGGTACACCCGAATACAGCGATGTTCTTGACATCTTTGAGAGGAAGTGCGCCATTATTCTCCAGCAGGACCATCCCTTCCAGGGCGCTCTGGCGGGTGACAGCGGCGTGGGCCTTGAGGTCCGGCTTGTTGCTGTAGGCATATCCCTTCACCTTCGGGCTGCGTTTGACAAGTTCCAGCACGCGTTTTACGCAAATATCCAACTGGGCTTCGGTCAGGGAGCCGTCCTTCAGGGCGGCCATGATCTGCTCGTACTGCTTGTCGGTACCGGGCTGGAGCATATCGTTTCCGGCTGCGATCTGCTGTGCGCCGTTGTCACCTCCGAACCAGTCGGTCATAACGAGGCCTTTGAAGCCCCACTCATCGCGAAGGATGGTGGTCAGCAAGTCGTAGCTCTGGGAGGTATATGTTCCGTTGATCTTGTTATAAGAGCTCATGATGGTCCATGGATCTGCTTCCTTTACGGTTATTTCAAAGCCCTTGAGATAGATCTCACGCTGGGCGCGTGGACTGATCATTGCATTGTTGCCGGTACGGTTGGTCTCCTGGTTGTTGTAGGCGAAATGTTTCACGGAAGTACCCACATCGTTCTTCTGGACACCGCGCACGTATGCAGCTGCTGTCTTGCCGGCCAGGACGGGGTCCTCTGAATAATATTCGAAGTTGCGGCCGTTAAGGGGATGACGGTGGATATTCAGTGCCGGAGCCAGATAGACATCGGCACCATATTCGTGGACTTCTTCGCCCATCGCCTGGCCTACGCTTTCCACCAGCTCCTGGTTCCAGGTGCTGGCCAGCAATGTGCCGATCGGGAAGTGGGTGCAGTAATATGTGTTCTCATCGCCATCACGGGTAGGGTCGATGCGGAGGCCGGCCGGACCGTCGGCCAGCACTATGCTCGGAATGCCCAGGCGTTCGATGGGGTAGGTGGTACCGGCTGCCCCGGGAACAATGCTCTTGGTAGCGCCGACGGCGGCGTTATCACCGCTGAATCCAGCCATGCCGGTGCCGATCACGAGATGGACTTTTTCTTCAAGGGTCATAGCTTTGAGGACCCTGTCCACCGATGCCGTTTTTAGCTGGGGTTCACCGCAGGAACAAGCGGCAAGAACCAGGGCGGCAGCGGAAACTATCACGATTGTTCTCATAAAGTGGTTAGAATTAGGAAACTTCTTGATAATCTTTTATTTCAACAAATCTTCGAGTACCGAGGCACAATGTCCAGGAAGTATGATGTGGTGGTTGCCTATCGGCTCGTTGAGGAAGTACCTGGCCGCCTCTGCAGGCAGCTTTAGGAGCACCTGTGTGCGGCAGAGATCCGGCCTGTTGCCGTTGGAGACGAGCTCTCCTTCGCAGACGAAATGCCTTGAAAGGTCTCCGGAGACCTTGAAAACCGTCACCGGCCCTTCAGGGATATGTCCCCTTATGCCGACCCCGATGCCCGACTCGAAGTGGGTGTCCAGCTCGTGGCCAGAGACCATATCCAGTGGAACGGTGCTGTGGGAGAACACAATCTCACCGGATTCCGGATCGATGCTTGAAGGATTGGCCTGGAATCCGCTCACTCCACATGCTGCACGCCCGATCGCCATTGAAATCATTGCTGGAATATCCCCTTCGCAGCCCGCCACGATCCCTTCTGAATTCAGTTTCGCAAGTGCCAGACAACCCGTATTCTTAACGGCTGTCAGAAGGTCGAAACACCTGATAGTGAACCCGTTGAGCCCGTAGGCAGAGACCAGTCCCTTCAATGCTTTGTATATCCTGTACGCTCCCGGGATGGATTCTTTCAAAGCCGAAGGAAGCCCCGTCGGATTGCCCAAAGACGGATCCCTTACCACTGCATCCCAGGACTCGGCTACCTCATCCCTCAGCGAAGAATACTCCTCCAGCAATTCTTCCATCGGGATATACTGGATGGATATTCCCAACCGTTCCGAAAGTGCCTCCCTGTCCACCTCGCTGGAAATGAGCCAGTCGGATGGATCGCCTATCACACCGAAGGTGGTGTGTTCCAACTGTCTGCGGGCCGACTCCACCTTCCCGAGAGCCTCCAGACGCGACCGGATATACGAAGGCTTCCCGTGCAGGATTTCGCCCCTTATCCTTCTCTGCCGCAGGTAAGACAGTATCTCGACAGAGGCCGCCAGCGAATTGCTGTGATCGGAAGCAAGCAACAGGACCGTCTGGCGGGTCTTTTCCAAAAGCCACGGCAGCAGGTCCCGGAATACTCCTTCCGTTCCTCCCGTCATCACATAGATGATGGATAAGTCCTCCCCGTAACTGGAGAAATCCGAACCTTTGAAGGAATATTCGAAGTCCAGACCCTCGATGAATGAGTCAGGTGAATCCACATCGGTACCCTGATGCAGAGACGAACTGATTGCGAAGATGGAAAGCATTTTCTAGTAGTATTTCTTTTCCTGGCGGTAGAGTGCCACGAATATGAATATCAGCACCGTGAATGCCCAGAGGGACGATCCTCCGTAGCTTAGCAGCGGCAGCGGAATGCCGATAACCGGCATAAGCCCTATCGTCATCCCGATATTGATGAACAGGTGCATGAATATGCAGGCTGCCACGCAGTATCCGTAGATCCGCGTGAACGACTCCCGGCTTTTCTCGGCATCGACTATGATCCTCCAGATCATGAATACATACAAGATGATTACGATGAAGCAGCCCAGGAATCCCCATTCCTCTCCGACCGTACAGAAGATGAAGTCGGTGCTCTGCTCCGGCACGAAACCGAAGGTCGTCTGTGTCCCGTTCAGGAAGCCTTTGCCGAAGAGACCTCCGGAACCGATCGCGATCATAGACTGGTTGACGTTGTATCCCACACCGGCGGGGTCGTCCTTCATCCCAAGAAGCACCTCGATTCTCTTCCTCTGGTGATCCTGGAGGACGTTGTTGAATATGAAATCAGTCGAGAAGATCAGCGCTATTCCGGCCAGGAGTCCCAGCGAGGAGAGCGACAGGAACCTGTTCCTGTTCTTGTATCCCCTGTAGATGAAGAAGAATGCCGCGCACACCGCCAGTCCAGTCAGGACATACATTGGTTTGATCTTGTGGAGGAAAGAATCCGGCTTGGCAAATCCCATCAGCAGAGGTACGAGGCAAAGCAGGATGAATATTCCTGCGTTGATCCAGGTGGTGGTTTCTATCCTGCCGGAAGAAATGACCGCGCAGACCAGTATGATGCCGATGAGCACCAGCAGCGAAACCACCGGCGATGCGGTAAGCGTCAATATGAACAGGAGTATGGCCATTCCGATGCTGAACAGCCACCAGCCGGAAAAGCCTTCCCTGTACATCACGAAAATGAAGCCCAGATAGACCAGGGCGGATCCGGTCTCGCTTTCGGCGAGGATCACAAGCATCGGCACTCCGATGACCAAGGCTACCAGCAGGAGGTCCTTGAGTCTGGTGATCTTGAAATTCGTCTGGCTCAGGACGGTAGCCAGCAGCAGCGATGTGGTTATCTTCGACACCTCCGCCGGCTGGAACCTGACCGGACCGAACTCGAACCATGACCGGGATCCTTTAACTTCCACTCCAAAGAATATGACCGCGACCAGCAAGCCCAGTACACCCAGGTACAACGGCAGTGACGCACTTTGCCAGAATTGCGGGTTCAGGGCGAACAGGATGAAGGCGGCCAGGCCAAGGGAGGTCAGGATCCATACGAACTGCTTGCCGCACCTGTAGTTGAAATCGAAGATGCTGGCAGGCCCGTCGGAATGGATGGATGCATAGATGTTCACCCAGCCGATGACGATCAGGAGCAGGTAAGCGATTACCAGCTTCCAGTCTATCGACTGCTTGACTCCTCTGTCTGAAAAGTTGCCGCTTATCATACCTGCATCATTTGTAAGCCCTTACCCTTGACATAAGGTTTCCGTGCATGACCCTTTCCTCCAGGTCGGGACGGGAAGTCTCGCCGCGAAGATATTTCTCGATCAGGAGCGAAGCGATAGGGGCAGCCCATGTCGCTCCGAAACCTGCGTTCTCGACATATGCCGCAACCGCGATCTTCGGATCGTCCATCGGAGCGAAGCAGATGAACACCGAATTGTCGGCGCCGCGCGGGTTCTGGGCCGTTCCGGTCTTTCCGCAGATATCCAGGCCTTTCACTTCCGCGATGGCTGCGGTACACCCGGTGCCCTTACCGTTGTTTACCGCTCTCCACATGCCCTTGATGACCTTCTTGAAATTGGTGGTGTCCACCATCGTGTACTGCTTCTCGTAATATTTCGGATCTATTTCCACTCCTTCGGAAGCTTTGACGATGTGCGGGATCCTGTACCATCCGCGGTTGGCCACCGTTGCGCTCAGGTTGGCAATCTGCAGCGGGGTTACACCAACCTCACCCTGTCCGATGGAGATCGAGATGATGGTGGTGAATTTCCAGCCGCCTTTGCCGTAGCGCTTGTTGTACAGCTTGGATGTAGGAAGGGTCCCGCCCAGCTCGGCCGGGAAGTCGCTCCCAAGCTTGTGTCCGAAACCGAAACTCTGTACATATTCGTTCCATTTGTCCAGGGCGTCGTCGATGCTCTTGTATTTCTTGTTCTCGAGGATATTCCTGAGCACGTAGCAGAAATAACCGTTGCAGGACATCATGATGGCCTCTTCCAGTGCCAGAGGGGAGCGGTGGCCGTGGCATCCGAGCTTGTGGTTGCCGAAGTGGTAACCGTGGTTGCAAGGATATGCCATGGAAGTGTTCAGGGTCCCTTCCTGAAGCCCGATAAGGCCGTTGACAAGCTTGAATACCGATCCAGGAGGATATGGTGCCTGGACGGCTCGGTTGAACATAGGCTTGTGCGGATCCTTCAGGATCTCGTTGTAGTGCTGGCTGATGTCCGCGAGCATGCTCACGTCCACACCAGGACTCGAAACCAGGGTCAGGATCTCCCCGGTCTTCGGCTCGATGGCCACAAGGCTTCCGACCTTGTTCCTCATCAGCTGCTGTCCATATTGCTGCAGGTCCGCATCGATGGTGGTCACGATGTCGTGTCCCGGGACGGCTTCCTTGTCCATCTCGCCGTCCTTGTATCTCTGCTCGATCTGGTTGCGGGAGTTGCGCAGGTAGATATGATATCCCTTCTCTCCACGCAGGTCCTTTTCCCTGGCCGCTTCTATGCCTGTCTTGCCGGCATAGTCCCCGGGACGGTATTCTCCCGGATGGTTGTCGATATAGTTCTGGTCAACCTCGGAAACGTAACCCAGGAGGTTGCCTCCTGCGTTGACCGGATAGTCGCGTATGCTTCGCACCTGCCCCCTGAACCCCGGGAAATTATACTGCAGCTCGGCGAACTTCATGTATGTCTCCGGTTTGATCTGCTTGAGCATCACGACGCTCTGGTAGCCTATCTTCCTCCGGTTCTTGGCATATTCATCCATCTTTTCCTTTATGAAGGAAGGCTCTACTTCCAGCGCCGATGCAAGCATCAGGGTGTCGAAGGGCTGGACTTCCCTCGGTGTGACGAGGATGTCGTAAGTAACTTTGTTAGAGACGATTATCTTTCCGTTCCTGTCGTAGATGATACCCCTGGTCGGATAGATGATATCGTAGACCATCGAGTTGTTCGACGCGTTGATCTTGTATTTGTTGTCTATGATCTGGATATAGAACAACTTGCCCAGGATGATGGCAGCAACCACCACCAGGCCTATCATCAAGGCTCGGCTGCGGTTGTTACCTTCTGTCGTCATAGCTCAGGAGGTTGATTGCCAGCAGGGACAGGATATAGCTGGCCAGGAGGGAAAGGCAAACCTTTGCGAGGATGAAAATGAAAGGCCTCGTGCCCGCGCAGTCCGCGATGTTGTAAATCAGCAGGAAAATGGCGGTGATGATGAATATGGCGAGCGAGACTTTGGCCAGGCCGTATTTCTTGACGGTGATGTTCTCTTCCTGCTCGAATGGTTCAGGTCCGAATATGGCCTCGATCAGAGTGCGCCTGAGTATGGCGACCGGCAGGAGTGCAGCGGCGTTGAGGCCGATGATCCCTTCCGCGAAATAATCCACGGCCAGTCCGGTTACGAAGGCGATTATAAGTGTCCAGAAAACACTGACCCTGGTCGGGATGCAGAACACCATGATAGGCAGGATCGTGAGCATGATGTACGGCGTAAAGTGGAAATAGTTGCACAGAAGCATCTGTGCAATCACCAGCAATACGTATGTGAGTACGAACCTGTTCTTCATGCCTGTCATTGTTCATTGCGGCTTTCGATTTCAGCTATCTCTGCCGCCCTGGTGTTCTGGATTATGGTTACGTATTTCAAGGCGCTGTGGTCTTGGAACAGCTTGACCTTGATCTCGTTGGTCGCCCCGTTGATAACCCTCGCATCTCCTGCGATACCGATCGGGATGTCAGGAGGGAAGATGGCCGAATAGCCGCTCGTATAGACCGTGTCGCCCGGATTGTACTTGTACTGCAGGGGGATTTCCTTCAATACGGCTCCGCTGGTGCTGATTCCGTCCCATGCGAGCGGTCCTACGGCTCCCGAACTGTCTATCCTGGCGCTGATGTTCACCTCCGTATTCATGAAGGAGATTGCATAGCAATAGTGCTTGCTTACGGCATCTACTATCCCTATAACACCGTCCGGCGTGATGATTCCGCAGTTCTGCACGACTCCGTCGTCGCTTCCCTTGTCAAGGATCAGATAGTTGTGCTGGCTGTTGGAGCTGGACTTGATGATGGTGGCCGGAATATACCGGAAACCATTGTCAGCCATCTCCGGACGGAACAAAGGATCGGACTCGTGCGCGGCCAGCTGGTAGGAGCGGACCAGGCTCTGCAACCTGTTGTTCTCAAGAGCCAGCTCGTCATTCTGCTTCCTCAGTGAGAAGTAGCCATGGATGGATTGGGAGGTCCCCCAGGTCTTGGCCATCACCCCGTGAGAGATCCTGGCGAACCAGAGTCTCTGGAAACGGTTGTTGTTGGATAGCATAACGAGAGAGGCGACCTCCAGCAGAATGAAAATCGCGATACTGAAGATTCTTGAAACAACAGATCTCTCTTTCGGCATTACCTCATGAGGAATGAGTAGTTGGATGTCTTCTTGAGAGCGATGCAGGTTCCTCTTGCAACTGCCCTCAGCGGATCTTCTGCAACATGGAACTGGATGTTGACCTTTTCAGTGAGCCTCTTAGCCAGACCCCTGAGCAGGGCACCGCCACCGGAAAGGAATATTCCGTTTTCTACGATGTCGGAATAAAGCTCCGGAGGAGTCAGTTCGAGTACGTGGAGTATGGAGGCTTCCAGTTTGGCGACGGACTTGTCCAGGCAGTGTGCGATTTCCTGGTAAGTTACGGTAGCCTCCACAGGATGCGCCGTCATGAGGTTAGGTCCGTTCACTACGAAAGGCTCCGGTTCTTCATCCAGGTCAGGGATGACGGCTCCGACGGCAATCTTGATTTTCTCTGCGGTGGTCTCTCCTATCTTGATGTTGTGCTGCTGGCGCATGTAGTACTGGATGTCGCTGTTGAACACGTCACCTGCCGTGTTCACGCTTTCCTGTTCCACGATGCCTCCCAGGGAGATGACTGCGATCTCGGCGGTACCGCCACCGATGTCCACTACCATGTTGCCCTTAGGAGCTTCGACGTCGAGACCGATACCCAGGGCAGCTGCCATAGGCTCGTAAATCAGGTAAACGTCACGTCCTCCTGCATGCTCGCAAGAGTCGCGGACGGCCCTGATCTCGACCTGTGTCGATCCGGAAGGGATACCGACGACGATCTTCAGGCTCGGGGAGAAGAGAGTCTTCTTCTTGTTGTTCACCTGCTTTGTGTGCTCGTGCATCAGTTTTGCCTGCTGGCCGATGGCGATGCACTTCTGGGTATTGTTGTCGATTGCCACTATGCTCGGCTCGTCCAACACGATGGCGTCATTCCTGAAGATGACGGTGTTGGCGGTACCGAGGTCCATTGCTATTTCCTGAGTAAGAAATGAAACTGCCATATTTTTAGTAATGTCTATTATACAAGTTGTAAATATACAAAAAAACTTATATTTGTAAGGAATAAATGATGAAAGGAAACAAAATATTAATCATTATGGCCGCCGGGAGCGGGACCAGGATGGGGTCCGGACTGCCCAAGCAGTTCCTCTCGCTCGGGGGTATTCCGATACTCCGGAGGACTATGGAGACCTTCATAGCAGCCGTCCCCGGAATCCAGGTGGTCACAGTCCTTCCTGACGACTATCTTTCTTTTTGGAAGGAGTATTGTCTTTCTGCGGACTTTACCTATCCCCAAATCCTTGTGTCCGGAGGGTTTACGCGCTTTCATTCCGTAAGGAATGCCCTCGCGAAGGTTCCTGACGGTGCCATAGTGGCAATCCACGACGGAGTGCGTCCCCTGATAACCCGCGACCTCGTACGGAAAATGTTCTCGGAGATGGAGGAGCGGAACCTTGAGGGCTTGATTCCGGTCGTGCCTTCGGTGGACACCCTGAAGGTCCTGGACCATGTCCCGGGTCCTGATGGAGACACCTTGGTTTCCCTTGAAGGAGAGGAAGTTGACAGGTCCCGGATCTTTGCTGCCCAGACGCCCCAGATGTTCCGTTCAGAGTCCATCAGGGAGGCATATTCACTGCCTTTCGACACTGCTTTCACGGACGATGCTTCGGTTGCCCGGAAAAAAGGAATACCTCTCTCGTTCTGTTACGGAGAGAGGTATAACTTCAAGGTCACATGTCCCGAGGATCTCGCCCTCGCGGAACTGATAGTTTCGTCTACTTCTCGTTAGTTTCCTGGTAGCTGGTGTTCTTGTAGTCCTTAACCCAGACCTGGCGTTCGATGGCCTGGTCGAGGGAGATCATGGTCTCGGTGGACTGTATGTAAGGAATCTTCTGCATCGTATTAAGAAGTATCTCCATAAGATGGTCGTTGTCAAAGCAGTAAACCTTGACAAGCAGGGCCGCTTTACCGGTTACGAAATGGCATTCGACGATTTCTGCGATTTTTTTCAGGTTAGAAACGACTTCCGGGTACTTGTTTGCTTCGGAAAGGGTGACGCTAATGAAAGCGCAGACATTGAGACCAAGGGCCTGAGGCTTGACCATAAGCCTGGAACCGGAAATCACTCCGTTGGCCTCCAGTCTCTTGACCCTTTGATGGATGGCAGCTCCGGAGACACCGCATTCACGTGCGATCTCGAGGAAAGGCATCCTTGCGTTGTTGATCAGGAATGACAGGATTTTCTGGTCGATCTGATCGATGTGATAAGTAGCCATACTTACGATTTATAACTTTATGGCCGCTAATTTAAGAAAATATTATTTATAATCAAGATTTCTTGAAACGGCGGCGGCCTTTTTCAGTTGGTTTTGAATTTTCAATTATCTGCTTGCATGCATCCTCGGTCAGAGTTGCAGGATCGGTTCCTTTAGGGACCCTGTAGTTGGCTCCAGCGTGCTTGATGTAAGTTCCGTACCGTCCGTTGACCACCTGTATGTCGCTTGCCTTGTATTCGGCGATGACTGCATTGAGGGATACCTTGCTGACCATATCTTCGATGATCTTCCCGCATTCTTCCAAGGTAACCTTGAGTGGGTCTTTCGAGCGAGGCAGCGAGATGTTCTTGTCACCGTATTTAAGGTAATTTCCGTAAGGTCCCTTCATGGCGACCACCTCGATGCCGTTGTAAACGCCGATGGTCCTCGGGAGCCCGAAAAGCTTCAGGGCTTCCTCCAGGGTGATGCTTTCGATCAGCTGTCCCTTGCCGAGGGAGGCGTACTGCACGCCTTCGCCTTCACCCTTCTGGATGAACGGGCCGAACTTTCCGAACTTCGCCACGATCTTGTTGCCTTCGGCATCGGTTCCGAGTTCCCGTGATACGTGGCTGAAGTTGCTGTCATGAAGCACTTCGTCCACCTTCTTGTGGAACGGGGAGTAGAATTCACCGATTACGTCGTTCCAGACCAGCTCGCCGTCGGCGATCTTGTCGAAGTCTTTCTCGACGTTTGCCGTGAAGTCGTAATCCATGATGTCGGTGAAGTTCTTCTCCAGATAGTCGGAAACTATCATTCCGATCTCCTGAGGAAGCAGCTTGCTCCTCTCCGCACCGATGGTCTCCACCCTGGTCTTCTCCGTGACAGTACCGTTCTTGAGCTCAAGGTCCATGACGGATACCTTCGATCCTTCCTTGTCGCCCTTGACGATGTACCCGCGGCCGGTGGTCAGGGTTGCGATGGTAGGTGCGTAAGTGGAAGGACGTCCGATGCCGAGTTCCTCAAGTTTCTTTACCAAGGTTGCTTCAGAATATCTCGGAGGAGCGGCGGTGAATTTGCACTCCGCCGTCATCCCCTTGGAAGTCAGGACTGTACCATTGTCGAGATCCGGGAGTACGATATCGTCTTCGGTGGTTTCCTGATCGTCGGTGCCCTCCATGTACAGTTTAAGGAAGCCGTCGAACAGGACCTGGGTCGCCTGCACGTTGAATTTCTCGCTGCGCTTGTCGCAGGATATCTTCATCGTGGTGTTCAGGACCTTGGCGTCTGCCATCTGGGAGGCTACGGTCCTCTTCCATATCAGGTTGTAGAGCTTCTTCTCCTGCGCGGTGCCCTCGATGTCGGTATTCTCGATATATGTCGGGCGGATGGCTTCATGGGCCTCCTGCGCTCCCTTGCTGTGGGTCTTGAACTGGCGAGTCTTTGAATATTCCTCACCGAAGTTGTCGCAGATGAATTTCTTAGCCGTGCCTATTGCGAGGCTCGAGAGATTCGTGGAGTCGGTTCTCATGTAGGTGATCAAACCTCTTTCATACAGGGCCTGAGCCGTCCTCATGGTGACGCTTACCGGCAGATGGAGCTTCCTGGCCGCCTCCTGCTGGAGCGTTGAGGTAGTGAAAGGAGCCGCAGGGAACCGGACAGCTTCCTTCTTCTCGACGTCGGATATCTCGAAATGCGCCCCGATGCAGTCCTGCAGGAAAGCACGCGCCTCTTCGATGGTCTTGAACCTGGTGTCCAGGGTGGCCTTGACTTTCACCGATGCAGGGAATCCTTCAGGATTGAATATCGCATCCACCTTGTAGAAAGCCTCGTTGTGGAATTCCATGATTTCCTTTTCCCGCTCTACTACGAGACGGAGTGCGACACTCTGCACGCGTCCGGCCGAGAGCCTCGGCTGGATCTTCCTCCAGAGTACCGGAGAAAGCTCGAAACCCACGAGCCTGTCCAGGACTCTCCTGGCCTGCTGGGCGTTGACAAGGTTCATGTCGATGGGTCTTGGATTCCTGACGGCATTCAGGATCGCATCCTTCGTTATTTCATGGAATACTATTCTTTGGGTATTCTCCGGTTTCAGACCAAGGGTCTCGAACAGATGCCAGGAGATTGCTTCTCCTTCACGGTCTTCATCGGATGCGAGCCAAACCGTCTTGGATGCTTCAGCTGCCTTCTTCAATTCCGACACGACCCTCTTCTTGTCTGCTGGGATTACATATTCCGGAGCGAAATTCTTGTCGACATCCACGCTGAGCTTCTTGTCCTGCAGATCCCTGATGTGTCCGAAGCTGGATTTCACTACATAATCGTTGCCAAGGAACTTCTGGATCGTCTTGGCTTTTGCCGGAGACTCGACTATTACAAGATTGTCTGCCATAATCAATTGTTTTGAAAGTTATTCATAGATAGTTTCGTTTTTCAAACTGCAAAGTAAACCACAAACGAGGCAATTTTCCAAATTTTGTTATAAATTTGTCTTTATTATGACCGAAGAGACACAAAAGAAAATTTCCAAGTGGTTCTGGAGAATCATAACGTTTCCGGTACTGCTTCTCATATTCATGATCCTGTTGGTCTGGGCCTTCGCTGACATCCCTTCTTTCAAGGAGTTGGAGAACCCGGAGAGCAAGCTTGCGACGCAGATCATCGCGGAGGGCGGAGAGGTTCTCACTACATTCCATATAGAGAACAGGACGTACGTCACTTATGAGGAACTGTCCCCCAATGTAGTCCATGCTGCCATCGCGACCGAGGATGCCCGCTTCTACAGACATTCCGGCATCGACTTCAAGGGTCTTGCCAGGGTACTCTTCAAGACCATACTGATGCGCAACTCCAGCCAGGGAGGAGGAAGTACTATCACCCAGCAGCTCGCAAAGACCTTGTATCCCCGTTCGGAAGCCCACAGCAAGATACCTGGTGCATACCAGGTCAAGATGGTGTGGATCAAGCTCAAGGAGTGGATAACGGCCGTGAAGCTCGAGAAGAACTATACCAAGGATGAGATAATGACGATGTATCTCAACTCCATATTCTTCGGCAGCAATGCCTATGGCATAAGGTCGGCATCCGAGACATTCTTCGGCAAGCAGCCGTCCGAGTTGACGATCGAAGAAGCTGCCACGCTCATCGGAATGGCCAACAAGCCTACCCGTTACAATCCTGCCCTTAATCCGGACAAGTCCCTGGCCAGGAGGAACTTCGTAATCGGGCAGATGGAGAAGGCCGGATACATCGACAAGCACCAGAGGGACTCCATCAGGGAGATTCCGATCGAGCTTTCATACCAGGTCCTTGACCACAACGCCGGCCGCGCCCCATATTTCAGGGATATGATCCGCCGTGTGATGACGGCCAAGAAGCCTCACCGTTCGGACTACAACCAGCGCGAGGACTTCACCGTCGATTCCCTTGCATGGGCCAACAGCGAGCTGTTCGGATGGATCGAGAAGAACCGCAAGGCGGACGGGTCCCAGTACGACCTCGACCGCGACGGACTCCGGATTTATACCACCATCAACTACAAGATGCAGCAGTATGCGGAGGAAGCCGTCGCCGAGAGGATAAGGTCTCTCCAGAAGGACTTCGACAGGGAGCTGCGCTACAAGAGGAATCCACCGTTCGCCAACGACATCGACCAGCCGACCCGCGAAAAGCTGATGAACCAGGCGCGCAAATGGAGCGACCGCTGGCGCATGCTCAAGAAGTCCGGCTTGACGGAGGCGCAGATACTCAAGACTTTCTCGGAGCCGGAGAAGATGCGTGTCTTCGCGTATAACAACAAGGGATATATCGACACTACGATGACCCCGGACGATTCCATACGATACTACAAGTCCCTGCTCAGGACCTCCTTCGTGGCGATGGAGCCGGGTACGGGACGTGTAAAGGCATATGTAGGAGGCCCTAACTACAGGTACTTCAAGTATGACAACGTCCGGCAGGGAAAGCGCCAGGTAGGATCCACCATCAAACCATTCCTGTACACCCTTGCGATGCAGGAAGGAATGAATCCTTGCACCCAGGTGGTCAACCTCCCTCAGACGTTCGTCACGCCGAGCGGCACTTGGACTCCGCGCAGTACGGACAGTGAAAGGTGGATAGGAGCCACGGTGAGCCTCAAGTGGGGTATCACCAACTCCTCCAACAACATATCCGCCTACCTTATGAAGCAGTTCGGACCGCACGCCATGGTAGCGATGATGCGCCGCATGGGTATAATGAGCCATGTGGATGCCGTCCCGGCTCTCTGCGTCGGTCCTGCCGACATCGCCTTGTGGGATATGGTTGCGGCATACAATACGTTCCCTTCCAAGGGTGTTTTCATCGAGCCTCTGTTCGTGACCAGGATCGAAGACTCCCAGGGCAACGTCCTGTCCGAGTTCTCGAACCGCAAGACCGAAGCCATCAGCGATGCGACTGCGTACCTGATGGTGAACCTGATGAAGGGAGTCGTAGAGGAAGGTACCGCGCAAAGGCTTCGCAGCAGGTACAACCTCACGGGAGAGATGGCAGGGAAGACAGGTACCACCAACGACAACTCCGATGGATGGTTCATCGGATATACCCCTACCATCGTCGCAGGCTGCTGGACCGGCTGCGAGGACCGTCAGGTCCACTTCCAGTCCACCGCTCTCGGTCAGGGAGCCAACGCATCGCTTCCAACCTGGGCTATCTTCATGAAGAAAGTCTGGGCTGACGGAACCCTCGGTGTGACCAGGGACGACAAGTTCAGCGCTCCGGCCGGCATGGAAGGCAGCGACGGATGCGAAGGCGGAGGCGACGGCGGAGCATCGGTCTCCGTCGCACAGGAAAGGATTGAAGATTACTATTTTGAATAAGCTACGTTATGGGCAAGTACAGTAAGATTGCTGTGATATACGGAAGCGATTCCTCCGAATGGGAGGTATCCTGCCAAAGCGGGGAGTTTACTGCTTCCAGGATCGACGGGACGGAGTACGATGTCTATGAGATTTTCGCCCGTTTCGGCAAATGGCAACTCGTGGCGATGAAGAAGAGGGATGCCATGAGGATTGCGTTCCCTGAGGGATCAAGGCCGGAAATCGACAAGACCGACTTCTCGGTGAAGGTCCTGGGCGAGAAAGTCAGATTCGATTTCGCTTTCATCATGCAGCACGGGACTCCTGGAGAGAGCGGCTTGCTGCAAGGTTATCTCGAGATGCTCGGCATCCCGTTCAGCACCTGCAGCGCCTTCGTTTCGACCGTGGTTTTCGACAAGTTCGCTTGCAAGAGCTATCTTCGTGACGAAGACTTCGTGAAAACGGCTCCGGACGTATTCGTACGCAAGGGGATGGATATGGAAGCCGTTACCGCAAAGATAGTTTCCAAGCTGAAATTCCCTGTATTCGTAAAACCGACCGACGCCGGGTCCAGTTTCGGCATAACCAAGGTCAAGGCGCCGGAGGATTTGCCGGAAGCCATCCGCTTCGCATTCTCCGAAGGCCAGATGGTGATCGTAGAGCAGGGTCTTGTCGGCCGCGAGCTCACCTGCGCCGCATATACCGATTCCGAAGGTGTCAAGGCCCTTCCTGTTATCGAGATAGTCACGGAGAACGAATATTTCGACTACGATGCCAAGTACAACGGTCACAGCCAGGAGATATGTCCGGCTCCGATAGAAGATGCCGTCAGGGACCATATCCAGGAAACCAGCAGGAAGATATATTCCCATTTGGGTTGTTCCGGAGTGGTCAGGATAGACTATATCCTTGCCGAAGACGGGCTGTACATGATTGAAGTGAATACGATACCCGGAATGACAAGTGCATCCCTGGTGCCGAAGATGGTAAGGACTGCCGGAATAGACATGACGGACTTCCTTACCAGCATCATAGAGAATTCATAGTTTTGCTGTAACGGTTCAACCTTTCTTACCCTATGCTGCTGAAAGATTTCCTGAAAGAGGGAATATCGCGGCTTGAGCCGCTTTATCCGACCGCAGAGGCCAGGAACATCATGCTGATGCTGTGTGAATACAGGATCGGCACCAAGAGCTATACCCACATCGTCGAGCCTGAGACTGCGATCAAGGACAAGTTCCTCGAGCCGCTCAATGCCGACCTTGACAGGCTTGCCGCCGGAGAACCCGTCCAATATGTCATAGGTACGGCTGAGTTCTGCGGACTGGATTTCAAAGTCAACCCGGATGTCCTGATCCCCCGCCCTGAGACCGAGCTCCTTTGCCGCGAAGCCATAAAGATCGGATCCCGCATGAAGAGGATGCGCGGAGCTTACGGCAAGTCGGCGCGTCCCGTAAGGATACTCGACCTATGCACCGGATCCGGATGCATTGCCTGGACCGTGGCGATGAATATTCCGGGAGCCGAAGTGATCGGCACCGATATTTCTGAGAAAGCCATAATGGTCGCGATGGGGCAGAACTTCGCGGCGAAGATGAAAGAGACCGGAGCCATGTCTCCACAGTTCGTCATCGCTGATGTCCTGGACACGGAGCAGCCGTTCAACCACGGAGAGTTCGACCTTATCCTGAGCAATCCTCCATATATAATGGAAAAGGAAAAGCCGCTGATGCGTACGAATGTCTTGAATTACGAGCCGGCATCCGCCCTGTTCGTATCCGACGACGACCCGCTGGTGTTCTACCGGGCCATCGCCCGCTGGTCGATGCGTTTCCTTTCCCCTGAAGGGAAGGGTATCACCGAGATCAACGAAGCCCTTGACAAGGAGACCGAGAAGGTATTCAAGGAAGCCGGCTTCCAGAAGACCGATATAGTAAGCGACTTTTATGATAAAAACCGCTTTATCATATATTCGAAATAGGTCCTGCAGATGTCCTGAAGGCATGTTTTGGAACTTAGCCGTAGAATTTTTTGTTCTACGGCTTTTTTTGTGTCACTTTGTACCGTAAAGACCATAGAACGATGAAAAACTTCATTTCCACCAAGAGGAGCCTGGCGCCGGTGGCGCTCGCCCTCGCAATCATGGTTCCGTCGTTTGTCGGATGTGATTTCGACCAAGACGGAGCAGCCCCGCTACACAGAGACGGAAGCCTTGTCCCCGATGCCCAAGACGTTTCCATGACTCCGGAGAGCGTTGCCTCGATGCTTTCCCGACTGCCACTGTCCATCACACAGGTGCGGGAAGTCCGGCAGGCTGTCGGCCGCTCGTCCGCTCATGGATACGATGAAGAATATCCCTTCAGCAACCTTGTCGGCAATCCCGGCAGCGGCGTAGGGGACGAATGGCTTCAAACCAGGGTTCCGGAATATCCACAGCCTCTCCGGAGCCTCATTTCAGATTATTCCGGTGGTCTTTCCGAGACCAGGTCCTCAAGCTTCCTTGACGCATTGGCCGCCTCTGGCTTGCAGATCTACTGGCCGTACTCCGAAGACTGGGACGGAACTTCGATACCGGTGATAACATACAGCTCCGAAGACCAGCGGCAGGAAGCGACTGCCTTCAGGAGGGAACGGCTCCGTGACGGATCCTGGACAGTGTCCGAAATCACCGTGGATGAGGATTATGCCAAGGCTCATCCGGTATGGGTCATCAACCGGAACGAGGACTCACGGTATCTCACCCCTCAGATGGCTGAGACGATGGGACTGCTTCCGGAAGCCGATGCAACGAGGGCGAACACTGACTTCAAGACGTTGAGGCTGAAGACTTTCAAGGCACACCGCAACTATGACACCTGGCTCCAGGGAGGAAGCGAATTCTTCATCAAGTGCGGCAGTATCAAGGCTTTCACTGCAGATGTGGTGTCCGATCTGAAGCTTTACAGCCCACAGATTACGGATATGATGATCAATGTCAAGCGCAAGCAGGTAGGCGAGAACCTGACTTTCAACACCATCCTGGCCTCGGAATGGTCACCCCAGCTTGAGGAATGTGCGTTCCTTATGATTGAGGACGATGGAGGCAAGCGGACATCCTGGAAGGCGGAAGGTTCCGTCAAGATCAAGTCCAAGGCATATGGTTTCGAAGTGGAGTTCCCGATGAACAAGAATGACGACATCGTCTGGAGGGGGAAGCTGTCCCAGAATTACTTCACCAGGTACAGCGGCGTCGCCGGAAGGTTCGGAGACGTGTCCCTGACATTCACTTTCAATTAGGCCTTATTTGTAAGTGTTATTTTTAATACCTATATTTGTATGCCGGAAGTATTCAGAGTGTTTGGGTTCACTTACTATTTCTTCAGCAGGGAGCATGAACCAATCCACGTCCACGTAGAAGGTGCTGAAGGATATGCGGTTTATGATCTCAGCGAAGGGTCCTTTATCCGCAGATATGCCAAAGGAATCAAGGCCGGAGACTTACGAAGGATAGAATCTGTACTTTTTGAGAATAGAGACGCTATTATTGAAACTTGGAAGAATTACTTTAATAACAGGAGATATGGAAATCCGGAAAATATGGTTTGAAGACCGGTTCCTTTGCGGTGAAGATTCAAGCGGGACGATATATAAGCAGTCATTGCTTTGGTATCCCGAGCTGTCCGAAGCTACGGACGAGCAACGGAATGACTACAGGAAGGGTTTCGAAGGTTTTCACTGGCCAGCATTGGGAGTTGATGTCAGTTTTGAGAGTTTCGGATATGAAGACGCCATCCCTTCTCCTTTACAGTTGTTCTTTATGGAGCACAAGGAAATCAATATCTCTGGTTTCGGGCGTTTTTCAGGAATCAATCCTACCTTGATCCGTGACTATGTGAATGGTTTCAAGAAACCTTCCCAAAAGAGGATACAGGAGATACAGGACTCCATCAAGGCACTTGGTGCCCTCTATTCAAAAGTAGATTTCCTCGGTGAGGGGAGCGATTAGAATTGTCAATCCCAGTTCTCGTGTCCGGTGCCTTCGTGGTCTCCGCTAGCGGAGTCCCTGACGGTGACCTGGCAGAAAGCATATTTCCCGGCGCAACTTGCTGTGACGGTGGCCTTTCCCTGCCTCAGGGCTTTAAGGCCGCCGTTTTCGTCTACCGAAACTACGTCAGGAGCTGAGGATGTCCAGCTGACCACCTTGTCCGTTGCTTCGGAAGGGTTGACGCTTGCCGTCAGGATTGCTGAATCTCCCTTCTTGAGGGTTATTTCCGTCTTGTCGAGAGCCACGCTCTCGGTAGGTACGATGACTTTGACGATACATGATGCCGATTTGCCGTCGCAGGTCGCGCTTATCGTGGCCTGTCCGGCCTGAAGGGCCGATACAGAGCCATTGTTGTCCACAGAGACGGTGCCCGGTGCAGTGGAGGACCAGGTTACAGTCTGCTCGGTGGCGTTGGCCGGCTTGACCGTAGCCGTCAATGCCGCACTGCTTCCAAGGAGCAGGTCAAGGTAATCCGGATTGATTTCCAGAGCGGTCACGGGTACGGTTTTCTCGCCGCAGGAAACGAAGATGGCTGCAGCCGATACTGCGAGCAGGAAGAGACGGTATAATTTATGCTTCATGTCAATCATCTTTCAAAGATATTAAAAAAACAGTACCTTTGAAAAGTAAAGGAGGTCAGAATATGAAAAGGGAAGAAGAATTCAAGACAGTTGCCGAATTCAACGATGCTCTCAGCGCCCAGATTACAGTGGGAATGCTGAGGGAGAACGGGATTCCAGCGGCTGTGTTCGGAGCAGATTCCACTTATCTGTGTCTGAATTATGTCTATCCTGTTCAAGTCAAGGTCAACGCGTCTGACTATGAAACGGCTTTGAAGCTCATTGAGCAGACCGAGGAAACTTCCGAGGAATCAACTGAGGAAACTACTGAAGGTTAATGTGTTCCGCAGCTGCCTCAAGGGCTGAATAGAAATCTTCGCCGAATATGGCGGAAAGTGGTTCGCGAAGGAATTCATATACTCTGATTCCTTCGCGTTTTCCTTTTTCATAAGCATCCTTGCAAAGGCCCCAGCGATGCAGGTTCAACGCAAGCCCTCCGTCAGAAAGCTTGGTCACCCGTATCGGATACAGCCAGCAGGACTTCGGCTTCCGGAACTTGACGGTACCGGCGAAGAAACACTTCTCGATGGCGCAGAAGCAGTTCCCGTCCCTGTCGAAAGTGGTGTATGCACATTCCCCGGAGCCATCCACGGTCGGAGTGACGAGGTCGTTGTCCCTGTCTATGGAGAAGAAACCGTCTTTTGCCACCTGCGCCAGTCCCTGCGGGCGCATAAGTTTAGAATATTCAGGATAATTCACTTCGAGGTCCTGGAGCTCATCCTCTTCCAGCGGAGCTCCGCTGTCGCCGATGATGCAGCATATTCCCTTGCACTTCGCATAGTCACAGGCGAAATACTCGGTAACCACTTCTTCCGATACCAGGATATTTCCGATCTGGATGATAGTCCCGAACTTATTGTTGTTTGACGACATATTCTATCTTCATTCCTTCGGCGAGTACGCCGAAAATATGCTTTACGTTGTCTGCCGTGACACTGCCGATGCGTTTCTGGTAGTCGGTCAGGACGTCCTTTCCACCGGAATAGCGCAACATGACTGCATCCAGATATGAATCCGGATCGGAAAGATAAAGGGAATACACATTCGAGAGCAGGGCCTTGCTTGCCTTCAGGTCATCGGCAGCGATAGGGCTGGAAAGCACGTCATCGATCACTTTCCTGGCAGCTACCATGGCTCTTTTCGGGTGGTCCGCACCACCTGCGATGCCGCACGGAAGCCCATGGTCCGGCACAGGAATACATGTGAATATGAGTTCCAGGCTTTCCTGCGGGAATATCTTGAAACTGTCTGCCATATCCACGCTGAAACCCTGTTCGGCCATGGCACCGCTCAGCTTCCTGTACAAAGACTGGCCGGCTATTTTGAAAGCCATGTAGTTCTCGGTGGTGAAAGGCTCTGCACAAGCCATCGCTATACTGACGCTGACCGGCTCTCCGGTCGCAGAATATGCATTGGACCCTTTCCGGAACTTGTAGGAAACAGGCACCCTGACAGCGTTGGTCTTGCTGACCCGGAACCCGCCGATGATGCCTGCCAGGTATTTCTGGACGTTCTCTGCCGGCAGTTCACCCACCAGCACGATCACTCCGTCGTTGCACCTGAGGAACTGCTTGGCGAAATAAGCATCTGCGTCCGACTGGGTCCTTTCGGTCAGTCCCGAAGGAGTCTTGACGCTTGAATATCCGTATTCCGGATACATCAGGCTGTCCAGATAGGCCGGAGGCAGGGATGCCAGGGTGCTCCTGCGGTATTCCTCGAAGGCATTCCTGTTCAGTTTCCTGTTGTTGGCGATGGAGAGCAATGCCTTGAATACCAGGGCGTACCTTCCGGAAGGAGCCGAACCGGATATCTTCATATCCGATACAGATACCTTGTTTTCCATACGTATCCCGTTGGCCTTCAAAACCTTCTGGAAATCGCTTCCGCTCAGTCCAGCCACGTCGTACAAGGAAAGCATATCCGAAAAGAAGGCTCCTTCTCCACGCGGCAGGTCACGGACGTTGGAATACCCACCCTTGATCATCATCGAGTAGCTGAAAGAACCTCCGGTCTTCATCTGCTTGTAGATCACCTTCATCCCGTTGGCGAAAGTCCACATTTCCCCTCCCGAAACCGGTTCTGTGCTTACGCTCTTGAGCTTCGACTTGTTCTTCCCTTCCCAGAACCCGGTGGTGTCGGCGGTGCTGACCGTCCACTGGTACGCAGGTTTCTCCAGCATTGAGACTCCGTCCCAGGTGGTCTTGAACACCATTTCGTACTCCCAGTCATCATAGTCGGCTTCCGGGCCTTTCCATTCCACCGAAGCGTTGTCCATGTCGCCTAGGAGGGCGGCCGCATAGTTGTTGAACAACTCGCGCTCCGCAGATTCCGACATATTCCTGGAGGAGAAGAACCTTGCCTTCTCCTGGCGGGAGGACAGGTCTCCTCCGTAGAGGTATGAAGCTATGCACTGGCGCACCAGTCCGCCGTTGTCCTGAGGCTTTGAAAGCAAGCTCAGGACCGAAGCCCTGGCCGTCCTGTATTCTTCCGTCCCGACTCCTTTCGATCCCAGGTCGGAAAGGGTGGAAGAAATGGCCATGGTAGCAGGAATCACCTGGTCTTCAGGTACTTCCACAGTAATCTTGAATAACTCGTCTCCGGGGCCTTCGGCACTTCCCCTATGGCAGACCCCCATGCGGGAGGCAGGGATGTCACGGGATACGAGGGATTCTCCCAAACGGCCTTTGACTATTTCCTTGAGTTCCCTGGCAAAGAGTTCCGATATGAAAGGTTGTATTGTGTTCATCTCGGCGTCGGGAGTTCTCGGGGAGCGGAAACTCACGCTGACTCCAGGCCTTGTGGACTGGATGAAGGAATACCCGGTTCCTTCCGCAGGTTTCCAGACATATTCAGGTTTTGAATATGAAGTCGTGCGCGCGGGAACCATCAGCGAGAACACGTCGAACTTCTCGATAATCTTCGCCGGGGTGATGTCGCCGGCGATGATGATGGCGTGTTCCTTCGGCTGCGCGGCTATCAGGTCGAACATCATCAGGATGGTGGTGTCCGATGCTTCCTGGTCGAATACCGGAACGTTGTCGAACCGGAAGATGGTGGCGTCTCCTTCATATGAAATGTACCCCTCGGGACGGCATCCGATGCCTTTCCGCGAGAGGAACCTGTATGGGATGGTCTTGTTGAAATGGGGCAGGTTCGCAAGCTCTTTCCGTGCCGCGAGGGTATCTGCGGAGCCCTTCCTTACGAGGGCGAAATCCGCTACTCCTTTCATGGCGGAATCAGTCACCAGATAGTATGAAATGCCGTTTTGGAGCTTGCCTGCGGTGATGGCCGCATCCTTCTTCAAGGAGGGCAGGTTCTGCGCTGGCATCATTATTGAAAAGCCAAGCAGTACAAGACAAGACAATGATTTAAAAAAACTACACATCTGACTAACCTCCTCTTTGGGCAAAATTACAAATTTTTATTACATTTGTCCCCGTTGCACTTTTAAGAAAACTATAAACATAAATCCATAAACGATGAAAAAGGTTATTCTCGCCATTGCGGCAATGGTTTTGACCGCCGGCATGATTTCGGCTCAGGACATGGCTCAGGCAACTGAACTCTACAACAATGGAGCCAACGCAATTTCAGAAAAGAACTGGACTGCAGCTTTGGATTACTTCCAGAAGGCCCTCGAGATGGGACAGACCATCGGCGAAGAGGCTAATGAAATCGTCACTAACTGCAAGAACGCCATCCCAAGCGTTTGCCTGCAGATCGCCCAGGATTTGATTGAATCAGACAAGCTCGATGAAGCCGAGGCCAAGCTCGCAGACGTCGTCAAGGTAGCAACTGAATATGGCAACGAAGAAGTGGCCGAGAAGGCAAAATCCCTCGTTCCTGCAATGTGGCTCCAGAAGGGAGCAGAAGCATTGAAGGTCAAGGATTTCGCAACCGCAGCTCCTGCACTTGCCAAGTCTCTGGCAGCTGATCCGGCCAATGGAAAGACCGCCCTCTATCTGGGACAGGCTCTCTCCAAGCTCGGAAAG